>JAQWPY010000129.1 GCA_029245145.1 Pirellulales bacterium | reverse complement strand
CACCGATTCAACGCGGATTATTACGCTTTCGATGGATTGGATTTATGGCGCGATCAAGGTTCCGGGCGCTACGGGCGGCTGGCATACCCTCTCACATCACGGCTGGAACGAGCAGGCCCTGAAAAGCTTGAGCTGTATCGAGTCCGAAATTATGCGGCGTTTCAACCAATTTCTGCTGGACTTGCAAGCGATTCGAGAACCGGGAGGCTCACTGCTCGATCATACGACGGTCGTGTTGGGCAGCAACTTTGGCGATGCTTCAGACCACACCTGCGGTCAGTTGCCAATCCTTGTGGCCGGAGGTGGGCACAAGCATCAGCAACACACAGTCCTCAAAGAGCCGACGCCGCTTTGTAATCTTTGGCTCGAACTCTTAAACGCCCACAACATCGATGCGGGCGCATTCGGCAACGGCGATAAAAATTTAAAATTACTCGGTGTCTGACGAAGCGCCGAATGCAACGCGGCCATCGAGACCGCGGTAAAACGGTATTTTTTTCCTGGTGACCAATGCCCCGTGCGCACGAACAGATGCTGACTAATCTCTTGAGGCGAAGCACGACTGTAGCTTTCCTTGCCGCAGCCCTCATCGCTGTGGGGGAAGAGCCAAACAGTAAAATTAAATCCTGGCAAACACTCGAAGACGAACTTGTTTCGGTGTTCAATGAGCGATCGACGACGCTCGAGCGACCATTCGACGACTTCCTCCACTCGGATCAATTCGCCAGCATTGCCAAGGCAAACGATTTGTCTCTCTGGAGAGAAATGGCAGCGCAGACCGACTACCCGCTTATTGCGTTGGGCGGCTACCTGTGTATCGAGAAACACAAGCCTTAATTGACGGTACCCACGGCGATGGATCTCTTGATTAATGTTCCGCAAAAACAGTCGGTGATGCTATTTGGCGTGCTCTTAATAAAACTTCGTCAGGCTGCCACGAATGACGAGAACATAGACGCATTTACGCGTGTTGCTCAAAGAGCACGCAGGGCACAGGCAAATAATTTTTCTCTCATTATCGCGGCTCTACCGGACCGTTTTCTTTATTCCTGGTTTCACGACGATCGTAGCAAGACGGCGCTCATCTCAAATCGAGCAATGGTTTTGGGTGATCTCTTTGGAACCACCGACGCCAATTTGAAACCAACAATTCAGATGAAATCGACCTTAAACGACTTTGCGACAATACCCGGACAGCCCCGGTTGACCTACGTCTGGTACACAAAGAGGCGCGACGCGTATTTTAAAGAGAGGCTGCTCGAGGTCATTGAGGATCAAGCGATACTCGACGTAGAAGTTGCAGCGTTACTCACTTTCCAAATTGGGAAAGATTTTGTCACGCGTCAATTCAAGCTCACTGAGCTCAACATCACACCCGAGCGGCGAGAGTTGTTAGAAGAGTGGCTCGATCGCAAACGGGATGACTGAACGTGCTCAGGCAACCACTCGGCCCGACCGAACGGCGATTCACCTCAATTGCACTCCGCCACCTACGCGAGGCGTTCTCGCGGTTTATTAAGCCCGAAGGCGTCAATTGATATCGATCAGCTCCACCAGAAAATGTAGCCGGGCATTCGGAGGAATCGCGCCCCCGGCGCCCCGCGCCCCGTAACCGAGGTTGGAGGGAATTTCCAGCTCGATCATGCCCCCCTTACCGACCAGTTGCATGCCTTCGGTCCACCCGCGAATCACTTGATTGAGACCGAAACTGATCGGCTCTCCTCGCTTGTAGGAACTGTCGAAGACCTTGCCATCGTCGAGCCAACCCCGGTAATGCACTTTGACTTTGTCGGTCGCCTTCGGTTTCTGATCGCTCCCCTTGCGAAGGACCCGATACTTCAGCCCTGAGGGTGTGGTCAAAAATTCTTTCGGTGCGTCAGGATCGGCCGGACCGGGTTCGACCGCAGCAAGATCAGCGGAGGCAAAAACGCTCAGCAGGGCAAAGCACGCCAAACCCATAAAACAGAACTTCAGATCCTTGTGACTCTTCAGCATTGGATGCTCCCCTCGGTTCGCACCGAAATCGTGTTGCAAATTGATCACCGCCCCGCGCAGCGGTAACCTAGCACAGCGTGGTCCCGAGGACCAAGAGAGAAAAGTAATCCTTCACCCGCAACCCGCGCTACTGCGCCGGTTTCTTCGTAAAGACCCCGCGCGGTCCTTGCAGCTTAACCGGCTTGAAGTTTGCCTGCTCGACTGCCTCCCATAGAGCACGAGGAGAGAGATCGGCACCCGCTTGAGGGGTGACCACCGCGTAATCTTTCGCCACGTTGGCCTGAACTTTCACGACGCCACTGACGGTGTAAAGCTTGCGGGCTATTTTTTTCGCACAATTACTGCAGTGCATATCGTCAACGAAAATCCACGTGTAGGGCTGCTTGGCCGTTTCGGCAAAAATCGCAGCAACATGCAGTGACGCGAAGAGGAGAATCAGAGTTGTGCGAAAGAGAGAACGCATTGAAATACCTTTCTGTTTTCCATCATGGAACGGCTGTTACTTGCGGACGTAAAGTCCGTCGGCAGCAACCACGAGACAGCCAAGGTCATTCACCTCCGCTTGCCCGCGGACCACAACCACCTGCTTATCATCGATCGAAAAAAGCTGGCGGGCATCGATCGGAACGACCTTGCCATCGGCTGAACGAAACTCGATCGCTGCGACACCTTCTTTAAGTTTGTTAATTTTTTGTTTCTGGCAAAACTTACAGCTCGGATCGGAACACACATGTTCGTCTCCTGTCTCGACAAACTCGGAAAGTGTGATCGGGTCGGCCAGAATGAACGCTGCCTTGCCAGGAGTCCAGGGATTAGCCACACCGCCAATCTGCCCGACCAGCACAACTTGCCTGGGTGCGGTATAGGTCTCCTGGACATCGAGTACACCCTCGACGCCCTGAGGTTCGGCCGACAGCAAAAACTGCTGACGGGCCGCGGTGAGGGTCGCCGGATCGTAGCTCCGAAGTTCGGCGGAGCCTTCCTGGCAACCGGTCAACGAGCTAAGAAGTCCCGCGGTGAGGATGAAAAGAAAAAACTGTCGCATGGGTACTTATTCCGCGTAAGGTGTGAAGAATCCTTGATTTCTTCGGCCATCTGCTCTTGAGGGTTTACAAAAATGTGACCTCGTAAGGTGCCGCCAGCAACTCTAGAATTGCCAGCGTCCACTCAACGAATTGGCCGGGGCGAAGTTGCGGGCATTTTTGCCTATAATTTCGGCTGAAACCGCGCCAGCACCACCCCGCCTAGAGAAAGGTAAACGCATGCCCACTCGAGCTATTCTCCTTGTGCTTTTTGTACTCGCGATTTCGCCCCCCCCATCGCTACGGGCCGACGAGGAGGACGGTTTTCGTTCCATCTTCAATGGCCGCGATCTATCGGGCTGGAGCGGCGATCCCAAGTTCTGGAGCGTGGAAGAGGGAGCGATTACCGGACGGACCACCCCGACCAACCCCACCAAGAGCAACACGTTCCTGATCTGGACGCAAGGCGAAGTAGACGACTTCGTACTCAAACTCAAATACCGGATTTCAGACGGTAATTCCGGTATTCAATATCGTTCCGTCGATCTGGGAAACCATGTGGTCTCGGGACATCAGGCTGATTTTGAGGCGGGTGATACCTGGTCGGGCGCCCACTATGAGGAACGCGGGCGCGGAACCCTCGCCCGCCGCGGAGAAAAAACAAAGATCGGTAAAGACGGCAAGGGGATTCTCATCGGTACCTTTGGTGACACGGCAGCCCTGCAAGGAGCCATCCAAGAAAAGGACTGGAACGATTATGAAATCATCGCTTCAGGCAACCGGATGATCCACAAGATCAATGGGGTCACGATGTCCGAAATTGTGGATGACTATGGGCGGAGAAATGGAATCCTCGCACTTCAATTGCATGTCGGGCCGCCCATGGAGGTGCAGTTCAAGGACATTCGCCTCAAGCGTTTGCCGCTTGCGGGAAAGAAGAAAGCGGTCTTCATCGCCGGTCGAGATTCGCACTCCCGAGGGACCCACGAACACAATGCGGGTTGCACTCTTCTGGCAATGGCACTCAATGAAAATGTGCCCGGCATGCACGCGACGGTCTATCGGAACGGATGGCCGGTCGACCCGACCGCCCTCGACAACGCTGATACGATCATTCTTTACGCCGACGGGGGCCCACGACATCCGGTCATCCCGCATCTCGAAGAGGTCGACGCGCTCAACAAAAAGGGAGTCGGCGTCGTGTGTATGCACTATGGTGTCGAGGTACCGAAGGGCGAAGCGGGCGATCGCTTCCTCGACTGGACTGGCGGCCACTTCGAGACCCATTGGTCGGTCAATCCGGTCTGGACAGCCGATTTTAAAGAGATACCCGACCATCCGGTTACCCGGGGCGTCCCACCGTTCGGCATCCGCGACGAGTATTACTACAACATGCGGTTTCGCGACGGGATGGAGGGTGTCACACCGATTTTAACCGACCTTCCGCCGCCCGAATCACTCGAGCGGAGCGATGGACCACATACGGGCAATCCTCACGTGCGCGCCGCCATCGAGCGCGGTGAAAAACAGCATGTCGCCTGGGCCTCGGAACAGGCGGGACGCGGTCGAGGCTTCGGTTACACGGGCGGTCACTTTCACCAAAATTGGGGAAATGACAACGTCCGCAAACTCATCTTAAACGCGATCACCTGGACCGCAGGCGCCGAGGTCCCCGAGGAGGGCATCTCTTCGGAGTCGCTCAGTGAGGAGGACCTTCGGGGACTGCTTCCGAAACCCGCAGAGCCGAAAAAAGATGCCGGCGCAAAAAAGAACGCACCCCACAAACCGCCACCCGATGGGCAGGCGGCGACCGAACCGGCGCCGTTTGATGTGCATCCTGAACTGGCGATCTCGCTTTTTGCCGCCAACCCCATGCTCGGCAGTCCATCCAACATTGATATCGATCATCGCGGACGCGTCTGGGTGTGCGAGGTGATGAATTACCGCGGTCAGCGTAAGCGGCGTCCCGAGGGGGATCGCATTCTGATTCTGGAAGACACCGACAGCGATGGGCGGGCCGATGTGCAAAAAGTTTTTTACCAGGGCCCCGATATCAACTCGCCCCACGGCGTCTGCGTTCTCGACAACCGCGTTATCGTCTCGGCCGGTGAAAATGTGTTCATCCTCACCGACACCGACGGAGACGATAAGGCGGACCAAAAAGAAACGCTCTTCACCGGGATCGGCGGATGGCAGCATGACCACGGGATCCACGCCTTCTTTTTCGGTCCCGACGGCAGGCTCTATTTCAATTTCGGTAATGCCGGACAACAACTCAAAGATTCCGAAGGCAACCTCTGCCGGGACCTCGCCGGAAACCAGGTGAACGACAAGCGGAATCCCTACCAACAGGGCATGGTCTTCCGGTGTCGCCCCGATGGATCGCAACTCGAAACGCTCGGCTGGAATTTTCGCAACAACTGGATGGTAGTCCCCGACAGCTTTGGCACCCTCTGGCAAAGTGACAACGACGACGATGGAAATGAGGGGGTACGGATCAATTATGTGATGGAGTTCGGCAACTACGGATATCGCGAAGAGCGGACCGGGACCGGTTGGCACATCGTCCGGACCGGCAGAAGCGAAAACCGCCAGCGGAAGCACTGGCATCAAAACGATCCCGGGGTCGTTCCCGATCTGTTGTACACCGGGGCCGGGTCACCGACCGGCATCACCGTATACGAAGGTCGCCTGTTGCCCGAGGCACTGCACGATCAGATGATTCACTGCGACGCCGGTCCGGGGGTCGTCCGAGCCTACCCGGTACGACGACGGGGCGCCGGATACGAGGCCGAGATGGTGGACTTAATTCGCGGCGGTCGCGACAAACAATTCCGCCCCTCCGACGTTGCGATCGCGCCAGACGGATCACTGTTTGTCGCCGACTGGCACGACCCAGGAGTCGGTGGACATCAGGCGGCGGATCTTGCGAGCGGAAGAATTTTTCGCGTCGTCCCTCGGAATGCGACCGGTGCGTATCGCGTGGACCCATTCGATTTTGAGTCGGCAGAAGGCGCATCGAGCGCGCTGAAAAATCCGAACAACGCTGTTCGATTTTTAGCGTATCGCCGCCTGGAGGAACTGGGGGAGGGGGCGAAAGGTGCCCTGCTTGAGATCTGGAGGAGCGATAACCCGCGACACCGCGCCCGGGCCCTGTGGCTGCTGGCCGGTTTGCCCGATGGCGAAGCGTTTCTCCACCAGGCGATTGTGGATGAGGACCCCGACCTGCGAATCACGGCGCTGCGCGCAGCCCGTCGCGACCAGCGGGATCTGCTGCCGCTGATTCGTGATCTGCTTGATGATCCGAGTCCTCAGGTCCGCCGCGAATGTTTGCTGGCACTTCGGCATCATCCCGCAGAGGAAGCGGCCGATTTGTGGGCCCAGTTGGCGCTGGCACACGATGGAGAGGACCGCTGGTACCTCGAGGCACTCGGCATTGCTGCCGACCGTCAATGGGATCGTTATTTCGCCGCATGGCTGGCGCGGGTGGGCGACGACTGGCAACAAGCGGCCGGTCGCGATATTGTCTGGCGAAGTCGAGCCGATGCCGCGCTTCCGTTGTTGGCGGCAATCATCAAATCATCGCCACCCGAGCAACGTACCCGCTACTTTCGCGCCTTCGACTTTCACGAAGGTAATCCCGAAAAGAAGCAGCAAGCGCTGGAGAGTCTACTCGCAAGATGAGCACCTTATGTTTTTTCCGACTCCGCGATCTATGGTCGACGATCCCATTTTTTTTGTTCGCGCTGATCGCCTCTACCCTTTGTAGCGGCGCCGAAAAAAGTACCCGCAGCATTCAACTTGACGATGCATCGGCCGCGGAAACACTTTTGCGATTGCCCGGCTTTGATCTTCGCAGTCGCCCCGACCTGCTGACTCAGCTTGATCGCTACCTCAAACACAATCAGGGGACAACCCGTTACTTTCAACTTGTGCGGCAATTCGAACTGCAAGAACGGAGCGACGAACTCCTGGAACTGTCGCTCAATCGCGAGGGAACCACCGCGGGCACGTGGGCAGCCGAAACGCTCGTGCAGTTTGGCAATCGCGATCGGTTGGAACTTGCAGTCCAAAGCCGCGACAGAGATCGCGCCGTTGCCGCTGTCAAAACGCTGGCAAGTGTAGGCGACAAGCAGGCTCGAACATTTCTGCAACAAACGCTCTTGGAGAACGGGCTTTCGCCCGAGGCGTTGAATGCAACCGCCAAAGCCCTCGCCCGTACGCCGCAGGGCGAACAATTTCTAGCCGCGACAGTCGCTTCCGGAAAACTCCCCACCTCGCTTCGCTTCACCGTGGCAAATCTACTGCACTCCTCGGCGGAGGCGAACCATCGCGAGATTGCAAAGCAACACCTTCCGCTGCCCGCGACGAAAAACGGGACTCCCCTCCCGCCACTTCACCTCCTCGTACAAAAATCGGGGAACGCCGCGAAGGGCCGGACACTTTTTTTCACAAAGGCAGAGTGTGCCACATGCCATCACGTTTCGGGCGAGGGAAAGGCAGTCGGTCCGGAGTTGACTGGCATCGGCGAGAAGCTTGCCAAACAGGCCATCTATACGGCAATTTTAGATCCCAGCGCAGCGATCAGCCACAATTACGAAAATCACGAAGTGATCACGGACGACGGCAAGGTGGAGACCGGCATCCTGTTGAGTGCAAGCGATGGAAGAATCGAAATTAAAAATTCCGAGGGGATCGTACGAAGCTTTGACGCATCGAGCATTGAGAGCTTTCGCCCCCTTTCGACATCGCTCATGCCCGCCGGAATCGAAGAGAAACTGACGACTGCGGAACTCATCGATTTGGTCGAATATCTGGCGCAATTGAAAACTTCGCGTTGAGCCAGTCGCCAAACTCCTGTGGTGCCTCTGCGGTTGATCGATCCTGGCAAGGAGTCCTCGCGGGGCGTAGAATGGATCAATGCGGCACCAAGGCATTTCCCCTGTTCCAGGTTCCTCGCGGATGGCTCGACGACTTCCATTCCTGTTGATTTTCCTCGCTTCGGCATCCCTGGCAGTCGAAGCGACCGAGGTGCAGACTCGCGTTCGCGCCCTGACCCGACAATTGGCGGCCGACCGCTTGAGCGAGCGGGAGCAGGCACAACAGCAACTCCTGGATATGGGCACCGGCATACTCCCGATATTGCCCGACGATAAAGTTCGTTTTCCGGCGGAGGCGAAGCGACGACTGGAAATCATTCGTCGGCAACTCGAAGTGGAAAAATCGAGGGAGAGTACCAATGGTCGCCAGCTGATCATGAAAGCGAATGCGAAGGCCCTCTCGAGCGTGATTTCACAACTCGAGCAACTCTCCGGTAACCGCGTGGTCGATTATCGCGCGATGCGCAGGCAACGGCAAATCGAAATTCCGATCAGTATAGACCTTAATAAGGTGACCTTTTTTCAAGCGCTCGATGAGATACTCGAGAAAAGCGGGATGGAGATTTATCCGTACGCTGTCGATGTCGACGGTAGACCGCTGAAGGGGATCGCGTTTATTGCGAGTGATCGCAAGCAAACACCTCAGCAGGGAACGGTCGACTACGAAGCTGGCTTTCGCTTCCAGGTGACTCAAATACGCGCGATACGCGACTACCGTGATGTGGATGCAAACGGACTAGCAATCCATGTGGAAACCCTTTGGGAACCGCGCCTCGATCCGATCCAGATCACACTGCTGCGCAACACGGTGACGGCAGTTGATCAGAAAGGCGTAAGCCTTATCCGCAAAGGGGGCGGCGAGAGTCCGCTCGCGATCAATCGCACGGCCCCGGTCTTCATTCTCCCGTTCCGTCTTCCCGGGGAGGAGAGCCAACGAATCCAAACACTCAGCGGTGAACTGGAGTGCCTGCTACCGAGCGATCACGCTGTGTTCCGATTTCAAGAACTGACTGCCGCAACCCCTCAACGACTCGAAGAGGCAGAAGTTGAGGTGACCTTGAAAAGCGTGCGGCGGGAAAAAAGAGCGTACGACATCGAAATATTTGCCCGCCTGGACGATGCCGAAAAACCGCTCGAATCACATCTGAGCGGATGGATGCATCGTAATGCCGTCTATCTTGAGGACGCCGCAGGGGCTCGCGTCGAGCCATTGCAAATTCAAAAGACGACAGAACGTGACGACGGTTTTGGTTTCGTTTTTCGCTTTATCGCTCCAAAAAAAATCGAGGACTATGCCTTGGTCTATTCGATGCCCACCTCCTTTATTTCCCAGCGGATTCCCTTCCGCTTCACGGAACTGAAGTTACCCTGACCGCTTCTGACTTCCCCTGTCCAGTGGTATCCTATCGGACAGCTTCATCAAGACTTTTTTGTGGAACGACGCATGGCTGATTTTCATCAACAGGGACCGATCACCACGCTCCATGACCTGGGCTCAATCGGTCAAGAGCATCTTGAGTTGATGCTCCGCGAGGCAACGCTCGATTATCGCCTTGGCCTGATTCTACCGGTCACTGCAGCCGATATGCGGGCGGTTCCTTTTGACAACATCGTGAGCCAGTTACGCCAAGCTGATTACATCGAGCATATTGTGGTCGTGCTGGGGATTGCGCCCGAGGTCGCAGACTATCAAGAGACCAAAGAAAAGCTTGCGCCTTTGGGTAAACGAGCGGAGGTTCTCTGGACCGACGGCAGCCGGATGCAGAGTTTATACGAAGAATTGATTGCCAGTGGCTTTAATCTTTCCATACCCGGCAAAGGTCGTAGCGTCTGGACCGCTTTCGGTTACTTGATGGCCGACCCCTCGCTCAAGGCCTACATGTTGCACGATTGCGACATCGTGACTTATAGCCGGGAACTTCTGGCTCGGCTTTGTCTCCCGATGGCGCACCGCAGTCTCGATTTCGAATTCTGTAAGGCGTTTTATGCGCGTCGGACCGATCGCCTCCACGGGAGAACCGTGCGCCTGCTCGTCTGGCCGCTTTTGCGAAGCCTGATGACGATCCTAGGCCCCGATCCGTTTCTGACTTACCTCTCGAGTTTCCGCTACCCGCTCTCGGGCGAATTTGCTGTTTCAGCTGCACTGGCTCGATCCAATCGCATCCCGAGTGACTGGGGACTGGAAGTCGGCACACTGGCGGAGGTCTTTCGCAACACTTCGACCAAGCGGGTCTGCCAGGTGGACATCACGTCCGAATACGAACACAAGCACCAGGATCTCTCGCTCGAGGACCCCGGCAAAGGTCTGATGCGGATGGCGACCGATATTCTCACCTCGCTGTTTCGCACCCTTGCCAGCCGAGGAACCGTCCTCTCAGAAAGCCATTTTGTGACGCTTCGCTCGGCCTATCTTCGCGCAGCGCAGGACGCGATCCGTCAGTATCACGCCGATGCGCTGATCAATGGACTGCAATTTGATCGCCACGATGAAGAGATGGCCATTGAGGGTTTCGCTGACCAAATTGTTCTCGCGGGGACCGCCTTTCGCGAGGATCCGGGCGGAGGCGAGTCGATACCGAATTGGACGCGGGTCCTCGCCGCCTTCCCTGATTTCCCCGAACGGTTGCGGGCCGTGGCAGCCACCGATGCACACGAGTGGTACACGGAAGCATCCGGGAAAAAAATTGAATCGCACGGCGCCTAACGGCGATTCGATTCATTGAAAAAGGCCTCTTCGAGGCTGTAAAAATTCGCCTAGACAGTCTTCCCCGCAGAAGTATGATAGGGGAGCAAAAGGCAGAACTTCGGTCCACACCACGCCCGTTCTCTTTGGGAACCCAACAAAAAGGTACTCACGATGCCACGCGGAAAAACATACGACAATGCGGCAGCCGCAATCGGGGATACCCCTATGATTCGCGTTAACCACCTGCTTCCCGAAGGTTCGGCGACCGTTTTTGCAAAATGCGAATTTTTCCAGCCACTCAATAGCGTCAAAGACCGGATCGGCGTGGCCATGATCGAAGCGGCTGAACGCGATAGTTTGATCGATTCCGGCACCCATATCATTGAACCGACAAGCGGGAATACAGGAATCGCGCTGGCGTTTGTATGTGCCGCCAAAGGATACAAGTTGACTCTGGTGATGCCCGAATCGATGTCAGTCGAACGCCGCACACTGCTACGGGCCCTCGGCGCCAATCTGGTGCTTACACCGGCAGCGGTCGGGATGCCCGGCGCGATGGAAAAGTCTGAGGAATTGGTGTCGCAGGAAGAGAAGGGCTGGATGCCACAACAGTTCAGCAATCCGGCAAATCCGGCCATCCACGAGACGACAACCGGTCCCGAGATTTGGGAAGACTCCGGTGGACAAATCGATGCGATTGTCGCGGGCGTGGGAACCGGGGGAACGATTACGGGCACGGCGAGGTTCCTCAAAAGTAAAAATCCCGATTTCAAAGCGATCGCCGTAGAGCCGACCACCTCTCCTGTGATCAGCGGTGGCCAACCGGGAAAGCATCGAATCCAAGGAATTGGTGCTGGATTCATCCCGAATAATCTTGATACCTCACTGATCGACGACGTGATCACCGTCGGCGACGAAGATGCGTTTGCCTGGTCGCAACGCCTAGCCAAAGAAGAGGGCATCATGGCAGGCATCAGCAGCGGTGCGAATATGTGTGCCGCCGCCCAAGTCGCTGCACGGCCAGAATTTGCAGGAAAACGTATTGTGACCATCATGTGCAGTCTGGGTGAGCGCTATCTCTCAACCCCGTTGTTTGAGGGTCTGGCGTAAGTCATTTGCGTGTGGCGGGCGAGCGATCGCGGCGAAGCGAAGCAGTGGAAAAAATCTGCTGTTCAAATCGCTATTTTTTCTTCCCGCTGGTTGAGTCTCCCGCAGCGACCTGCTTCAATTGCCACAGAGGATTATGTGGTCACCTTCAACGTCGCGAGATCGAAGCGATGTCTCTTTTTGACGCAGCGGAAGAACGAAATCGCGAGCGGGTTGCGCCCTTGGCCGCCCGCATGCGACCGCGACGACTCGAGGAATTCGTCGGACAAACTCACTTTCTCGGTGAAGGAAAGTTACTGTGGCGGCTCCTGAAGAGCGATCGACTCGGATCGGTTTTATTCTATGGCCCCCCCGGATCCGGAAAAACGACGCTCGCCTATCTATTGGCGTCTGAGACACGGAGTACATTCCGGCAGATCAGCGCCGTCGCGGGAGGCGTCAAGGAACTCCGCGAGGTGCTCTCCGAAGCCGCCGATCGCGTGGCCACAACCGGTAACCGCACGCTCTTGTTCGTCGACGAGATTCATCGCTTTAATCGCACGCAACAAGATGTATTGCTTCCCGACGTCGAAAACGGAACTGTGATTCTGGTGGGTGCCACTACCCAAAATCCATTTTTTGCAATCAACAGCGCCTTGGTCAGCCGTAGCCGCATCTTTGAATTTCAACCTCTGGGTCGGGAAGAAATCAAACAACTTCTTTTTGCCGCGTTGGCCGATCCGGAAAAGGGTTTTGGAAAACGCGAAATTACGGTGCAACCCGACGCGGTCGATTTTCTTACGGAAGCCTGCGATGGCGATGCGCGTCGTGCCCTGGGAGCACTCGAAATCGGCATACTCTCCACGGACGAGACCCCTCTGGTTTTTACACAGCAACTTGCAGAGGAATCAGTCCAAAAGAAAGCCATCGAGTATGATCCCTCGGGTGATACGCACTACGATGCGGCAAGCGCGCTGATCAAAAGTATTCGAGGTAGTGATCCCGATGCGGGCCTCTATTGGCTCGCCCGAATGCTCGAAGGGGGCGAGGATGTGCGATTCCTCACCAGACGGTTGGTCATACTCGCGAGCGAGGATGTCGGGAATGCCGACCCTCACGCCCTGCCGCTGGCGGTCGCGACCATGCAAGCCTGCGAATTTGTGGGGCTTCCCGAATGCCAACTGAATCTGGCACAGTGCGTTACCTACCTGGCATGTGCTCCAAAAAGCAATGCAGCAACTGTGGCGATTGGCGAAGCGCGACAAGACGTGCGTCAGAGCCGCGTCCTTCCGGTACCGATGCATTTAAGGGATAAACACTACCAAGGTGCCAAGACACTGGGACGGGGCGAGGGGTATCACTACGCCCACGATGCAGAAGGAGGCATTGCGTCGCAGGATTACCTGGGGGTGGAACGGGAGTATTACCGGCCGGTTGATCGCGGCTTTGAAATCGACATCGGTGAGCGACTTGCTGAAATTCGAAGAATCTTACGGCAAAAGGGGTCAACCACCACAGCAGATTGAGAGACGGTGAGAGCGAGAAACCGCGAGTAACAAGGATTAACAGGTTTTCCATCGAGCGGTTTACGACTGCCTCGAAAGGCCGAGCCGACTGGTCGGCGACTGCTCCAGCATGGTACCCTCTGGCTATGGGTACACCCAATCCTACGCACACCTCTGCCGCTGTCGGTATTTCCCAAGGCCGCTATGCGCTCCTTGGAAAATTTGCCGGATTAAGCAAACGCGCGACACAACAGATGATTCGCCAGCAGGGTGGAAAAGTCACCGACAAACTCAATTCCGCGGTCGACGTGATCGTTGTGGGTGAGGCAGATGTTTCGAAATCGGTCCACCGACACCCGGAACTCTCAAAAGACGAGTCGCTCGATTCTGCAATTCAATCGGGCAAAATAGAACTCATCGATGAGACTGAATTGTGGCAGCGACTCGGCCTAGTGGGCGATGCACACGATGCGGACATCCGCAATCTCTACACGCCCGCGATGTTGGCCGAATTATTGCAGGTTCCCACTGCTACCGTGCGGCGATGGCATCGTCGCGGGCTCATTCAGCCACGCACTGAAATCCGTCGTCTCCCCTATTTTGATTTTCAAGAAATCATCAATGCTCGGACCCTTGCTGCACTCTTGGCCGAGGGCATTAGTCCCTCCCAACTCGAGCGCAAACTTGGTGAACTCGAGAAGTACAGTCCGGGAGTGAAGCGGCGTCTCGCCCAACTGACGGTGATCGTGGAGGGCAAAGATATCCTGCTTCGCGAAGGCGAAGGACTGATTGATGGAATTGGACAGTTTCGCTTCGATTTCGATGCCTCTCAGGCCAGTCAGCAAAAAACTACAACTCAAGAGACGTCTTTGTCGATCGCCGCGAGTGATGCGAATGCAGTCGAAACGGCAGCGGCAGAAATGACTCCCACCGAGTTGCTTCAGGCGGCAGCTCTGCTGGAAGACGAAAACCAATTGCAGGAAGCCTCACTGGTGTACCGGACCATTCTGGCAGCCTATGGCCCGGATGCCGAGGTGCACTTCCGACTCGCGGAGTTACTCTATCGGATGGGCGCAGCAGAGGCGGCCAGAGAACGATACTACGCGGCCATTGAAATTGACGAAGATTTCGTGGAAGCCCGGGCAAATCTCGGTTGCGTTTTGTACGAATTGGGAGATACGGAACTGGCGGTCGCGGCCTGGAAGGGGGCACTTGCCTACCACCCCGATTACGCGGACGTTCATCTTCATCTGGCCCGCTCGCTCGACGAACAAACGCGGTCTACTGAGGGTCGGCAGCACTGGGAACAGTTCCTCCAACTCGCAGCGGAGAGTCCCTGGGCGGAACAGGCCCGACAAAGGCTCGAATGCGAGGGGGAAGACACAGAAGAGAAACATCCCAATGACGGTGCGATCGCCGATTGAAAAACTGTTATAACCCTCCTTTTTTTACGCAAGTCTCGCCCTCTCGCAAATAGCGAGTGACCTTTTAGGACCCTCCGGCAACTCATCTAGGTCAGTAGATACGTTCTTCAAACGAGTGGATTCTCAGAAGCATGCAGGACATTCTATTCCACTACAAGAAGATTCACCCGATGAACTGGGTCTATCTCTCGTCGCTGCTGACGATTTGCGTGTATTTCAAATTCAGCCGCTTCTGGAGCGTTCGTAATCTCGATCTGGTGGGACTGCTGCTCTTTGCGCCGGGATTGGTTCTGGTGGCGTATGGTAATGCGAACCCCGGCGCCCAAGAGTCGGTGATCGGTATCGGACAGCTGGGTTATATCTGGCTTTTTGCGGTCGGCGGTCTCTTCTTGGTGCGGATGCTTATGGATTCGATCATGGTGCGGCGCCCTCTCTTGGAACCCAATCTCTCAGTCGGCGGGATGACGTTTCTGGGGATTGCGCTACTTATTTTCCTGATGGCAAATATTGCCAACAGCGATCCCAAGGAGTTGACGCCGCTGCCGACAGAAATTTCAACGATCATCGACGCGGCCGAAGAGGGAACTGCACCGACAAACGGGCCTGCGGAAGCGGGCAGCGAGGAGAAATCTTCGCAAAGTGGACTTCAGCAGTACGGTCCCCGAAATCCATTGCTCGCCTTATTGCCCGAAATCTCAACACAGACTTTCTTTTCTAATACGGATAATCAAAGCGGCGACGCGAGCCAAGTGATCTACGACCCTCGACGGATTGCGGTGGCAAAGTCGATTGCTATCCTTTCCCATCTGGCCGTGATCATCGGCATGGTCCTGATTGGACACCGCCATTTTGACAACATCAAAACCGGAATTGCAGCTGCCGTTCTCTATCTTCTGCTGCCCTATACGGCGGAAATGACGGGCCGCGTTCCGCACGTACTCCCCGCCGCCTTGTTGGTTTGGGCAGTCGTCACCTATCGACGTCCCATGATCGCGGGAATCTTCTTAGGACTGGCCATTGGCGTTATTTACTATCCTTTGTTTTTACTTCCTCTGTGGATCAGCTTTTACTGGAAGCGTGGTGTTCTGCGGTTCTGTGGTGGTCTCGCATTGGCACTCGCGGTTTCCGTAGGAATCCTGGCGATCTATCAATCGAACGACGCCCTGTGGGCCGACGTTCAGCAGATGCTCGGCATTGCACCTCCCAAACTGACCAACTTGCAGGGGTTCTGGCAACACATCGACGCCGCGTATCGACTCCCGGTGATCGCGACCTTTGTCGCCTTGGGGGGAAGCTTTGCAATCTGGCCGCCGCAAAAAAATCTCGGCACCTTGATGAGTTGTTCAGCGGCGATGATGCTCGGTTGCCAATTCTGGAATGCCCACGGAGGGGGCCTCTACATGGCGTGGTACCTGCCTTTGCTCCTGCTGACGATCTTTCGCCCGAACCTCGAAGATCGAGTCGCCACCAGCGTTCTTGCGACGAACCGCGGCCTTTCGTGAGCGTGGAGAGATGCGCCTCCTGGAAGTCCGATGAGGGGCTACCGTAAACGCAACGGTTTACCCGTCGTCGCGCCGAGAATTGATTTTGGGTGCTGGTGGCTTCTGACTCTCGTACCAATTAGTCCAGGCTCCCATGTCGTAGTCGAAATCCTTGCCCGTAATCGAACGCAGCGCTGCAAGCACCTCCCGATTGCGTGCATTTTGCGCCACAATCTTAGGTCCGCCGCCGCTCACGAACCCGGTCCCCTTGCTTCCAACGGCTCCACCAAAGGAAGTTGAAACCCCGCCCGGGTTCTGGTTGCCGACCTTATATTTGTGTTGGGTCACCAGCGCGTTGATGAGCACGCGAACGACCGATGAATCCCCTACAAATCGCAAACCTCGCGCCGCGCGATTCACTACCCCATTGTCCTGACTGCGGAGCGCTTCGACATATACAGGAATCGCATTGGGTGGCTTGTGTTCTTCGAGTAACTCCAAACAGAAGTAACACAGGTCATCGTTCGCTTCACTCATCGTGCGATTGACAATGGCCTCAAAAGATTTTGGTGTCCCTACATTCGCAAGCGCCTGAGCAAGCACCTCCACTTTATCTTGTCGCTGTGATTTTTCGAAGTAATAAATCAAAGCCGATGCTGCATTCGGATCTTTGATATCGAGCAAATGCTCGCGACCGCTCGCACGTTTACCACCGTCCATCCATTTGGTGTACCGTTTGACTTTTTCATGCCATTCTCGTTCTATCTTTTTCTGTTTTTTACGCTTCTCGCGAAGATCTCGTTCCTGCGGCAGAACCCAGCGATTTCCATCGCGCACGTATCCGCGACTCCGCATTTTTTCATCGCGCGTCATCCATGCGCCATCAACCCGTGAGTACCCCAGTAACCGCCTTGCGTCCGCATGGTCGGGATCGATCTGGAGCACTTGCTGCAGGTGAAATTTCTGCTCCCGCTTGAGTTTGTTTTCTCGGCACCACTGCGCCATCGCCAGATGGTCCGCAACGGTTTCGACACTGGCAATACGTTTTTTCCAGTATTCAATCTCGCGCGGACGCTGGACCTCGACATCCGTCACGCCCGAAGCCTCAAGCGTAATCTGACCTCCGGCGTACGGACGGATAATCCAGGGGTCATTTTCAGCGCGACC
>JAQWPY010000209.1 GCA_029245145.1 Pirellulales bacterium | reverse complement strand
ACTCCTTAAGCAACAGGATTCAAAACCAGTGTGCCTCACTTTAGTCACTCTGCCGACCGTCGCAAGCAGGCACCCTAGCAGCGGGCGCGGCGCTGGGTGAGATACTCGGTGAGTGCCTTGTCGAACGGCATGCTCGTGTCGAGCGGAACATAATCGACACCCGCCTGCGTCGCCTGCTCGCTGAACATCTCACGAAATGCCTTGATTTCATCCAGGTAGTCCTGGCGAAACCCGGTCGCGTTGACCTCTATCTTTTCGTTCGTTTCCGGCTCCTCGAATTCGATCATCCCGTCAAAAGGAAAATCAACCTCCGCTTCATCAAGGATGTGAAAGAGGATCACATCGTGTCCCCCATGCCTCAGCCGGTGCAGCGACTTGAGAATCCGTTCCGGCTCGCCGAAAAGATCCGTGAAGAGCATGACCAAGCTCCGCTGTTTGAGCATCGCCGCAATCTGTTCGATGCTGCGGGCAATATTGGTCGTGCCGGTCGGTTCCAGGTTTGCCAGGGCCGAGAGAATGTTGCCGAGTTGAGCCCGCTTGGAACGTGGAGGCAAACTGGTACGAATTTTTTCATCGAAGGTGATCAGGCCGACCGGGTCTTGCTGATGCACCATCAAATAGGCCATCGCGGCGGCGAGACAGATGGCGTATTCAAATTTGTTGAGCTCCTGCCGATAGGTGTAAGCCATCGAACGACTCAAGTCCATCACGAGGTAGCCGAGGATGTTGGTTTCGGCTTCGAATTTTTTTACGTAGTATTTGTCGGTCTTAGCATAGACCAACCAGTCGATGTCCGCCGGGTCATCGCCGGCCGTGTATTTGCGATGCTCGCTGAACTCGACCGAAAATCCTTGAAAGGGGCTCGCGTGCATCCCCTGCAAAAATCCCTTGACGATAAACTGGGCCCGAAGATCGAGGCGGCTGATCTGCCGGATCACTTCGGGTTTGAGATATTGTTCCGCGTTGGCCATGCGTGCCTTGCGATCTTTTGAATGCGGCTTCTCGTGGAGATGACGCGATCAGCTAATTTTTCACTGGCGGTGGACGAACTCCCTTATCGAATTTGGGAATTTCCGGGGTTGCCACGTCCTCGAGCAGCCGCTTCAGCAGATCCTCGGTCGTCATCCCTTCGGCCTGTGCCTGAAAATTGGTGCTCACGCGATGTCGCAATACGGGAATTGCCACCTTTTGAATGTCTTCGACCGCCACCGAGAAGCGGCCATTCATCGCGGCGATCGCCTTACCACCCTGAATGAGAAACTGTCCGGCGCGGGGGCCGGCACCCCAGTCGACCAACTCCCGCACGTACTCGGGGGCCGAGGCATCCCGCGGGCGGGTGGCACGCACCAGGCGCGAGACATACTGAATAATGTACTCGCTCACTGCGACTGAAAAAACGAGTTTTTGCACGTTCAGAATTGCCTTGGAGGAGAGGACTTTGCTGACCTCGGGGTTTTCGTGACGCGTGGTCTGAGCAAGGATCTTTTCCTCTTCCTCCTGCGTCGGGTAACCCACTTTGATGTTGAACATAAACCGATCCAACTGCGCTTCGGGCAGCGGATAGGTTCCCTCCTGTTCGATCGGATTCTGTGTGGCGATCGTAAAGAAGGGTGCCGGTAACTTATACGTTTTCTGACCTACGGTTACCTCTCGCTCCTGCATCGCCTGCAGCAGAGCGGCTTGCGTTTTGGGCGGCGTGCGGTTGATTTCATCGGCCAAAAGAATGTTGGTAAAGATTGGCCCCTCGACGAAACGAAAATTTCTTCGTCCCGCGTCATCCTCTTCCAGGACGTTGGTGCCCGTAATATCGGAGGGCATCAAGTCGGGGGTGAATTGAATCCGCTGAAACTGAATGTCGAGGATGCGTGCCAGCGTGCTGACCATCAGGGTCTTGGCCAACCCGGGCACCCCCTCCAGGAGACAATGACCGCGAGTGAAAATGGCGGCAAAGAGTTGTTCGATGACCTCGGTCTGCCCGACGATTACCTTTTGCAGTTCATTTTGCATTACCTTGCGGTGTTGGCTGAACTCCTGCAACACATCGCCAAGGCTTTTTTGCTTCGCTGTCGCGCTTTGCTGGTTCATCTGAACCCTCCGCTCCTCTTCTGTGTCCATCTCCATTCTATCTGCAGCAGGCGGCCACAGCAACGCAATCCCGCTTCAGATTGCCGCCCACCCTCGCTACCCGTAAGATGGGAGGGTTCCGGCAATTGGCACATCTAATCGAATCATGCAAGCCAACCACCTATTGACGACGCTCCTCTTCGGAGCACTTCTTCTGGTGAGCAACGATCCATGTGTTGCGCAGGGCGACTTGCGGTCCGAAGAGGTGCGCAGGTCGATTGAGCGGGCGACAACCTATCTGAAAGCGCAACAATCGGCAAAAGGAACATGGACGCCGCATCCGAATTTTATCGGTGGCGTTACCGCACTCTGCACGTTGGCTCTCCTTGAGTCCGGGGTACCTGCCGATGATCCGACAATCCAAAACGCGCTTCGAGCATTGCGGCGCATGCAAAGTTCGGCCCCGAAACGAACCTATACTGTGGCCCTGATGACCATGGTGTACTGCCGCGCCGGTAATCCCGCTGATCTACCCTTGATTCGAAAAAATGTGAAATGGCTTCAAACCCACCAAAATAAAGGTGGGTCGCGGAAGGGCAGTTGGGGATACGAACGGGGACAAGGCGATCCCTCTAATACCCAATTTGCGATTCTCGCCCTCTATGAAGCGGCGCTCATTGGGATAGAGGTTTCGTCGGCAACCTGGGAAGCGGCCCTCGGCTATTGGGAAAACTCGCAGCAAGCATCGGGCGGGTGGAGTTACAGTGGCCCATCGGCCCGGGGAAGCATGACCTGCGCGGGAATCGCATCGGTCGTCATGGCAACACGACAATTGAAGCAGAGTGGCGCCACGTTTATCAATGGACAGTGCGAGTGCGGTACTCCCCCGAATCAAACGGTCGTCGACCGGGGGCTCAAGTGGCTGGGGCGTAACTTTTCGGTGCGTCACAATCCAATGGCCGGGACAACGTTTCGTGCCTTGAGCAGAGAAAAAGACCTTTATTATCTTTATGCGATGGAGCGCGTCGGACGAATCACCGGGCAGAGATTTTTCTACGGACCTCCAAACAAAACGGATGGCAGGCGACCACAATACGATTGGTACCGTGAGGGAGCGGCCTTTCTGCTGGTGACTCAACAGCGTAATGGAAGTTGGGTCGGGGGGGGAATTGGCGAAACGAATCCGCATACGGCCACCAGCATGGCGCTTCTATTTTTAGCCAAGGGACGCCGGCCCGTCTTGATCTCCAAACTGGAAAGGCCGGGCAACGATTGGAACCGAGCGGCAGAAAATCTCACACACCTTACGCAGTATGTGGAACGTAAATGGAAATTGCCACTCACCTACCAGGTCATCAACCTCGAAAAAGCGGCGGCCAATGACTACGCGCAGACTCCCGTTCTTTTTCTCTCGGGATCCGACGCCTTCGCATTCACCGCCCCACAACGCGCTCAGCTGAGGCGCTATATCGAACAGGGTGGTTTTCTCTTTATCGATGGTTGCTGCGGAGATAACGGGTTCGATACGTCTATTCGATCGGAGCTGCGAAAGATGTTTCCTGACCCGGAACATAATCTGCATCGGCTTGAGGCGAGTCATCCGATCTGGTCAATCGACGAAAAAGTTGACCTTAAGTCACTCGACCCGGACGGTCGTTGGCTTTGGGGGATCAATTTTGCCTGCAAAACGAGTGTCGTCTATTGTCCGGGGAACCTTTCCTGTTTTTGGGAGTTAATGGGACCGGACGGAAAGGCGGGTGAGGACGCCGCGTTGCAAGCCGAGATCGACACCTGCCGTGCAATCGGAAATAACGTGTTGGCTTATGCCACTAATAAAAACTTGAAACCGAAAGATGCCATTCCCGTCGATATCGCCCAGAGCAGTCGAGAAGAAACGCTGCAACGAGGACACTTCGCGATTGCAAAAATACAGCACGCCGGGGGCTGCAACGTAGCCCCCCGCGCCATGGTGAATTTGATGGAAGCGGTCACCCACTCGCTCGGTATGCATACCGCAAATGAAACTCCGTTAATTTCATTGAGCGACCCGGCGCTCTTTGATTATCAATTTGTGGCCGTGCAGGGGCGGCACGATTTTCGTTTGAGCGCAAAAGAGAAAAGGCAGTTGAAACTCTTTGTGCAGCGTGGGGGCACCATTCTGGCCGATGCCATCTGCGGGAGTCCTCAATTTGCGCAGGCGTTTCGTCGCGAAATGCAATCCATTTTTAACCGGCCTCTCGAACCAGTAAAAGCTGATGATCCGCTCTTCACGAGCGCTTACGGCGGTGCCGACATCAGGAATGTATCGCGCCGCGAAGTATCGCGTGATGGGGGCAGCGACGACTGGGAAATTCGCACCAAAGTCGGTCCTCCTCAACTCGAAGGAATTGCGCTCGATGGTCGTTGGGCCGTCTTATTTTCACCGCTCGATTTAAGTTGCGCTCTCGAAAATCACACCTCGCCTGACTGCGCGGGCTACACATCGCCAGATGCGGCAAGGATCGGTATCAACGTGATCCTCTACTCGTTGCATCAGTAAGCCAAAGTGCAGCGAAGGCCGAATCCCCGCTACTAGCGTTGACTGCGGGGCATGCTGCACACAGGAGAAAGATGTAAGTCATTATTTTACAACAGTTTGCATCATCGCGAGCAGCGTCGAAAGTGCCTTGACCCACGTTCGAAGTGCGACCTATAATCCCGCCGCTCAACTGGAGCGACATTCTGCGTAAGCGGGCTTTTGTTTTCAGTTTACGGTGGTTCGCGGGTACTGCCGTCCCCTCTTGCAGGCAAGGATGCCGATCTGATTATTCGATGTGGAAGAAGCAAAGGACCTTTGCTGGTCCGTGCAGCGAGACCGCTGCGCGGCTTCGGTGTCTTTATGCGCGCACCGTTTGGTCGGCATCGCCGAAGCTTGCAGTTTGGCTGTTGGATTCTCTTTCTCTTTGCCTTAGGACAGTTTGCGCCCCCCGCTGTCTATCCGCAGGCGCCACTTCCATCCGTGCAACCTCTTCCTGAAATCCAACCCCTACCCGAAGTACAGCCACTTCCGCTTCCGGCGGCAACACCCACGATGCGCAAGGTCAGGGTCTGGCCACGCGGGGAACCTGGATCGGTCAATGCCCAGTGGTTTCCCTCAGCAGATGGCCGAGAATCGATTGCAGTCATCACGGGAGGCATCAACATACTGATTGAGGGAATCGACCCGGAGGTCGGAACGGTCGACATTTCCACTGATCGCGTTGTAGTTTGGGTCGGTGGGGACAAACCGCTTGATCTGTCGGGGATCAGCACTCTCGATGAGACGACCCCGCTTGAATTGTACATGGAGGGCAACATCGAATTCCGCCAGGGTGAACGCATCCTGCAAGCCTCCCGCATGTACTACGACGTCGGTAAAAATCAGGGAGAAATTCTGGATGCGGAACTCCTCGCACCAGTCCCTGAATACGAAGGAAAAATTCGTATCCAGGCAGAGCGGATGCGACAACTTTCACGCAGTCGGTTTGAGGCGCGGGGTGCCAAATTCACGACGAGCCGCCTCGGGGAGCCAGGTTATTGGCTTCAATCGGACGAGCTGATATTCGAAGAGGTTCCCACGACCACCGTCGATCCGCTCACCGGACAACGGGTGGCTGAAACGACGCGGATGCTCGAGGGAAGGGGCAATGCGGTCTACATCGAAGGGCTTCCAGTCTTCTACTGGCCCAGCTGGAAGACGGATATTGAAGATCCCACGCTCTACCTCAACAATGCCCGAATCAGCGATGACAATATCTTTGGATTCCAGGTGCAAACCAACTGGAATGCCTACGAACTGCTGGGGATTGCCGACCAACCGCTCGGCACCCAGTGGGACTTGAATGCCGATCTTTTGACCTATCGTGGTTTTGGCTATGGCTCGGCATTCCAATACGATCGTGGGTTTCTACCCTGGATGACCGACGACACGTGGGGCGACCTCGAAGCCTGGTTTATCAAGGACCATGGCCTGGACAATCTCGGACTCGATCGACGAGCACTCGTCCCCGAGGCCACCTTCCGTGGACGCATCCGACTGGATCATCAGCAGCGGTTCGGAGATGGCTACAAAATTGTCGGTCAGGGCGGCATCATTAGCGACAATAACTTCCTGCAGGAGTATTTTCTCGAAGAGTGGAACGACTATCCAGATCAGGTAACGCGACTGAGACTTTCCAAGCGAACCGAAAACCGGATGTGGGAAGTTCAAGGCAACTATCGCCCCAATAATTTCTTCACCCAAGTCGAATGGCTTCCCCGTGGGGATCATTACTGGTTGGGACAATCTCTGCTGGGTGACCGCTTCACCTGGTACGAACACACAAATCTCGCATACGGAAAGTACCGGATCGCAGCGGCTCCTACCGTCCAGCCCAATGCCAGTCAGTGGAGCGTTCTTCCGTGGCAGGTGACCAACTCCGGGGGGCGTTATGCGACACGGCAGGAAATCGACCTGCCGATACCGGTGGGTCCCGTCAAAGTCGTCCCCTATGCGATGGGTGAACTTGCCCATTGGGATGCCGACATTGCAGGAAACCCGATCGATCGCGCCTACGGACAGGTCGGTCTGCGGACGAGTTTATCTGCATGGTCGATCAACCCGATGGTCCGGAGCGATTTACTCAACTTGAATGGCCTGGCCCATAAAGTGACCTTCGATACCGAGTTGAGTTATACCGATTCGAGTCAAAACGTGACTCAGTTCCCGCTCTACGATGCGATCAACGACGACTCGATGGAGAACTTCCTCAACCGTCTCCAAAGTGCCCCGCTCGGTGGGCCCTATCTGACGAACAATTTTGCCAACATCTCCCCCTTCGACCCGCGGTACTACCTGGTGCGGAGCGGCCTCAGCAGTTGGGTCACCTCACCCTCTACCGAGGTGGTCGAGAGTCTCACCGCTGTACGATTCGATGTGCGACAGCGTTGGCAGACCAAACGGGGTATTCCCGGTAACCGGCGAATTGTCGACTGGCTTACGTTCGACACCGGCTTGACCTTCTTCCCCGAAGAGCAGCAAAACTTCGGCCAGTATGTCGGTCTGGTCAACTACGATGTCCGCTGGCATGTGGGAGATCGCTTTACGCTCCTCTCCGACGGCACGTTCGATGTGTTTAGCGAAGGCCAGAAGTTGATCAATCTTGGTGGCTACCTCAATCGCCCCGACATCGGCAGTGCCTATCTGGGCGTTCGTTCGTTCGAAGGGGGCCGAAATACGGCCACACCCGATCTCGGTAGCCAAGTGGCGCTGGCAAACATCAAATACCGCATGAGCCCCAAATACATTGGTGCCTACGAGGCGAGTATCGATCTGGCTGGCACGGCGAACGTGGGCCAACGCCTCGCCTTCACCCGCATCGGGGAATCCTTCCTTGTCCGTGCCGGACTGCGGTACGATATGAGTAAAAATAATCTAGGTGTCGCCCTCACGGTTGAACCGCGGCTCTTCCGTCGGGTTGGTAAAAATCGAATCGAGGGGATTGAAGTCCCTCCGGCGGGCGCCTACGGGATTGAGTAAGCCTCGCACCGCGGTGCGTGATGATCAGGGAGACTTTTGATGCTGGCCAAAGAAGTAAAGACCGGAAGCGTGATCAATTATCAAGGATCGCCCCTACTGATTCAATCGATGACCGTGCAAACGCCCTCGGCCCGCGGAGCAGCCACACTCTATAAATTTCGCGGGCGCAATTTAGTCACAAAACAAAAGCAGGATATTGCGCTTAAAGGGACCGATACAATCGACGAAGCCGATTTCGAGCGCCGCGCTGTCACGCTGATGTACGTCGATGCCACCACGATGCACCTGCTCGATGCGGCAGACTACAATCAGCACAGCCTTCCGCTTGAGGAGGTCGAAACGGAGCAGCCTTACATTACCGAAGGACTCGAAGGGATGCTCGCCCTGGTTTACAACGGCGAGTGTGTAGGCGTGCAAATTCCGACCACGATTGAACTCTCGATCTCGCAAACCGATCCCGCCGTCAAAGGCGACTCGGCAACCAAACGGACGAAGCCGGCTACACTGGAAACGGAGCTGATTGTGCAGGTGCCAGAATATTTGAAGACGGGAGAGCGGATCAAAGTTGATTCTCGCACAGGCCAGTACATTTCTCGCGCGTGAGTTGGTACAAAGGATAGGGGACCCGGCGTATCAAGGCGAACATATCATGGAAAAAGAAGAAGATCTCGATTTAAAAACACTGATTAAATTGACCGATGCGAATCTCGCCGAGATTCTCAAACTCGCGTTGGCTGACGAGGAAATTCCCTGCGTGATCGAGGGGGAACACCAAGCGGGCCTGACGGGCGTCTTTCAGATTCGGGTTCTGGTGCCGAAGAAGGATCTGGCTCACGCAGAGCAAATCCTGCGAGAGCATGTCGCACAGATGGAGGACGATTCTTCGGCAGATTCGGGAGAAGAATCCGGCGAATAGGCGTTCACTTCCCCTCCGGGGCGGGTGGTCGCACCGATCGAGTGCCTTAAGATATTAATGTAGGTGAGCGGCATTCTTAGAGAGACAAGTGATGGCTAAAAAAGAAGGCAAAAAAGGACCGCGCAAAAAAGTCCCCAAGGAATTGGCGGTTATCAACGCCGACAACTGCACCGGTTGCGAATCGTGCCTTGAAGTCTGTCCGGTTGACTGTATTGAAATGAAGCAGATCGATCGAGGTGTCGTGAAGGGTGCCCAGCAGTGGTGCGAGATCGACCTGGAGCGTTGTGTGGGCTGCGAAGTCTGCGTCCACATACCCCAAAAGAAGACGAATCCCTACGAGCTTACCGTATGCCCCTGGGATGCAATCGAAATGGTTCCCACCGAAAACGTTCACGAAGTCGTTTCACAAATTGGCGGGCCTCCCGAGTATGTCCACGACAATTGGGAACGTTTGGTGAGTACGGCGCACCACCTGGCAACGTTGCGCGTCGAAGCGATGAACTGATCCGCACTCGGCCAATTACTCGTGAATTTCGCCGAGTATCCGTTCCATATAGACGATGCTCTCCTGCACCAGTCGCTCGATACCCGGCTCGTAGTCGAAAACCTCGACCGAGACCCATCCCTGATAATCGATTTCTTGAAGTGCTCTGAAGATCGGCGCAAAATCTTCCGCTCCAAATCCTGGCCCCTGTAAATTGGGATCATTCGCGTGGAAGTGAGCCAGATAAGGCGCATAGCGGCGGATCAATTCTGCCGCGGACTCCCGCTCGCTCGCCATCGCTTTCACATCGAGGTGAAGTCGACAGGCGACCGAATCAAGCCGCTCGATCAGGGCAACCGTTTCACTTGCGGTGGTCATAAAATCGGTCTCATTCGGCGCAAGAGGCTCAAGGGCCAAGGTCACTTCAAGCTGCTCCATCGCAGGGAGCGCTGCCGCGAGGACTTCGGCCGCGTGATCGGTGGCCGTTTCGAGTGACATGCCCGCTTCTCGATTGCGCTGAGGGGGTGAACCGAAGACCATCACCCGCCCTCCCAAATCGCGACAAAGCTCTGCCAACGCGACGAGGTACTGCGCCGTTCTCTTCCGCACCTCCCGGTCGGCGGTGGTGAGATGATAACCCTCGGTCTTGGCGAGCAACCAGTGCAAACCGATCACTTCCATTCCGGCCGCTTCCACTTCTCCCCTCACTTGCGCCCGCAACGCGGGCGAAATATCGCCAACGTCCGGGCCGAGGGTGAAGGGGGCGATCTCAACGCCCCGATAGCCGCAGTCTCGCGCAAAGGAAAAGGCCCGCTCCCGCGGCCAGTCGGCAAACGTCTCGTTACAGATTGCGAACTTCATTTTTGTAAAAACGTGCGGTGCCTCAGAGCGGCAGCGGTGAAGCGGTCGGCTTTGGGCTGTGATGCGGCCCGCCAGCTCAGGACGGTTTACCCTCGATTCCTGTCAACTCCTGTTGCGCCTTCGCTTTTTTTCTTCGCGGCGGCGTCGCCGCATCCAAAGGACGTCCCTGGGCCGTGCTGGGGGCACTCCGCGTGGGCTCGGCCGCCCCGTCGAGTGGCTGACCGATTTCTACACTTTCGATTCTGCGTCGCGCCTGCTGCACATACTCGGGAGAGAGCTCAAAGCCGATAAACTGCCGATTCAATTTTTTGGCGACACTGCCGGTCGTACCGCTGCCCAGAAAGGGATCGAGTACCCAATCGTTCTCGTTGCTCGATGCGCGAACGATACGCCCGATTAATTGCTCGGGCATTTGACATCCATGGAAACCGGCACGCTCCTTGAAGGTTCCTGCCACGCGCGCGAAATACCATGTGTCCCCATCGCTACGGAATCCCTCGGGCAAATCCTGCGGACGTAAGACCCACGTGTCATCCGGCAGACGTCCCTGAGGATTCGCTCGGCGATCACCGTAGACCAGCTGCCGAGCGGAGGGAACGCGAATCGTGTCGGCGTTAAAGGTGAAATGATCAGGATCTTTCACCATCTGTAACAAATGGGCGTGTGATCGATTGAATTTTCGTTTGCAATTGACGCCGAATGTGTAGTACCAGATGACCCAACTGCGACAAGTCAGTCCCAATTCCCGCTGCATGAGCACCTTCATTTCGGCAGCATATTCATCGCCGATTGCGAGCCAGAAAGTGCCGGAATCCTTGAGCAGACGAACGACCTGAGCGATCCAGTCGTGACTCCAGGCGAGATATTTATCGTCATCGAGCTGATCTTCGTATAGATCGTATTCGAATCCGATATTGAATGGCGGATCGGCAAATGCCAAATCAATCGATCCGGGTTTGAGTTTTTTCATCCCCTCCAGACAATCACCACAGCGGATGTCGATCTTCGATGCGCTCACGGAGGTCTCGCTTTGTTATGATCGGTTCGCCAGACGGCAATCGTACCATGAACGAAGCGCGATACAAGCAGTGCGCAATCGCTCCTGTCGACTTGGTGTCTAGAAAACGATCTCTTTGTATTCTCCCCCCGCATTCTCGCGCACCAAGCGGGGAACCGCATACCCGGGGAGTCGACGGCGAAGTTCGGTCAATATCTCTCGGGCTTTGGAATCGGATACCTCAAAGTGTTGGCTTCCTACCACCCGATCGAGTTGATGAAGATAGTAAGGAAGCACACGAAGATCGACCAATCGCCGCGAAAGCGCTTCCAGCGCATCGGCCGAATCGTTGACACCCTGCAAGAGTACCGCCTGATTGAGAACGACCACTCCCGCCGACACCAATTTCGTCAGCGCGGCGGAGACCGAAGCATCGATTTCCAGTGGATGGTTTGCATGGACAACCACGAAGGGGACAAGCCGTGTGCCGGTCAACCAACGGATGAGTGAATCGTTGACACGTGCAGGAATCATAATCGGCAACCGCGTATGAATGCGTAACCGCTGGACGTGTGAAATCTTGGAAATCTGCTCTGTAAGCCGCCGAAGGGTAGCATCGACGAGCATCCAAGGGTCGCCTCCGCTGAGGATCACTTCGTCAATCGTCGTGTCTTTTGCAATGTACTCCAGCGCAGGCTGCCACTCCGCATGACCGTGAGGCAATGCGTCGTAAGGATAAAAACGCCGAAAGCAATAACGGCAGTGAACCGCGCAGGCTCCCGTCAGCGTCAGCAGTACTCTCGAGGCATACTTATGTAAAAGGCCGGGTGCAGCCAACGCAAGCGAATCGCCCACCGGATCGCGGGAGTAGTCGGACGGGCTACTCTCGATTGACGCCTCGTCGCCCTCTTCGGTGATCTCTTCGGCGACCGGCAGGATTTGCTTGAGCAAGGGATGGTCGGGTTGAGCCACTGGAATTTTTTCTACATATTCCCGTGGCACAAAGAGTTTGAAGTCGGTGGCCGCACGCTCCGCTGCCCGACGAAACGTATCGGGAAGCCGTAGCACTTCACAGAGTTCTTGCGGTGACCGCACTGCATTTCGCACCGCTTGCTGCCAACAGGGCTCTTCAAACTCGTCGGAAGCGGTGGCGACATTCCGCGATGGGGCCGTTACAATGTCCATCCCTCCAAGATATCCCTTAACTCAGAAAAACAAAGGCACGAGTGTGGCAACTTATAATACAAGTGATTTTCGCAAAGGTCTCAAGGTACAAATTGATGGCGAACCCTACATGGTGATCGAATCCAACTTTCGCAAACCGGGAAAGGGAAATGCGATT
>JAQWPY010000201.1 GCA_029245145.1 Pirellulales bacterium | reverse complement strand
GAGCATGGAAGTTACCTGCTGGCAATTGATGCAAAGGCTCCGCTCTGCTTCATGGGCCAATGTACAATCCACAAGCGTAGTGTAAAGCCCAGCAAATCATCGCCGCGATGGCCACTCGATCATATAGAATTTTTCAGCACGCACGTTGCCTACGGTGGTTTTCGTCGTCCCCTCTGATCATGTCAGCCCGAGAGGCTAAAATACTTCGATACGTGGAACGTTGCGACAGAGTCGATTCCTTTAAGTGTGAGGATTTCGTGTGCGATGGGGACCTGGAACGAGCAACAGATAGCCGGACACCGTTGTGATCTATTCACTCCGTCGAGTCCCAGCCAAAGCAACTTCACTCTCATTTATTTGCACGGCCTGGATCAGCAGGGGCTCCAAGGACGCGTCCCTTATGAAGAGTGGTTCGAAAAACACGGATTACGCGTCATCGTTCCTTATACCGCGAGAAGCTGGTGGAGCGATAAGTTGTGCTCGGAATTTGATCCATCGTACTCTGCCGAAAAGTTTCTTTTGAACAAGGTCGTGCCGTGGATCGATTCCAGCTGGGATGCAAAACCGCCACGCATAGGGTTGCTCGGCGTCGGCATGGGAGGGCAGGGCGGTCTGAGGCTCAGTTTCAAATATCCCGATACGTTCCCTCTCGTGGCCGCCATCACCCCGTTTATCGATCACCAGTGGTGTTGGCAGGACCCGCATTCTTTGTTGGATCAGATGTACCAAAATCAGGAGGCGGTGAGACAGGATACCGCAACCCTTCACATCCACCCCCTCTATTGGCCCCGCAACATTTGGTTTTGTGCCAATGCGTCCGGAAGCGATTGGCTCGAAAGTGCCCAACGGCTTCGCATGAAGCTCTCTGCACTGGGCATACCCCACGAAGTGGATTTGGAGACAGCAATCGATGGCACCGCGGCAGACTATGAGCGACACATGGTGCCCCCGGCGATAGACTTTCTTGCAGAGCGATTGGCTCAAGAAGAGCGGCGGGTGCAATGACCCCTATGCAATGCCTCTTACTTACCTTCTTCGGCGGGTGGCAGGTTGCCGTTAAAGAGTCGGATGCCGTCCATCTGGACCCTATTTTCGTTTCGCCAAAAATAGATTTTCTGTGCCGTGAGGTTCGAGGGTGGGGTCCCTTGGGTTTGACGTAACAGTTGCGCGTAGGTGCCATCGGCACCTTCAAGAACAAACAATTCCTTACCGGTGGTATACGTCATCCGATGCCCGCTTGCACGGAAGCCCTCACCGGTGACGAGCGATTCGCCGATCGCCTCCATTTCAACCGGTCGTGCTGTCCCCCGCGGTTTCCCCATCTGCCGCACGGTCAGGCGGTTGCAGTTCAAGACGACCTGGTCACCCACCGGTCCCGTCACCGGATCAATGGTCACTTCGGCCTGGCGATGCGCTACCGGGCCGTAGGTGCACAGTACACGCTCGAGAAAAGTGAGTTCGCGATGATGCACATTGCCTGCGAGTCCTCGAGAAAAGTCAACCCGTAGGTAATTGATACCACGCTTCATTTCCTGGTTTGCGGAGGTCTTGCCGGCTGCACCTGTAAGACGCAAGGGAGAAGTCGAGGCGTTTCCTTCCCTGACGGAGGTGAGAAAACCAGGGCCTTTGGCGACGAGTCGACCGGATGGTTGTTCGATACTCAAGTCGTCGGTCTGCAGTTGATCGAACGCGAGTTCTCGGCCATCTGCCACTTCCCGATTTGCCAGATGGACGCCTCCCGTACAGGCAATGTGCTTCAATTCGAGAGCATCTCGTTCAATCGGCTGCGAAAAATTAAGTTGGCGATTCAAGGTCACCTTCAGACTGGATGTTCGCAATTGTTGGTTTTTTGTCTTTGCAAAAACATCCTTATCGAAGCTGATGGTTTGGCTATCGAAATGCATTTGCCCATTCCAGGTAATATCGAGCAATTCAACCGTATCGAGCGGTTTGCCTTGCAGATCCCGATCGAGCGGTAATTGCATCGAGCCTGCCCCCCGGACCCACATCCGTCCGGTACCCCGTTCAAGCTGCAGCGTGTTTCCTGTGATTGCTGCAGAACGACCTGTGGCCCGCGCTGGTTGGCCGGTGAGTGAAACGACCGCTTCTGGTGTGTCGGCATCGAATAAGTCGAGATGGTCACCATGGACGGTGAAGGGCGACTGATCAGCGCCCTGCTCGATGAGTTCGACGTTGCCCGATACGCTCGCTGCGGTAGGTGACGGACGCCGCTGCCCGGAGAGTGCGACGGTGAGTTGAATCAGGTCACCTCGAATGTGATATTGATTTTCCTGGAGTGCCGGATTCTGCGTTGCATTCACGTTGTTTTTCTCGGGCGATGAAAAGGTCGATCCCAAGAACGAATTGCTCGCCGGGCGATTTTCCGGCAATTCAGAATCTTCTTCGGCTCGTTGTTCGAACCATACCTCAAGTCGATCGGAGACTGCGGCAAGCCTGTCGCCGTGCATACGAACTTTGTCGACCGCAAGCGCCGAGTGTGGAATCCAGTTTTTCCATGCGCTGCGTTCTTGGGCCGTTTCACTATGCTCGCTTCGGGGCAGTCGATCGAGCCATAGCCAGATTTTTTCAGCCTGCAGTGCGCTCGACTCGGCGTGCTGAAGGCGGCCACCACCCAAGATAGAGATAACTTGCCCTTTTTCGTGCGGCTTCATTTCGAGTTTTTTCTTCCAGCTTGCCTCGAAAGAAGAACCCGCGGCTTCCCCTCGAGAGACCAAGCGGCCCGGGCCGCTTGCCTGCAGCGTGCCGAGATCATCGTCCGCACCCGGTCGATAATCGATGTCCATAGCAGTCAGAGAACTTTCTTGATGCGTCAGGGTGACGGGTGCCTGCCCGCGCAGAATTAATCGGCGAGTGGCAATTTCGACTTCAAGATGTTGTCCGATGGCAGTCGACTGCCACTGAGGGGTCGATATCTGTACCGGATTGCCATCGGCAATCAATCGAGATGGGCGCATATTGGCATCGAAAGAGCCCGTCTTTTTTGTCGCTTTTGCCTCCGCGAAGTAAATGGCCAATGTGTCGCATGTCAATCGATCGGGGGGGCCTTGCGGATGACTTCGAATGACGTCGACCTGGTCCTCAAACGTTGCCAGCATTTTGGCCGTATCCCAACGAAATCGACCTGCGCAGCGTATCTCGACCGGCGTCGCGCTGACTTGTTGCGGTTGCTCTTTGGAAGATTTGCTGAACGGATCTGCAGGCAGCAGAGGTTTTGATTCGAGATTCAATGCAAGATGTACATCTTGGACCAATTCAATTCTTTCGAGCGCCTGCATGTCGGAACCCGTTTCTGCACTGTCAGGTTCGCTATTGAGTCGGAACTGCATTTGCAACCCGCGGCCACGACCGCGGGTTGTGCCCAGCCGGAATATGACTTCATCCCGACTCCATAAACGATCCTCTCGTAATTCAACCTCGCGCGTGGTGAGCGCAAACATCTTTTCGGGATCATTTTGAGGATCACGATTTTTTATCGATACCTTGCCCAGGAGCCTTCCGCCCTGGAGGTGTCCGATCTTTGCACGCGCAAGATCACAGCCCCCCTCAAAATCAAGGATCGCGCCTTCCGGCGCCTGGAGAATGATCGCCGGTTTCTCCTGTATGCTCGAAGATCGACCCTCCGGAAAAAAGATAAAAGTGCACGGCTTGATTTTCAGTTGCTCATCAACCGTGCTTTCATAGTTCTGTAGCAGCAGGGCGAATTCCGGTTTTTCGATGACGATTGGCTGTTTGCTTTCCCAGTCCCCGGCGTCGAAATATTTTGCCAGAGATTTGACTTGCCGCGGTGATTTTGAAAACTGACGAAAGTCGATCCGTGGGGTTTCGGCGCGAGTATCCGGCACAATCCAAGGGGCGATCAACAAACTATAAACTCCATAGCTCACCACCACGGCGACAAGGCTCAACAGGATATGAAGACAGCGTTTAAGCATTGAGGTTGAGTTGATGCTGTGGAGTGTTTCTTTTTCGTGCAAAGATCCGAAATTGTTTGCCAAGTGTTAGCTGCTCGTCGTAGAAAAACGCTGAACAATCTCTGCCCATCGGCCCTGGGCCCGCAAGATGCACTCGATGAGATCGCGAACTGCTCCGTAGCCGCCGCGACACTCGGAAACGAAAGAAGCTGCTTTTCGTACGTCGACTGCTGCATCGGCAACGGTTGCCGACAGGCCCACATGTTGCATCACCGGCAGGTCCGGAAGATCGTCACCGATGTAGCAGACCTGCTCGGCAGACAGTTGAGACTGCGCAATAATTTCTCGAACAACGGAGAGTTTTTCTTCAAATCCTTGCCGCACGAATTGGATATCCAATTCTTTTGCGCGGATTTGTACGATATTCGATGAACGCCCTGTCACGATCCCGAATTGCAGGCCTGCTTTTTGCCAGAGTTTGATGCCGAGTCCATCCCGGATATGAAATCGTTTCGTTTCAATTCCCTCGTTATCAAAAATAACTCCGCCGTCGGTGAGAACCCCATCGACATCGCTGAGAATGAGGGCTATGTGTTGGGCTTGATTGTCGAAAGACATGGAATCAGGGCGGCTCGCGAGGAACGACTTATTCCGCTGTGCGGTTTGTGGTATTGGAATTCTCGGAGTCGAGCTCGTGGCTCTGCGGTAGCAGGCGTGGCCCGGAAATGGTGTCGGATTCTTCGGGTTTTGGGGCGGCCTGCACGTTGACAAGGTCGGTAATATCAAGAAGTCCCACGGGCACGCCGTCAGCGTTTACTACCGGTAGTTCGCTCAGTTTTCTCTCCGCCATCATGTTGACTGCGTCGCAGAGCATGGAGCCTGCGGGGACGATCACGGGCTGGCGGGTCATCACTTCACGGATGGGACGGTCGAGCGCGGTCTCACGGTGGCTCTCGAATAGGCGAGCAAGGTCACTGTCGGTGAAAATACCCGTCAGGCATTGCGTACCATCGACAATAACCACCGCACCACTGCGCCGCCCTGCAAGGCCATGTTTGCTGAGTACCTGGCGAAGAGTCTCCGACTCATCAGCACAGCGGCAGTGCTCCAGGGGCCGCATCCGCTGATCGACGTACGATAATTTGGCGCCGAGATTTCCTCCCGGGTGAAAACGGGCAAAATCTTCCCGGCAAAAGTTGCGCATGCGACTTGTGACCAGCGCCAACGCATCTCCGTAGGCCAACATTGCCGTGGTGCTTGTGCTGGGGGCGAGTCCCAGAGCACATGCCTCCTGAAGAGGGCCGAGTTCGAGCACGACGCTCGCCGCAGTCCCGAGTGGACTTTTGCGATCTCGTGTAATGGCAATAATCGTTGATTTCAAATCGAGAAGCGAAGGCAGGAGCCGGACGATTTCTTCGGTCGTTCCACTTTGCGATAACACGATGACGATGTCGTCTTTATGAATGCGGCCCAAATCCCCATGAAACGCTTCCGCAGGGCTCAAGAAATGGCTCCGCGTACCAGTCGATGAGAGCGTCGCTGCAATTTTTTGTCCGATCAGGCCCGCTTTACCCATTCCAGTAACAATGATGCTGCTTTCACAGGAAAAAATATGGGAGACGGCAGATAAAAAATCAGCGTTAAGCCGCTCGGCCAATGCGGTGAGGGCATCGGCCTCCATCTCGATAATTTCGCGGGCATACCGCAATTGCTGAAACGCGGTCAGCGCAGGAGGATCGGGAACCCGAGAGGGCTTTTGGGGTAGAGGGGCTTCCATGCTCATCGAATCGTCTTCCTTGACGTCGAGAGGGGTGATCGAAGGCTGAGTGCGGATTGTAGCTAGCCCCCCTTCCTAGAGCAACGCAAAGATCGCCTGTTTGAATGGAAGGAGAGGATGCGGAATGCTAGCAATTCTGGCATCGACCCGACCGCTGTGGTCCCGAGGGTATGCGGCGCTGCTTCTTTGCCGTGGCGAGGTCCGTTGAGTGAAGTGCCCGTTGGGGGTATTTTGATGCCTCTCCTCGGGGAAAAGATTTCACCCGCCGGATTGCTGAACGATTATTTTGAAAGGGAGCGTGCGATATGGGCTTATTTGCAGGCAAGAAGGGTTTGATTTTGGGCGTGGCCAATGACCATTCCATTGCCTGGGCGGTGGCCCAGCAGATCCTGGCAGGGGGAGGGGAGTGCGGATTTTCTCATTTGCCCGATCGCCCCGATGATGAGCGGCAGCGCAATCGTCGCCGAGTTGCCAAACTCACCGACGATTGTCCAGAGGCAAAATTTCTCGTGCCGATGGATGTCAGCAAGGACGAGGATATTCAGGCAGTCATGCAGAAGGCGAAGGATGAATTTGGAACGATCGACTTTTTACTGCACTCGATTGCGTTCGCCTCACTCGACGATCTGAAGGGCGATACGGTGGAGACGAGCCGCGACGGATTCAAAATGGCAATGGAAATAAGCGCCTACAGCCTGATCGCCGTTTGCAACGCAGCACGCTCCATCTTTTCCGACCAAGCAAGCGTGTTGACCATGACTTACTTTGGTGGTGAAAAAGCTGTGCCAGGTTATAACGTGATGGGAATTTGCAAAGCGGCGCTCGATGCCTCGGTTCGCTACCTCGCTTATGACTTGGGACCACAAGGGGTTCGTGTGAATGCGGTAAGTGCCGGACCGGTGAAAACGCTGGCGGGACGCGGTGCAGGAGTCGAAGAGATGCTCTTGCTCTACGAAAAAATGGCACCGCTGAGTCGAAATATCACTCACGACGAAGTCGGGCAGTCGGGCGCCTTTTTATTGTCGCCGTCCGCAAGTGGGATCACGGGAGAAATCCTCCACGTCGACGCGGGCTATAACATTATGGGTTCACCGGGCCGACTACTCGAAGGGCATCAGCCATGAGGATCTGATGGAACGTGTTGCGGTTGCCGTCCTTTACCACGAAGGACAGTTTCTTGTCGGTCAGCGAGGTACGGACGATTTTCTCGCAGGTCTCCGGGAATTTCCTGGGGGCAAAATCAAACCGGAAGAAACCCCGAGTGAGGCGGTGGCTCGAGAATGCCTGGAAGAGACGGGTCTGAAGATTGTCGTGCTTGACTTGTGCGGTGAAGAGACACATCGCTACGGCAGCAGACCGGCCAATCAGATTGGGAAACCTGAGACCGGGAAACCGGAGATTGAGGCAACCCTACCGCGTGATGTCCATCTCCTGTTTTTTGCTTGCCGGGCATTGGATGCTCTCGCACCGGTGAAGGCTCCCTTTACCTGGGTCGCGAAGGACGATCTAGCGAAACTTGAATTTCCCGCCGCCAATGCCCGATTGCTTGAACAACTTGCCGCTACCGATTTTATCGAAGCTTTTTGGGGCACGCCCTGATTGGTCCCTCGAACTTGATTCTCGCTCACCGCGGCGGCACCCTTTCTATCGAGCCCCTTGTTTGGGTGGCCTTTGTGACGGTCGCGACGAAAAAAACGCTGCAGAATACGCACTTTTTTCGCTCTGAGCCGGTTCATTGAGCCGTGCCTATTCTCGGCTGCCGAGTGGCTGCCTAAAATGAATCTTTATCTCGTTGCCCTGAGAATGCCCACCATGCCTTCCCGCTTTCTTACCGCGTTGCCCGTTTTTAACGAACGGCAGCATGTCGAGCAGGTACTCGCGCAAGTCACTCAGTTTGCCGAGGACGTGCTTGTTGTTGACGACGGTTCGACCGATGGCACGGCGGAATGCTTGGCCGAATTTTCCGATCTGCACATCGTCACGCATACGAAGAATCAGGGATACGGTGCCGCCTTGAGAAGCGCTTTTGATTTTGCCCAGCGGAGTGGTTATCAGATTCTGGTGACGATTGATTGTGACGGACAGCACGAACCGCAAAGAATCCCTAAGTTCGTTGCGGCGTTTGAGAATAGCCATGAGGGTTGTCCGATCGATATCGTGTCGGGTAGCAGGTACCTCAAGTCTTTTGAGGGAGATGGAGTTCCGCCGGAAGAGCGGCGACAGATCAATCAGCAGTTGACGAGTGAAATCAACAAGCGGTTCGGTTTGCATCTGACGGATGCTTTTTGCGGATTCAAAGCGTATCGTGTTGCAAGTTTGTCGCATCTAAAGACTCTTGAAACGGGTTACGGAATGCCTTTGGAGATTTGGGCACGGACTGCGATGGCGAAACTGAAGATCGTCGAAATTCCGGTCCCTTTGGTGTATCTCGCGGAGAAGCGATCGTTCGGTGGCATGCTCGACGATGGTCTCACGCGACTCGACTATTACCACCGTGTCATTGATCAGAGTGTGCGGGCCGTCGGGTTGCCGGAAACAAAGCCATTCGATAGGTCTCTTTGCGGGGAAACGTCCGAATGAGTGTGGCTCGCATTGAAAACGATCGGACGCGTTGGGTTGCTCCCGTGGAAGATAAGTCATTGCTTTTTGCGCCCCCGGTAAGCCAGGCAGCGGACCTTTTAGCACACAACCGCGAACTTCTGCAAAATTCGCCAGCGCACTCCGGATACGATTTCCAGGGTCGTACGTTTGATCAAATCGTGAGGAGTACTCGAGAGGAGTTGCTCGAAGGGGCGCTGGCGTACACGACGAGCTATCGCGATGTTTCTTTTACAACCGGAACCGATTTTTCTACGGCGCCGGTGATTTTAGGGGGCCACCAGCCCGATCTATTTCACCCGGGCGTTTGGGCAAAAAACAGTGCAATCAGCCGTTGTGCCCAAGAAAGTGACGGTGTGGGGCTGCAGTTGCTCATCGATGGCGATGTGCCAAAAAGTTTTGGTGTAAGGATTCCGACTGGCACGCCTGAGCGTCCCTATGTGGAGCATGTGCAACTCGATCAACATCCACGACAACTTCCGTACGAACAATGGACCGTAGGAAATGAGTCTGTGTTCAAAAGTTTTGGTGAGCGGGCGGCCCGAACCGTCGCGCCCTTCGTTCCCGCGCCCTTCGTCCAATCTTATTGGCCCAAGGTACTCGCTCGACTCGGCGAGGTATCGCAGGTCGGTCTAGCGCTTGCTCAAGCGCGACATCAGGTGGAAGGAGAGTGGGGTCTCAATACGCTGGAGTTACCCCAGAGCCAATTTTCCAGGAGCGAGTCATTTCGTTGGTTTACCGCGCACATGTTGGCGCACTTGCCGCGTCTTCAAGAAGTTTACAATGGTGTTTTGACGGAATATCGGTTGCGGAATCACCTTCGCAGTCAAGCGCAGCCGGTGCCCGATTTAAGAGCGGATGATTCAGGTCTGGAAGCCCCGTTTTGGATTTGGGGCGAAAGTGATTCACAACGCAGGCCACTCTTCTGTCGGCATCGCGGGGATACACTTCTGTTGACCGACAACAAGACGTTGGAATGGGTGCTTGAGGCGACCCCCGAGGGCGATCTGGACACCGCAATCCAGCAGTTGGCTGCCGCTGAAGAAGCGGAGGTCCATATTCGCTCGAGGGCGCTGCTGACGACGATGTTTGCAAGACTCTTTTGCGGCGATCTTTTTGTCCATGGCATTGGAGGGGGACACTATGATCAATTGACTGACGAAATAATCATGCGATTCTTCGGGTTTCCTCCGCCGAGTTATATGGTTGTCTCGGGCACTTTGCGGCTCCCAGTGCAGCAGAGTGGCGCAAGCCCGGATGATCTTCGTGCGATTGATCGACAATTGCGTGACGTGCGATTCAATCCGGACCGTCTCCTTGCGCAAAATCAGACGAGCGAAGGCCGGTCCGACTTCCAGCGGTGGATCGATGAGAAACGAAACTGGATTGAAACACCTCTGACGTTAGAAAACGGATCGAAGCGACATCAGGCGATTGAGCGGTGCAATCTTGCGCTGCAGCCGTTTGTAGAAGAGGCAGCTGCATCGCTTCGCACCGAGCGAAGGGTGATTGCTGAGAAGGTGGCGGCCTTGCGAGTTTTGACCGAGAGAGATTATGCGTTTTGCCTTTTCCCCGAGCCATTATTGCGCGAATTTGTGCTGGACAGGGTGGCCCGGGCGATGTAGGTTGATGGAACTCAACTGGAGGCACATTGATCATTGCCTACGGGCAGTGCAGCTTGGTGGCAGCCGCAAGTGAGTCGGGTCGGGCAGAGGGGACGTGGAGGATCGCATGGCGATCCGTTGAGAGAATTCCGCTCAATGGGTGTCGTTTCAGGCCTGGGGCCGAGTTACGATCTGGCTGATGGTTCGCTGCGGGCCATGCGTGCAACTTCAGGTGACTATTCTGCGGTAGAGCAGTTTCTATGCGTCGACCTGCGGCGGCTTCAGGCGACCGATTTTCAAGACCATTTTGAAAACTCGGAAACCCCTCTCGATTACCGTCTGCTCCTCAAGCGCCGCGAGCAAATTGTCGGGCACGTACTCCTGCGATTCAGAGATGTCCGTTGGGGACAATCGCGTATCGCTACCTGTCGGTTCGGACCTCTCGATCTTTTGCCCGAATATCGGAATTCTGTTGCGACGAACGCCATGCTCCAGGCGATTGAACGTACGGCCCGAGAGCGGAGGACCGTTTTGATTCGTGCAGACTTAGCGGACATTTCACAGGGCGGGCCACTGTCTCACTGGCCTGCCCATTGGCTGACGACGTCCGGATTGGTCCGCTTCGAGTCGCATCCCCAGGCGATTTTGGCGGAGCTCGAAATCCGTACCGAGAAAGCGTCGACGCTCAATCGACGAGAATATATAAAGAGCCGGCGGGAGACCCACATTCGCCCATTCCGTCAAATCGAACTTCCCGCACTGATGAAGATTTACCGTTCGTATGAAGCTGCTGGATTCGGGTTTCTACATCGAACCGAAGACCAATGGCAATCGCTTGCTCGGCGCACGCCTAGAACCCATATTCTCGTGGCGGTAGACCATCGTCGAAATCGGCGTATCAAGCAGCGGGGTGGACAGATTGTCGCCTATGCGGTCATCCGCGATAACAACATTGTGGAAATGATCGGCCTGGCGCGTCATGCCTTGGCGACCGAACACTTACTTGCCCGCATTTGCGCCGATGCGGTGGAGCGAAATGTTCCGACGATTCAATTGCCCGCTCTGAGTCCCGGCGGCTGCTTTCACGAAGTTTGCGCTGCCGCCGCGAGATCGGTAAAAGCATCCAAGCAGTCTTTAAAGCAGCCCGAAATCGTTTGTGTGCCGAGCGAAAAGTTGCTGGTTCGAAGACTCGGTCCGGAACTGCTGCGGCGGTGGCAGTCACTCGGCGGTGGAACAGATGCCGAACTGGGGTGGGGCTCGGGAGATCGTGCATGCCGTTTGATTTTGAGTGAGAAAGGAGCAAAGCTACAGGCGGGAAGCGATGCCGCCGATCGCTTGATCTGCTCGCACCAAGTTTGGATACGTCTGCTCATCGGAGAACTCAGCGCCCCGGTCGCTTTCGCCACTGATCTTCTGGAAGCCTCGACCCCCACGGCAAAGCGGTTAGCCGAAACCCTCTTTCCACAACTCCCCGTGTGGCATTCCTCATGGGATCATTCGATTGATCTCTAAAGGCCTTCCGGGATTCTCGATTGGGGTGCCGGACGCACCTGTTTGCCGCTATGGTCGAAACATGGCAATCCGGATTACAATAACTCAAAAAATCCTGCTGTTGATCCTCGCGAGCGTGTTGCTGCTGTGTCTGGCAGCATCGGTTCTGGTGGAGGGCCTATTGATTCCCATTCGCGTGGTGGGGGCTTCGATGGCAGAGGCATTCCTCGGCCCGCATTACCGGGTTGCATGCCCACAGTGTCGGTATCGCTTCGCCGTCGACGCAACTTTATTGCCCCCATCGCAGAAGATCGGTTGCCCGAACTGCGGTAATCGGAATATCGACTTAGAGAATGCATCAGTTCAGCTCGGCGAACGATTGTTGGTCGATCGGTGGACCTACCGTTTCCGCGATCCGGAACGTTGGGAGCCGGTACTCTTTCGTTCCGCCGATCCGCCGCTCGATTATTGTCTCAAACGCGTCGTGGGGTTGCCTCATGAGAAGGTGCAAATCGTGGCGGGGGACGTCTGGATCAATGGTCAATGTGTTAAAAAAGATTGGTCGACGTTGTGGCCGATGGCGATCCTCATTCACGATGCCTCGTTCGATGCTCCCAACCGGGATATTCCGCCCCGCTGGAGGCCGGTGACGCAGGTCGATCGTTGGGAGCAACGGGAACATGGATTTCGCTTTTCGCGAAACCCGTCCACCGAAGCAAGCGAGGGTACGGGATAGATTGGCTATCAGCACTACGACTTTCTGCGAGGTGTGCCCCGGGAGCGTGAGCGAATCACGGACGATTATACTTACAACCAAACACTCTCACGCAGCCTCTCATCGATGGGCGATTTTATCCTCTCGGCCCGCGTGCGATCGCAGGGTGGCGGCACGCTCAAGTTTCGCCTTGGAGCGTGCGAGTTGCAGCTCGATGCGTTGAGTGAGTGCGGATTGCTCCTGCATGAGAATCGTCCGGTAGCACAGTTTGCCTGGGACGGGGAACGAATCAGCCGCGATACTCGGCTTGAGATTGCCGTGGTCGATCGACAGTTTTTTTTCGTGATCGACGGTGAGGTGCTGCTTCGCCATGGTTTGGACAAGAGCGATCTGGACGAAAGCGTTCTGGATGAGAGCCTCGGCTCTGCCGAGCAGCAAGGGGTAACAAATCCTGCAGGCAATGCGATATCGCTCGATCCCCGCTGGTACCTGGCGATCGGCGCAAAAAATCTCGATTTGAATGTCACCAAAGTGCAAATTTTACGGGACATTTACTACGCCGATCAGATTGTGGGTGTGGCCCGCTCTCGTCGCGGTGAGTGCCAGTTGGGTGAGGGCCAATTTTTTGTCTTGGGCGATAACAGCCCTCTTTCTCTCGATAGCAGACGAGAGGGTGCTGGTACCCTGATGGAACGAGCGGATATTCGGGGACGCGCAGTGCGGTGGCGGTGACCGCCGAATCGCTGCAAAACAGTGAGAGATCGAAGTTCACCCCCAAATGCAGATAGGCTATATTACGTCTTCTCTCCATCCTGCCCCATTGCGACCTGCCGATGTCAAAGAATCGCCCGCGAAAAAATAATGATTCCCGCAAAATCGCGCAGAGGGGTCAAAGCCCGCTGCGGATCGCGCTGCTCGATTTTTTGACCTCCAAAAGCACGCGCGAGACGATCGAATCGATTGTCGTGGCTTTCACCCTCGCCTTTCTTTTTCGCACGTTCGAGGCCGAAGCGTTTGTGATTCCCACCGGTTCAATGGCTCCCACGCTCCAAGGGCGGCATCAGGATATCGATTGTCCGATGTGTGGCTACGCGTACCGGGTGAGCGCCAGTCAGGAGGGTGCGGCCGAGGATAATTTTGTCTCCAATTTTGCCCGCTATATCACGGGTCTTGTTTCGGGGGAAAAGTCGGCGGAAAAACTACCCAAAGTCATCGGTGGAGAATGTCTCAACTGTCGCTACTGGGCCTGTACCGACCGGGAGGCTGGCGCGGCGCTGGGTGATCCATCGCCCTTCAATCGGGGAGCGCTTGAGGCCGATTCAGAATCGAGTTCCGCCAGTGGGGATCGGATTATTGTGAGCAAGTTTGCTTACGAATTAAATGAACCGGAGAGGTGGGATGTTTTTGTGTTCCGCTTTCCTGGAGACGGTTCGCGCAA
>JAQWPY010000179.1 GCA_029245145.1 Pirellulales bacterium | reverse complement strand
GTCGGTTGATAGGAAGCGAGTCCCCCGAACCCGTAGAGCGTGATCCAGGGTCGCCAGCCGTGGGCGAGGGCTGCGGCCGCGTGCCCCAGTTCGTGGACCAGGATTGAGACGAACACGCATCCCGCCCAGATGAGCAACTCGGCGGGGGTCGTCTCGGCTCCTCCATTGATCCCCAGCACCACGACCACCAGCCAGAAGAACGGATGAACCCGCACGGGAATCCCCAAGATTTGAAAGCGGAGGTCATATTTTGTTTGGGGAGGTTCGCCGAGCATTGTTTCAAAGAGTGGTGTTCATAAAGGACGGGAAAGACGCATGCAATAAACGGCCCGATTCTATCCGGCCATTGCGGAATCAAACGGGTGTGTTGCTTTACGGGATTTCTGAAAGTGAGGCTGCGGTTGCGGTGGTTGGGCCGGCAGCCGCTGGAGGATGTATTGGGCTGCCCGCTCGGAGGCCCCTCCGTGTGCAACCTCATTACGAATCGCTTGCAGTTGGCTCCGGCAACGTTCGTGCGCTTCCTCGTCGGTGAGCCAGCGGATGAGATGTTGGGCGATTTGTGGTGATTTATCGCGACACGCCACAAATTCGGGAAAGGGAACGTCCCAGTCACTTTGATCGGAGTCGAGGTGACGCGGGCGATCGGCAAAAGGTTCATCCGCAAGCATATTAACGAGCGTAATATACTTGACCCGAAATTGCAGCAGGGGCGAGATTGATTTGATGAGGGCGTAAACCCAACGGGGCACCCAGTAAAGAATGACCGTGGGTCTCTGATGGTAAAGCAGTTCTAGCGATACCGATCCAGAGCAGGCCATCGTGCAGCGGCTGGCGTGAATCAACTCCCCTGTGCGGCCCACATACACTTCGATCGATTGTCCGGTTTGCGCGATTAAGTCTCGGGCCCACTCGGCCTGAGAAGGTTTGAATCCTGCGACGGCAAAGCGAGCCGTCGGAATTGCCTCGCCGACGAGTTGGGCCGCCTTAAGAAACCAGGTCAAGTTGCGCCGCACCTCTTGCGTGCGGGATCCGGGTAAAATAGTGACGAGAGGACCTTCTTCCTGTTGAAGCCGATCGACAAAGGATTGGTCGAGTGTCTCATCGCGTAACTGATCGAAGTACGGGTGCCCGACGAAGGTCGCATTGCAACCCCGGTTGCGAAACCACTCTTCCTCGAACGGAAGCTTGCAAAGCACATGGTCGACCAAGCGGCGCATTTTGTTGACCCGCCACGGTGCCCATGCCCATATTTGCGGTGTGCCATAGTAGAACACCGGAATTCCGTGGGCTTTCGCGCGACGGGCAATCCACCAATTGAATCCCGGGTAGTCGATAAGGACGACCGCGTCCGGACGGTGGTGTCGAAAGTAACGGTCGGCACGGGAGACGAGTTTCCAGAAAGAGGCGAGGTGGACGAATACTTGAACGATACCCATCACCGCCAATCGGGTGAGATCTTCGTGGAGCTGGCAACCGGCGGCCGCCATCCGGGGGCCACCGTACCCGACGAACTGCAGATCGCACTGCCGCTTGTGCAATCGCCGAATGAGGTTCGCTCCGTGCAGATCGCCACTCGGTTCTCCGACAGAAAAAAAGATTTTCATGTCACTGCCATTCTCACGAAATGTTCAGAGAAATCTCCCTCGGTGGATGAAGGGAGCCAAGTATGGCAAAACCGATCGGAACAACAAAGAGCATCTTCGCGTGCTCCCGGAGCACAAGAATCGAAGCAGGTGGGGCCATGATCGGTCGAAAAACCGCTGCCTGGCGCGATGAAAGAAGGAACACGATGCCCAGTGACGAGATGACTGACTTACTTGGGCTGATTCAAGTCCGGGGGCAGCGACGGTTTCCGGATCCTGTCGTTCGAGGGGCGCTTGGGGTCCGCAGTTTTGGCTTTACTTTTCTCGAGTCGACGGGAGCTCTTTTCGATTAACGATTCACTGGTTTGCGTCTGTAACCGGGCGTCCAACCTCCCGCGTTCTAACTCGGCAGTTGTCTTTGCCCCGTGTTCCCGGAGTAATTTTTCGATGTCTTGCATCGCTGCAAGTTTTAGTCGTTGTCTCTGCTCCTCGCTCGCACCCCGGCTTTGTTTGACGCGATGCGCTAGCAACGTGGTCTTACCGACTACCAGATCGAGCGGGGTTTGCTGTAATCCGTCCAAAATATTTGGACCGGCATTTTTTTGAAGTAACAATTGGAGGAACAGGAGTTTGCTGCGACTTACCGCAACGTGAAGCGGTCGAGGCCCACTTTCATCAGCGGGAACTGCTGCTCCGTTTACGTCAGCACCCAAACTGATCAGTAGCTCTCCCATGGCAACGCGACCCTGAAATGCAGCGAGGTGGAGCGGAGGCAGACCTCCTTCGATCGGCGCATTCGGATCCAAGCCACCGTTGATCAATAGTCGAGCTTCGTCAGTATTGTCGTGTTCGATGGCCGAGGCGAGCGATAATTGGCGTGAAAGTGCGTCGGCTGGAAGATCAAAATCGACTTGCTCAGGCGGTTTTTCGCATCCGACACACCCAATCAAGCCAATCGCACACAGCATCATCACCAAGCAGGAGAGAGTGGAGTCGGTTCGAGGCACGGGGATCTGGGGGGATGAAGGCGACATGTTGGAAAGAGGTCGTTGCAAGCGATTATTATGCGGTGAGCGGACACAACATACCACTGGTAGTCTCATCGGTAGTCTCATCCGCGTATTTCTCGATCCATGGGGTTTCGGCTTCTTGTCATGCGGTGAAAACGGTTCGAGTGGTCAAATAGGCATCGATTGACTGCAGCGGTCCGTCCACTGCTCGAGAGGCTCTCGGGCAGCTTGCCCCGGTTCGGCCGCTTTCTATCCCTGGGCGAGTCCCCAGTGGAATCCATTCTTTCCCATTTTATCTCATTTTCCTACTTCCCGTCTCGGGTGTGATCTGATCTTGTGGGGTCGATTTTCCGCTGCTACCATCCCGCCGCGTTTTTCGGAGTCTGGGTCCTTGGGTATTTGGCGTGATTGTCCTTGCTCCTCACCGGCCCAGGATCACATCGCAGTGGGTATGCATTTGAAAGCAAGTTGCATTGATCATCGTTTCTCGCTGAAGGTTGCCGTGCGGATGCTGCTGCTTGTCGCATTTGCTACGGGGCTTACTGGCTGTTCGCGCGACGGCAGCCTGACCAATCCCTTTGCTTTTTCGCAGGCGAATCGTGCCGATCGCGTACCCTCCGGCTCGCCGGCTCAGCAGGTTGCGCAATTGGAGCAGTGGCGACGAGAATCCGAGCTAGAGGTGAAGCAACTTCGCCAAAGCGTTGCCGGTTTGACGGAAAAGAATCAGCTGTTGCAAACTCAAATGACCAATTCGCAGCGGCATGCTCAGCTACAGGATCAGCATCTGAAGAGTGTGAGTGATCGTTTGACTGCCACAACGACAGAACTGGCTCAAACTCAGGTCCAAAATCAGGGGAGTTCGCAGGATGCGGCCTCTTTAAATAAATTGAATCAAGAAAAAGAGCGACAACTGGCCTCTGCGCGACAGAGCGTTCAAAAGCTTCAGCAGCAAGTTCAGGAATCGAACGAGCAAATGCAGACTGTTCAGTCCCAGCTCGCCCAGAGTGAGTCGCGGGCCCAGGAGGCACAACGTTCGGTTGAGCATCTCACGGCTTCGAATCGGCAACGAGGGGGGGCTACGATTCTCCCCAATCAAAATCTGAAAATCGTCACTTTGCCTACCGATCAGGCCACAATCGAGAGAGATGGTAGCGTGATTCGCGTTCGCTTGCTCTCCGAGGTATTTTTCAATCCAAATACGGCGCAGATCCGCACCGGCTCAACAGCGGTACTTGAACAATTGGGCGAGGTCCTCGCGCAGGCATACCCGAATCAACGAATCGGTGTCGAGGGACATTCCGTTCCCGTAACGGCGGACGACGGCACGTGGCGCAACGAACACCACCTCTCTTCGGCCCAGGCGATGGCGGTCTATGAATTTTTCCTCACCCAATCGCTTTTCCGCAGCGATCAGATGTTTATCGTAGGCCACGGCGCAAATCATCCCGTTTATTCATCTGCTACCGATGCGGGACGACGCGGTAACGATCGGGTGGAAATTGTGATCTATCCGGATGCGATCGGCAGCTAGCCGACTCACTCTCGCATCTCGCGGCCCCGCTCTGACTGGCATGTGTCATCGTGGTATCCTACATTACGTCGTGAGCGGGACGACTGTCTTTTAAGCGGGTATCAGATGATTGCAATAATCGATTATCAAATGGGTAATCTTCGCAGCGTACAACGTGCGGTTGAGCGTGCGGGGTATGAAGGGATTGTGACCGATGATCCGCACACGCTCGATCGGGCAGAGAAGATTATTTTGCCTGGTGTAGGTGCCTTTGCCGATGCCATGCGACAGCTGGACGAGCGCAATCTGATTGAACCGATTCAGGCGGCTGCCAAGGAAGGAAAACCTCTCCTGGGTATCTGTCTCGGCTTGCAACTCTTGTTTGACAAGAGTCACGAAAACGGCTGCCATCGAGGATTGGCGATCGTTGCAGGCGAAGTGGTTCCCTTTGAGGGTTTGCCGCCGAGTTACAAGATTCCGCACATGGGTTGGAATCAGTTGGAAAGCGTAAAATCATCGCCGCTGTTGGAAGGCATCCCCCACGGTGCAAACTTTTACTTTGTACATTCGTATTACGTCGTCCCGGAAGACACCGACATCGTGGTGACGAGAACCGAGTACCACCGCCCCTTTGTTTCGATGATCGGCAGCAAGAACATCTTCGCTACGCAATTCCATCCCGAAAAGAGTCAACAGCTTGGTTTGCAGATGCTTTGTAACTTCGCGCAGCTCAAATCGTAGCGTCTCGAAGACTTTACCGGTGATCGCATCGCTCGGGGGTCGACTTGAAGGGTGGGGGTTTCTATGGGATATTTACGGTGAACCGAGTGGGTGGCAATCCAGATGAGGGGATTCCCGTTTTGAATGTACAGTGAGGGTACGCTGTGGCAGAGCGGTTTGAAGTTTGGCCCGCAATTGATCTTCTCGGAGGTCGTTGTGTGAGGCTGGTGCAGGGCGACTATCAGCAAGAAACTGTCTATGGAGAGGACCCGGTCGCGATCGCACAGCGTTGGCAGGACGGGGGAGCAAGCTTCTTACACATCGTCGATCTCGATGGTGCCCGTAGCGGGCAGCCGGTGAATCGAGGGGCGATCAAAGCCATTACCGAGGCAACGCAACTAACGCTTCAGGTGGGTGGTGGAATCCGCGATGAGGCGAGAGTGCAGGATCTCATCGCCTTGGGTGTGTCGCGGTTGGTGCTGGGAACCCAGGCAATCAAGCAGCCGGAGTGGTTTAAGACGATGTGCGAGCGATACCCCGGGCAGTTGGTACTGGGGATCGATGCCCGCGATGGATTTGCCGCCACCGACGGGTGGCTCGATCTGAGTCAGTGCCGTGCAACCGAGTTGGCCAGTACGTTTGTTGATGCGCCTTTGGCGGCGGTGGTCTACACGGATATTGCGACCGACGGCATGCTCAGTGGCCCCAATCTTACCGCCTTAAGGCAATTGCGGGACATTGTCACAGTACCTTTGATTGCATCGGGAGGCATCCATTCGGTGGAAGATATCCAGCGGTTGGCAGAGCTACCTGTCGACGGGTGTATCGTGGGGAAGGCTTTGTACGAGGGGCGTCTCTCGATCGAGGAGGTCTTGGGTGCCGCTCAAATTGGTTTGAGCGAATAAATTATTTTGCCAGAATGGTGACGGTAAACATCGGCATTTATATTGAGGATTTTGAAAATGGCGAAACAGAGCATTCAAAATATCCGCAACATTGCCTTGGTAGGCCACGGTTCCTCGGGCAAGACAACTCTCGCGGATAAGTTTCTGACTTTTACGGGTACCGTGAATGCGAATCCGAGTGTCGATGACGGCACAAGCATTTGCGACTTTGATGAGGAAGAAAAGCATCATCAGCATACGATTGAAGCAACACTGACTCATTTCCAACACGGTGATAAGAAATTTAACGTGGTCGACACGCCGGGCTACCCTGATTTGATTGGTCAGGTCATCGGTAGTTTGCGCGGGGTCGATACGGCGGCCATCGTGGTTGATGCGACCGGCGGCATCAAAGTGAATACGCGTCGAGTCTTTCATGAGGCTGCGGCCGCCGGTGTGGGCCGCGTGCTGATCATCAACAAGATGGATGCGGAAAATATTGACTTCCCGGGGCTTCTCGCGAATATCAAGGAACTCTTCGGGGTTGCCTGTGTTCCGCTCAACGTCCCGATCGGGAGTGGCGAAAATTTCAAAGGCGTGGTTTCCACGCTCGATGTTCCTGGGGATACGGATGGAGCTTTGATCGACCCCGGCGATATCCACGAAGGGTTGATCGAATCAATTATCGAAGTCGATGAGGCAGTCATGGATCGCTATTTCGAGGGGACCGAGCCTTCAGAGGAGGAGTTGACACGGTTGATGTCTCAGGCGATCGCGACCGGTAGTTTGATCCCCATTCTTTGCGTCTCGGTAAAAACGGAGGTGGGGTTCGGAGAATTGCTCGATGGTTTGGCCCTGTGCGGGTTATCTCCCGACCTGGTGTCACGAAAAATAGAAGGCGAGGGAGATGCGCAAGAAGAGATACAAGCGGATGCCTCGGGGCCTTTGGTCGCTCAGATTTTTCGAACGCGGATCGACCCCTTCGTTCAGAAGCTTAGCTTCGTGCGAGTTTACTCCGGCATCATCAGTAAGGATTCCCAGGTCTCCAGTCCCGATGTTCGTAAGGGGATCAAAATAGGGCCGCTCCTGCAGGTTCAAGCGAGTGAAACGACACCGGTCGATACGGCAGAGCCGGGTGATATTGTGGCAATTGCAAAGATCGATGAATTGCACACCGGCACATCGCTCGGTGAGGCGGCGATGCCACCTATTCAATTCCCAATGCCTATGGTTGGCTTGGCCGTCACACCCAAAAGTCGCGGCGATGAGACCAAGCTATCGACGGCGCTGCACAAAATTACGGAAGAAGATTCCACGATTCGCTTGGATCATGACCCGGAGACAAAGGAACTCGTCCTCAATGGCATGAGCGAGTTGCATTTAACGTTGATTCAGGAACGTTTGAAGCGGCGCGACAAAGTAGAAGTGGATACGAAAGAACCGAAAATTCCCTATCGCGAGACAATTCAAAATAATGCGGAGGGGAGTTATCGGCATAAAAAACAATCGGGCGGTTCCGGCCAATTCGGTGAAGTCCACATTCGCATGCTTCCGTTTCCATACGGAACGAGTCCCGATGACTTTGCGACCAAAGATCGATTTGCTTCGATGAAAACCTTTCACTACCACGAAGACAGTAATTTTCTTTGGGTCGATTCGGTCGTTGGTGGATCGATCCCTGGCAACTTTATGCCTGCGGTGGAGAAGGGTTTCTTGGAGCGGATTGGTCGTGGCGTGATTGCCGGTTACAAAGTGCAGGATGTTTGCGTGGAGGTGCACTACGGAAAGGATCACCCTGTCGATAGTTCGGAACAGGCATTCAAAGTGGCATCCTCCATGGTTTTTCGTGAGGTCTTCGAAAAAGCCAAGCCCGCGTTGCTCGAACCGATCGTGACGATTCAAGTAACGATTCCCGGAGAAAAACTGGGCGACATCAACAGCGACCTTTCCGGAAGGCGGGGTAGGGTGCATGGCATGGAGAGTGCAGGAGGTGATCTCCAGACCGTGACGGCCGAGGTGCCATTGGCGGAGGTATCGACCTATGCCCGCGCGCTCTCGAGTATGACGGGAGGGCAGGGGAGCTACACCCTTGAGTTCTCGCACTACGAGGCCGTGCCGGGCAACGTTCAGCAAGAAATTGTCGCCCAGAGTAAAGTTGCTGAAGACGACGCCTGAGTCGCGATGCAGTGTTTGCTAGCACGCTAGCGGTCCGTTATGACCGCTTTGTACTAGTTCCACTGAACTCACTGTTCAGAGACTGCCGAAGAAAATGAGCAGAAAGTTGATTTTATGGCACAGCGACCGTAGGATGACGGGAGAGTGTTCGATCGCTTCGGCTCTGCTTTTTGGGGATTGATGATGAGACAGCGAGCAGCAGATTTTCGACAGGCTCTCTATGCCTTTTGTCGCTGTACAGGTCCGGTTTAGTACCGGACACAATCCCGCATCTCTTTCTCCAGAACTGATATACGGTGGCAACCAGATGATGGTGGCCGCGTGGTCTTCACCTACTTAACACAACGGACAACCCATGGCTTCCGATTTTCGTCTTAAAGAGCAGTTACCAAAATTAACCGATCGTATCGTGAAAACCTATTCGGATGTGGGGACGATTAACCATCTCGGACACAGCCCCCTGCCGAGTTACGATGTCGTCATCGATGTGGCCGAATCGATCAAGGAAATCATTTACCCGGGGTATCGTCGTCGCGAAGGGTTGCATCTGGGGAATATTACCTATCATGTAGGAGACCTGATCGATGGTTTGCATGATAAGTTAACTCAACAAATTGCCAGGGCTTTGCGCCACGACGCGGGAGCTACCCACGAACTGGAGCACGAGAACGATTTCGAGGCTCTGGCACAGACAATGACCATTCAGTTTCTGGAGCGGATTCCGGACCTCCGCAAGATGCTGGCAACTGATGTCGACGCTGCTCTGGCGGGCGACCCGTCGGTCAAGAGCGTCGATGAGGTCATTTTTTGCTATCCGGGGCTCGAGGCGGTCACGATTTATCGAGTCGCACATGAACTGTATCGACTCAATGTCCCCTTCATTCCGAGGATGCTTACTGAATGGGCTCACCGTGAAACCGGGATCGATATTCACCCGGGAGCGCAGATCCAAGATCACTTCTTTATCGACCACGGAACCGGCGTGGTGATTGGTCAGACGTGCGAAATTGGCCGTCACGTCAAAGTCTATCAAGGTGTGACCCTCGGGGCCCTGAGTTTTCAGACCGATGAGGCGGGCGGTCTTGTTCGTGGAGATGAAGTGAAGCGTCATCCAACGATTGAAGATCGTGTGGTGATCTATGCGAATGCCACTGTTCTCGGTGGAAAGACAGTGGTCGGTCACGATTCGGTGATCGGATCGAGTGTCTGGATGACACGATCGGTTCAACCGCGGACTACTGTAGTTCTAGAGAAACCGAAACTCCGTGAGCGGAGCGAACAGGACGACGATCTGGTTGCAGAGGCAAACTATCAGATTTAAAAATGGTTTGTCCGCTGCAGAGCGTTGGCTCGCTCGAAGAGGTGGCGAAACGTATAAAGTTCTCCCTCGAGTTGCCTGGCCATCTGCGACAGGTTCGCTTTGTAAAAGACAGTCTCAATTTCCGGCAAGGTATTTTGTTTTCCTCCCGCAGTCGATTCGCCTTCATTTCCTTCGCACGGTGGCATATGAGTTTCGCTGAGAAGAGGCTCAACGACGGTGAGCGGACACTCGGAAGGGTGGTCGAAGTTGATCAGCCCGACAAGTCGTGAAACAATCTTGGCTTGGCTCAAGTGAGGCTCCCTTGATGAAGGTTACAGGCAAATATGCTGCCATGCCGGGGGCAAGTGCCCCGGGTCTGGAAGCCCGACTGAGAGTTTGACTTCTTCCGAGAGTGGGAGAGGGTTATGCTCCGCGTTCGTCGCTGTGATGGCCGTCTCCCGCGCGTGATGCGGTGAGGTGGTTATTGTGCCAACCTCTGCATGCTCTTGGCCGATCGCTGCCAACAAGCGGCTCGCCTGCTCGATCAGTTGGCTACCGCTCTCCGCTGCGATCGACATCGTCCTTGGCTGACGAGGTACCGTGCTGGGCGTCACGTGAAGTTTCAGAGATAAAGGTCCAGCATGTACGTGGGCAGATGCTTCTATCCGCTGTCGCTGGGCCGGTTGTCGATTGACAAAAAGATCAGGCCCTCCGCCGAGGTGGCGTAAAACGATGCCGTGCGATTCAATCAGCAGGAACGCATACATCGGCGGAAAATGCATCGGGTCAAGCAGAAGATCGCATTGAGGGTCGCTTCCCAGGAACAGCGCGTTGCTCTCGAAGCTGATCTGCGGATTTTTTTTTGCGCCGGAAGCGATGTCAATTTGCAGCGATGCTGAACCTGCGACTGCAGTGACATGTGTGGGGAGGTCGGCAGCGAGAACGGATTCCATACCTGAAGTACCTGCAACGTCCCGAGGAGGCTTCCAAACCGACACAACGCCGACACAACGACCGCTCGCCTGTGTGGAATGATCGACAAAAGGTCTCCAGGGACTGACCTCGATTCCTCCTTTGCTCGGGAAAAAGAAGGGTTGCGTTCCAGTGGAACGAGTTGGAAAGGATGGTCCGGTGGCAGGGGTCGCAATGCTACGGATCAGACGGATCAGGTTAGTCGGACTAAGCGGGAAGAACAACCGAATGTTCCGGTTGTGCCTGCGGATTGCAGGTTCTGCGATTTACGGTTCCCGGCGGGCAACCCACCGCTGCCCACTGGCCTGGGCCATCGCGCGGTCGCGGATCGCCATCGTTTCGGGGGTGTTTGCAGGCTTTTTCTGTGCTTCTGACAACGCCGCCTCGACCTCCGCCTCGTCGAGTTGCTCAGCCGGGATTGCCCGTTGTGTGAGAATGGAGACCATGTTGCCGACAACCTCCACAAATCCGCCATCCACGTAATAACGATAGAGGTTACTCCCCTCACGAATTCGCATTTCTCCGTACCCGAGGCGACCAATCAGCGGGGCTCGTCCGGGAGCGATGCCGATCTCGCCATCGAAGAGGGGAAGGGCAATGAACTGTGCGGGTGTTTGAATGGCAGTCTCCTCCGGAGTAACCACCACACATTCCAGCACGCGGGCGCCGCTGGTGACGTCGATTCCCTCTTCCAAGTGACTGCTGGTGGCCATGTTGTGTGTTCCTAGTTGCCCGATTCCATCTTTTTGGCCTGTTCCTCCGCCTGTTCCACAGGTCCCACGTACATGAAGGCCTGTTCGGGAAGGTGATCCCATTTGCCGTCACAGATCTCCTCGAAACTGCGGATCGTGTCTTCCAGTGGCGTAATTTCCCCTGCTTTTCCCGTAAAGACTTCGGCCACCAAAAATGGCTGAGAAAGAAATCGCTCAATTCGACGCGCCCGGTGAACCACCTGGCGGTCCTCTTCGCTCAACTCATCGACCCCAAGGATCGCGATGATGTCTTGAAGTTCTCGATAACGCTGAAGAATCGTTTGTACCCTTCGAGCGATCCGATAGTGGCGATCCCCGACATACTGGGGATCAAGGATACGACTTGAGGAGGCAAGCGGGTCTACCGCCGGATAGATTCCCTTTTCCGAGATCGATCGCTCAAGGTAGAGGAAGGCATCGAGTTGTCCGAATGCGGTGGCCGGTGCCGGGTCGGTCGGGTCGTCCGCAGGGACATAGACCGCTTGGACCGACGTGATGGCCCCTTTGTCTGTCGAGGCGATCCGTTCTTGAAGCGCGCCCATTTCGGTCGCCAGTGTCGGTTGGTAACCCACCGCCGAGGGCATCCGCCCCAGGAGTGCCGATACTTCGCTTCCCGCCTGCGAAAATCGGAAAATGTTATCGACAAACAAAAGCGTGTCCTTGCCCGTCGTATCGCGAAAGTACTCTGCCATGGTCAGCGCGCTGAGAGCGACGCGGAGGCGTGCACCCGGCGGTTCATTCATCTGTCCGAAAACCATGCATGTTTGTTCGATCACCTTGCGGCCGGTCTGTCCGATTTCTGTTTCTTGCATCTCCAGCCAGAGGTCGGTTCCTTCGCGGGTCCGCTCGCCGACCCCCGCAAATACGGAATAGCCACCATGCGCGCTGGCAATTCTCGCGATCAACTCGGTCAGAATCACGGTCTTACCCAAGCCGGCACCACCGAAGAGTCCTGCTTTGCCACCCCGGACGAAAGGCGTCAGCAGATCGATCACTTTGATTCCGGTTTCAAACAATTCCGTGCTGGTTGAAAGTTCATTGACGGGCGGGGCAGGGCGGTGGATTGGCCAATGTTCCTGTGCTTCGACCGGTCCCCGGCCATCGACCGGGTCGCCATTGAGGTTGAACACGCGACCTAACGTCGCTTCACCGACCGGTACCGATACGGGAGCTCCGGTGTCGACACACTCCTGGCCTCGCATCA
>JAQWPY010000143.1 GCA_029245145.1 Pirellulales bacterium | reverse complement strand
TCTTGAGGCGTATTGCGTACCCCCATATAGAAAACAAAGGCTCCGAATGGACACATCAGCGCATAGGCCAAATTAACGATCGACTGCCAGCGAACCGACCAGCCCCCCGTTGCCATCAGCGCCGTGATCGAAAGCGAATCGAGTGGTTTGTGAACCAATATCCCGAGAAATACCGCAAATCCGAAAAAGAGGCCTGCCGAACCATGAGACGCATCCCCCAGAACGGCCGCCGAAAGAGCCACGCCATCAAGGAGCGTGTGGAGCGAGAGGCCAAGGGCCAGACCAACCCACCGATAGTTACCAAACCCGGACGCCGCGTGGGCATACTCCTCATGAGAGTGCGAGGTACTGGTCTCTCCAGCATGGCCCGTACCATCACACGCTGTCGCTCCACCCTCTCCCGTATCATGCGAGTGCGAACCGAAAACTCGAATCAGCAAAAATGTCGTCAGGAGACCAAGCACGAGCCACATCACAGCGCGGTCGATTCCAATCGCAGTGTGCAGACTATGGGGTAAGAGGTGAAAGAAACCGATACCCAGCATGAAACCGCCCACGCAGCTCATCACCAGTTGCATGCGTCGATGGGTCAAACGGATCATTGCCGGGATGAAACCACCCAACAATGAACTCAAGACGACGAATACCGAATAAATGACAATGACCGTGACTGGATGCACGTGGGTCCCCTTTCTGCTAAGCTACTTTTGCACATCATTAGCCTCCAGGAAGGCGCTCCCGTCAAGGTGTCTGAGAGGCGCGTTTTGGTGACGGTCCTGCCGTTTGGAGGGCCAAGATTTATGAGTTGCAAGTTTCATTGAACGTTTTGGAATAACACATGTCATCTGATTCCAAACACGTCGAAGCAACGTGTGCGGCTGACGAGCACCGCGCCTCGGGCGATGCGCTACTGCAAATCGAAGACTGCCAACGCGCTGCAGCGATGTTTAGCGCTCTGGGTGACTCCAACCGCCTGCGTTTACTCGGTCTTCTGATCAGACGTGAAATGTGCGTCACCGAAATTGCCACTATTCTTGACGACAATTTACCGGCCGTTTCACAGCGATTGAAACTATTGCGCAATGAGCGAATCGTGAATTATCGTCGCGACGGAAAGCACGTCTACTACCGTTTGGATGACGAGCACATTGTGGCTCTGATACGAAACGCGTTGGACCATGCCGGCCACGAATAACGCGGCGACCTCGTCACATCTCACCGAGTCATTCGGCAAGACCGGCAAGTTCGCAAAGATTGGCAGCCATCACCGGTTGAGGGCAACTCCAGACTAGAAAGAAAAGCGCCTCCCGACAAAGTTGGCCGGCTGGATGCCCTCGCACGAATCCTGCACCCTTCACTGCGGCTAAGGCAGCCTGGGAAGCGCGGAGCGCCAAACTATTTGCCTGACCGCGAAGTTCCCCTGGTGAACACGCCTGTCCACCTGCTGCCAAAGTGAGCAAATTTTTCTTGGCAGCAATTTGCTCAGTCCGCAACGATTGGGCTGGTTCTTCCAACTCTTCACGCTTGATGCATTGTTCCTCAATCATCCGCACAGCACGATCCGCTAAACCGATCGCCAATGCAGATGTTTGAAGTCCTCCGGTGGAAGCGCCGGTGGCCCCCGCGAGCACTTCCCGTTCCGGGCCCGCCAACACGGCGTCCTCCGGCAGGGCAACTCGATCAAATTGCACCGCACCGGTCTGACTACCGGTCAGTGCCATCAGGCTGCCTGGGGGGGCAAATGAAACACCAGGATGATCCATCGGCAAAACTCCCAGAATTTGTCGCCCATCTTCAAGCTCTGCGCCGATCACAACGAAATCAATCTGGGAACTTCCGGTCACCCAGGGGCTAAATCCATCCAACAAAAACTTCCCCTCGTTCACTTCGGCACGGAGAATCGGTTTATCAAAGTGTCGATGGCTCGTCGTCAAGTGCGAAATCCCCAAAGAGGCCAACCGTGAACCGGTGAGCAGGTCCTCCAAAATCTCATGGGCCCCTTTTGCCTGGCTTGCAGCGATGCGACGCAAGGCGCCGGTTGCCTGAGTCAGGATGAAGGAAGTGGTCAAACAGGCCGCGCTGAGATGCAAATAGCCAGTCAGGATATCTGCCTCGCTCCAGCCAATTCCTCCTTTTTCCTGCGGGACGAACCAACGAAAAACACCCGCCTGCCCGCAGCGGCGCAACTGTTCGGCCGGCCACGCACCCGATTGATCCACCGCCGCTGAAGTCGCCGAAAGTGCCTCGGCAAGCTCAACCAACTCCGGTTGATCCGGTCTTACGATATGACCCTTCGGTGCGGTCAGAGGCATGGGAACTCCGAGTCGTGACATCTCAATATGGCCTGCGAAACCTCATGACCAACTTACCGGTGAGGTTGGGCTTGGGCAACTGAATAACGGTCGCAATCGGGTGTTTCGCAGAACTTCTCAAGGCGTATAATGCGGAACCCAGTAAATTTGTCCCCGGATTGAACCAAAAGAATCCTTTATGAGTCAGATTGAAGAAACAGCCTCTGAGTCGAGCCCCCTCACACTTGAGTCTGAATTGTCTGCTGAGTCGCTCTACGAAAAATGTATGGCCGTCGCCTGTAACTTGTGGTGGTCTTGGCATTCGGAGGTCGTCAACCTTTTTCGGGACTTGGACCCGATCCGGTGGAGGCAATTGGATCACAATCCGATTGCACTTCTTGCAGAATTTACGCCGGAGCGTCTTGAGGCACGAGCGAACGAACTGGTTCTTTATAGCCGCATCAATCAGGCCTATCGCCAACTCAAAGAGTATCTGGCCAGTAATCAGACCTGGGGATCGACCAATGCCGGAGTCCTCGGTGCGCGACCGGTGGCGTACTTTTCTGCCGAATTTGGAATCCATGAGTCGGTGCCCATCTATTCCGGAGGCTTGGGTGTCCTCTCGGGGGATCACATTAAGAGTGCGAGTGGTCTAGGAATACCCTTGGTAGCAATCGGCCTCTTCTACGATCAAGGATATTTTCGACAGCGACTTGACAGTGATGGTTATCAACTCGAGGAATATCAAGATACGCGGGTCGACAGTTTGCCGATGGAGCCGGCTAAGGATAAAGACGGAGTACCAATTACCGTCGAGGTCGATACACGTAATGGAAAGCTTCTGGCCAAGGTTTGGCTGATGCATGTGGGGCGCGTTGATTTATATTTACTTGACTGCGATGTGGAAGGCAATAAACCGGAAGATCGAAAACTTACGGCTCGGCTTTATGGTGGCGATACGCGAACTCGTATTCGCCAAGAACTCGTGCTCGGAGTCGGCGGGATAAAGACACTGAAAGCGCTTGATATTTGGCCCAGTGTGTACCATATGAACGAAGGGCACAGTGCCTTCGCCGCCCTCGAGGCTATTCGAGAATCTATGCACGAGGACGGGCTCGACTTCGATAGTGCGCTCCGAGAAGTTGCTCACCGCTCGGTCTTTACAACGCATACACCGGTACCGGCAGGCCACGATCGATTTGAGGTCGACCTGGTAGAGGAGCATCTGGGACCACTTCGTGAGGCAATTGGCATCTCTCTGGAACAGCTAATGGGACTCGGTCGAGTCGATCCCCAGAATGAAAGTGAGTCATTCTGCATGACGGTCCTCGCACTCAAATTGTCGAGACGAGCCAACGCAGTCAGTGCCCTGCACGGACAGGTAAGCCGCCGCATGTGGGCTCATCTGTGGCCATGGCGTGTTGAAGAAGAGATTCCTATCGGTCATATCACCAACGGCATTCATATCCCCTCATTTCTGGCGTTTCAGATGCGACAGTTGTACGACCGCTACTTCCCCGCCGGTTGGACCCGCCGCATGGGCGAGCCGGAGGTATGGCAGAGCATCTATCAAGTCGACCCGGGTGAGCTTTGGGAAACGCACTACGCGCTCAAAAATCTGATGCTTACCTTTGTGCGTCGACGCATGAGCCGCCAATGTCGACGCCGTGGAGAAACCGATGAAGCAGTTGAGGCTGCTCGTCATGTATTGGACCCCAATATTCTCACCGTCGGATTTGCCCGCCGCTTTGCCACTTACAAGCGGGCCAACATGTTCATGTGGGATTTGGAAAAAATTCATGACATGATTGAAAACGTGGAACGACCCATCCAGTTCATTTTCTCCGGTAAGGCGCATCCTGCAGATGAACCGGGAAAAAAATTAATTCAGGAAATTGCAAACCTCCGTCACGATTCTCGGGTGGGGGGTCGGGTAGTCTTCGTCGAAGATTACGATATCAACGTGGCCCGGCATCTCGTGCAAGGCGTTGACGTGTGGCTCAACAATCCTCGTCGCCCGCTTGAGGCCTCAGGGACGAGTGGTCAGAAGGTGGTCCTCAACGGCGGACTTAATTGCTCCATTCTCGACGGGTGGTGGGCAGAAGCCTACGACGGCGCAAATGGCTTCGCCATTGGCAAAGGACGCGCCCATGCCTCAGCAGAGGAGACGGACCGTCGTGATGCCGACTCGCTTTACGACGTACTTGAAAATCAGGTGATTCCCATGTTCTACGACCGTGATGATCACGGTTTGCCACGGCAGTGGATCGCCATGATGATGAACTCGATTGGTTCGCTGGCATGGAGATTTAGCGCTCATCGCATGGTGATGGATTACTGTCGCAGCGGATATGTTCCGGCTGCCGGTGGATTGAGCTGCGACATGAGTTCCCGCTGATCGCGATCGCGTCTTTGCCAAAGTCAAATTGCGGTATCACTTCGGATCGCGAAGTCTTCCATTTTTCATTGATTCCAATAGATTGAATTTGACAATGTCGCAAGAACCTGCCTTAACCATCGAGCAACTTGCAGAGGCACTCAAAATCCCTGAATCTCTCTTGCTCTCGTATCGAGACAAGGGCATGCTTCCGCCGACCGTCGAAGGGGATGGCTCCTCCGTTTCGGATTGCAAATATCTGAGATCGGAGATCGTTCGCAAACTGCGAGAAAATCCCGACGCGATGGATGCGATTCGTCGTGCGATCCAGCGCTGATGAATCGATCACAGGTTGCGACATCCAAGGTCGCTGCCTCTTTAAGAGACCGGCATCGACTGCCGACCCGAATTGCTTTCATCGTGCGCCGCCAGCGCCGCACGAAAACCCTTGATTGCCTTTTCTGGATCGGGCGATCCGGTGATGGCAGAGGCAACCGCTAATCGCCGGATGCCTCTGCGAACGACATCGGAGGCATTCGTCAGATCAATTCCACCGATCGCAAATAAAGGCATGGCGGTCTCGGCTGCCACTTGCTGCAACAGAGCGAGCCCTCCGTGCTGAGGAAACGATTTTGTCCGGGAGGGAAACACCGGCCCGATGCCTGCATAATTGGCGCCATCTATAACCGCCTGCTGCAACTGAACTACACTATGAGTGGAGATACCAATGAGTCGCTCGGCCCCCACGATCTGGCGGGCCTCACCAACACTCAAATCTTCTTGGCCCACATGTACTCCATCTGCCTGCGAGAGAACGGCAATGTCGGGCCGATCATTGATGATCGTTAAAACCTTACTCTGACGACTTTTTTCAGTTAACAAACGAGCACGAAGAAGGAGTTCCGCATCTTCGAGCGATTTGTCCCGCAGTTGGATCGCATCGACCTTTGCTGCGAGAAGCATATCGACCGAGCGAACGAAATCGTCGCGTGATTCGCCTCCATCAACCAGCACGTAGAGATATACGTCACTCAAGCGATCCAGGCTATTTTTCAAAATCGTCATAGACGAAGCAATCTCGTAGCTGCGATAGCGGAGCGATTCGATCTTCGATGCCAGTTCTTCATCAACAAGCTTCGCTCCCTCCTCGAGGCTGCGCAAGGACTGCTGGAGCCGCGCCGCGTTCGCGGCTGCCATGTCAGAAATTCTCGCGCGCTGCGTTTCGGTTGGCAAAGACAATGTCGTCCCGACATCTGATGCTACCTCACGAAATGCGGATCGGACCTCGGTCGGAAGCATCTGAAGTGCTGTGGCCAGATCGTGCCGAAACTGTTTCCAAGCGGCGGTGATCACCGCATCGTCGAGAACGAAGCGGGCAATGTCTTCCACGACGCGAGTCGCCTCGCACGCCCGATTCGCGGTCGCATCGAGGAGACGATAAACCTTGCCATCCATCAAAAACACCCTTCGAAGCTGGCTTTGTGAAACGCCGGGATCTTAAATACCGCGACAAAAATCAAGTTTGCCGAATCATCGACAGACAACCAGCCCCCAACTGCCTGAGAAGTCTTCCATTTTCAATTGTTTTTTGCAAATGTCCCGCAAGAATTCAGATTCTTCTCGGCCCCGTTTCTACCGATTCGCACACATTGAACCGTGTAACCCTCAAAAGGTCACGAAAACGGAGGCGATCCTCGGCACCCACACGTGACGCAACAAGAGTTGGCTTGATCCCTCTTGTGGGGAAGGATAGAATTTCCGAGTGATCGACGGCATATTCCGTCGTCGGATATCCCCTGAAGCGACTGCTTTTTTTGGGCGACCAACTTTTGGGCGACCAAAGGGTCCCGTCAAGTGAGTCTCGTACGCGGCGGCGCGTATGGTGAGATGGAGAACAGATTATGTACGAAAGATTTACGGATCGCGCACGAAAGGTAATGCAACTTGCGAATCAGGAGGCGCAGCGATTCAACCACGAATACATCGGCACCGAGCA
>JAQWPY010000119.1 GCA_029245145.1 Pirellulales bacterium | reverse complement strand
GACATCTCCATGATTACGGAACCACTGACTAAACGGCGCAAACTCTACCAATCCGGCAAGCCGTATCAAACGTCCACTTCTCCGTAAACTGGTCAGGACGCAGGCTGACGCTTCCGGACAAACCGGCCTTGATTTCCCTCCGCCGTTTTTTCAAAAGGCTTATGACTGGGATGTGCCAATGCAACAGCGAATAGCATGTCGCATCACACACATACTGACCGACAGTCTAGCATGATTGGCTAGTTCACCTTGCCTATCTTACGTCGTCTCCTTTAGCGTCAACAACTACCGGGCAAAAAATAGTGCGCTACTGCTAATGCGAAAATTGCGCACTTTTTGAATTGACGTTTTCAACGCAGCACTATAACACTTAAGTACTCCTTGATCACATCTGGGGCGTGACTTGGAAATGGAACAGGTAAGCGGCCAATGCTTGGGAAGTCTGCGCGCTGTGTTAGCTTTATGGCTGACCCTCTGAGGAGTGGGGTGATCTCTTTCGCTCCAACCGATCAAAACACTGCTTTAACACGCGTCCCCCCTCAGACACGTAGCCGATGTAGACATCGTCTCTGGTTTCTGTCGATTTTGCTGGTGCTTTCTGGCTGCGGGTGGAACCCGCAGCTTGAGCAAACACTCTCTACACAACCTACACAGGATTCCAAAAATCAATTTGTCAGCGTAGGGCCTGGTACGGTTTTCCCCGGCTTTGAAAACCGGACAGAAGTGTTCAAGATCCCCACGCAACAAATCCCCACGCGACAAGACGATCAGCAATCGGCGGCCAGTGAGGTATTTCTTGGAAATCGCCGCGCTCAATACTTACGAGAACTGTTTGCGACACTTCCTCCAGAAGCAAGCGAAAAAAAACGTCTGCAACTGCACTTTGCTCTCGGGCAGGCGGAAAGTCTCCTCGGAAACGAACAGGTAGCAATCGACCATTTTGAAAAAGCCTATTCGATCCTACCTCGCGTAAAATCGTCTTTGACTCGCGCTCAGATCGAACAGTTCATCTATCGCCTCGGCTTGTCTCACATGCGGCAGGGCGAAACAGAAAACTGCTGCCAGCGCAACACGGCAGAAAGTTGTATCTTGCCTATTCGTGGTGCTGCGGTCCACACAAAACAAAAAGGATCTCAAGCTGCAATTCGCTACTTCACAGAACTACTGGAAATGACCGCGGGGACACATCGACGGGCACAATGGTTGCTCAACATCGCCTATATGACCATCGATGGGTACCCTCACGACGTGCCAGTAGAGTACTTGATACCTCCGGAAAAATTCTCATCTGAAACAGAGTTCCCAAAATTTGAAAACATTTCGAAAAAAATAGGATTAAACACTTTCAATTTAGCGGGAACCGTCTTGGCCGATGACTTTGATGGAGACGGTTGGCTCGACATCCTTACTTCAAGCTGGGATCCGAGGGAACCGATGCGATTCTTTAAGAATCTTGGGAATGGATCCTTCACTGATCAAACGAGCCGTGCAGGACTCGCACAATTTCGAGGCGGAATCAACATGGTCCAGGCGGACTACGACAACGATGGTGATCTCGATGTTTACATTCTGCGCGGAGCCTGGTTAGGCGTCTATGGTCGTCACTCAAATACGCTTCTACAAAACGATGGCAAGGGAAACTTTCGCGACGTAACCTCAAGTGCTGGAGTCGGGCTCGTACACTACCCATCGAACTCTGCTAGTTGGGCCGATTACGACAATGATGGCGATGTCGATTTGTATGTCGGCAACGAAACATTGCATGATGGAAGACATTTTTTTTCCAACCCTACCCCGAGTCAATTGTTCCGCAACAATGGGGATGGCACTTTTACCGATGTAGCGACTGAAGCAGGCGTCACCAATTTACGTTTTGCGAAAGGAGTTACTTGGGGTGATTACGATGGTGATCGCTTTCCCGATTTGTATGTCTCGAACTACGGCACCCCCAACAGGCTCTACCACAATAATGGCGATGGAACATTTACCGATGTTGCAGCTGAATTGAACGTCGATCGCCCCGTCATGAGCTTTCCGACTTGGTTTTGGGATTTCGATAACGATGGTCGCCTAGATTTGTATGTATCTAGCTACGATCTACGAACGGGGAGTCTGGATCCGGTGGTTCGCGATCTTATGGACCAACCCACAACAATAGCCCCATCTCGACTCTACAGGGGACTTGAAGGAAACGGTTTTGAAGAGGTCGCAGCCGAACAAGGTGTAGCCAAAGTTACGTTGGCCATGGGAGCCAATTATGGCGACCTGGATAACGATGGTTTCCTAGATTTCTATCTAGGAACTGGATATCCAGATTATGAGGCGTTGATGCCCAACGTGATGTTCCACAACCGCAAAGGACAACATTTTGAAGATGTCACTTTCGCAGGTGGCTTCGGCCATCTGCAGAAAGGTCATGGGATCGCGTTTGCCGATCTCGATTTGGATGGTGATCAAGAAGTGACCGTTCAAACGGGCGGGTTCTATGAAAGTGATAAATACAGTGATGTCGTCTTCGAAAATCCAGGTTTTGGAAATCATTGGATAAAGGTAGCGCTGGTGGGAGTCCAATCGAACCGCTCGGGAATCGGCGCAAGAATCCAAATTGTCATCGAAGAGGATGGGCAGGAGCGGTCCATCTATAGGCACGTCAATAGTGGCGGAAGTTTCGGTTCCAATCCCCTTAGGCAATCCATCGGCCTAGGAAAAGCATCAAAAATTGTGAAGCTTGAGGTCTATTGGCCTACCACAGATACCACGCAAATCTTTACCTCCGTTCCGCTCCATCGAACGATCCAGATCACTGAAGGCGAACCGGAACCTAAAATCCTTGATCTAATTCCTCTCTACCTGTCCGGCGTTATCACTTCTCCTTAAGTGGCAACCCCCGCTTATCCCACGAGCCCCCCAACCGTTACGCACGGCAGGACCCATACGCCTTCGGGCGTGGCCCACCCCGCAGGGAACCCTTTTCTGGCACCGATAGCGATTTTTCAACTATAATTGTAGTGCTAAACTAGGCAACCACCGCGTTCAACCCGTGTTCCTGAGGACATCCTATGTCGGCCATCTACCCCTTTAAGCACATCATTGGCGAAAATGAAGTGGAGCCCGATGGGTATGTGAGTTGCTTGACCTATCTGCTGTGGACCCGTTCGGCCGCCCAGGAACATTCCGCGAAGCAGGGCTGGACTCCGGAGCGGTATATTGAAATCGGTGCGGCATGGGTCGTCCGCTCGCACCACATCGAATATTTCCGGCCCGCCTTTGCCGGTGAGGAGGTCGTGATCGACACCTGGGTCTCGAATTTTGGTAAAACGAGGTCGTTGAGAAAATATCTGATCCGCCGGCCCGCTGATGATTGCGTGCTTGTTACGGCGGAGACAAATTGGGCGCTGGTGGATATTGCCAAGCGAAGACCTCGCCGCATTCCGCAGGAAATTATCGATGCTTTTACGCTGGTTCCCGAGTGCGAAGAGCCAAAACCGAAACAGGCTCCCGAACCGGCGCGCACCGAGTAAACTTGCGTGCGGTAAAAAAAGGAGTAAAAACATTGCACAGGGAGGGTCGCAATGACAGAGCACACCAGAGTCGCCGTTACAGGATTTGGCATCCTCAGTGCACTCGGTCGGGGCACGGACGAAAATACCCAGGCGCTTCGCGAGGGTAGATCGGGGCTGGTGGCTCGCCCGGAGTGGGAATCAGAAAAACTCCGCTCGCGCGTTTCCGGCAACGTCGATATTGAACCGCTCCGCGACCAATTCGACCGCAAAGAGAGTCGCTTCCTCTGCGACCCCGCCCTGCTTTCCGCACTCTCGATGCGCGATGCGATCGAACATGCAAAACTCGCTCCCGAGGATGTCACCAATCTGAGAACGGGCCTGGTGATGGGTACCGGGGGGTCGAGCGTGCCGGACGCCGTCGCCCTGGCAGACCGTATGCGGGCCCGAGGGGGCTCGAAAGTGGGGGCCTATTTTGTGCCGCGGATCATGGGTTCGGCCGTCACGGCCAACCTGAGCAATATGTTTCACATTCATGGGCACGCCTACTCGATGACTAGCGCCTGTGCCACATCTGCACATACGATCATGCACGGTTTCGATTTGATTCGCTCCGGAAGACAGGATCGCGTATTTGCCGGTGGCGCTGAGGATATCAACGTATTTTGTGTCGCTTCGTTCGATGGCATGAATGCCCTCTCCGCGGCCTACAATGAAGAACCTTCCCGGGCCTCCCGCCCTCTGGACCGCGGTCGCGATGGGTTTGTCTATTCGGGCGGCGCCGGGGTGCTGGTCCTTGAGAATTTGGAGTTGGCCCAGCAGCGCGGAGCAACGATCTGGGCCATCCTCGCTGGCGCCGGAGCATCCTGCGATGGGGAAGATATGGTGGTGCCCAATCGCATTGGTGGTGAAGAGGCGATGCGCTTAAGCCTGGAGGACGCAAAGATCGCCGCCGACCAAATTGACTATGTCAATCTCCACGGCACTTCAACACCTGTGGGAGACACGGTTGAAGTGGAAGCGATCAAAAATGTTTTCGGTTCTGCCATCCCTGCATTTTCATCGACAAAATCAATGACGGGACACGGACTCGGCGCTGCGGGCGTGCAGGAAGCTATTTTTTGCATCCTCATGATGCAAGGCGGATTTCTCGCCCCCAACATCAACTTAGAGGATCCTGAACCGCTGGTGGCGGATTTGCCGATCGTGCGACAAAGCGAGAAGGCTCAGATCGGTTGGGCCCTGAGCAATTCGTTTGGCTTTGGCGGCACCAATTGCAGTTTGATTTTCAACCATCCCGACGCGATGCTTTGAAACTAATCATTGCGACGGTCGATCACCCGCTTCGCTTTTCCTTCGCTCCGCGGCAGCGTCTGCGGACTCAGCAGTTCGACTTCAACTCGCAGTCCAACCGCTTTTTTCATCACTTGCGCTACTTCCGCGTGCAATGAATCGTTATCCGATGAGGCGAATTCCGCTTCCACTTCAACGTGTACCGCAACCTGATCCAAATCGTCTCGACGCGTTAATTCGATCCGGTAGTGGGGTAAGGTACCTTGGACCGACAAGAGGGCGGATTCAATTTGTGCGGGATAAACATTGACACCCCGGATGATCAGCATATCGTCGGTTCGCCGATCAATCCGCCGTATCCTCCGTAGCGTGCGGCCACAACGACAGGGCTCTGGCAAAAACGCGGTGATGTCGCCCGTGCGATACCGAATCAGGGGCATTGCTTCCTTGCTGAGGGTTGTGAGCACCAGTTCCCCCTCTTCCCCGGGGGGCAGCACCTCGAGCGTCTCCGGATCGATGACTTCCGGGAAAAACAGATCTTCAAAAATGTGGAGGCCATCCTGCGCCTCACATTCCGCGGCGACGCCGGGACCAACAATTTCTGAGAGACCGTAAATATCAAAGGCCCGGATGTCAGCTGACCGTTCGATCCGGTTGCGCATCGCTTCGCTCCAGGGTTCCGCTCCGAAGACACCGATTCGCAACGGGAGTTTCCTGAAATCGATCCCGATCTGCTCGGCCCGGTCGATCAAATGTAAAAAATAGCTTGGTGTGCAACAGATGACCGTCGCGCCAAACTCTTGCATCACCTGAATCTGTCGATCGGTATTGCCCCCCGAGGTCGGCACCACCGTAGCGCCGAGATGTTCTGCCCCGTAATGGACTCCGAGACCTCCGGTAAAGAGTCCGTAACCGTACGCGTTCTGCAGCACATCGTCAGCACGGATGCCGTAGCAACGCAAAGTACGCAGCATCGCCATGCTCCAAATCTCGAGATCGCGGTTGGTATAGGCGACCACAATCGGCTGTCCCGTGGTGCCGCTGGAAGCATGAATGCGATTGACCTTTTCAAGAGGACAGGCAAGCAAGCCATAAGGATAACTATCCCGCAAATCTTGTTTGCGCGTGAAGGGATACTCCTGCAGACCAGAGAGGCTGTTGATTTTCTGTGGATCGAGCCGAAGCTTATCCCAGCGTTGCCGCACCGAGTCGACCCGCTCATATGCTCGCACCGCCATGTGCCGTAGGCGATCGATTTGTACCGCCGCCAACTCCTCCGGAGGCAAGAAGTCCAGCGTCTCGACATGTGCGGGATTCAACGATTGAGAGGAGTGTTCCATAGCGAATGAAAGAGAGGCATCGCCCCGCCCTTAAGACCTCAGCAACTCTTCCAATTTTTCTTTTATCTGGATGGTGCTGGGAATCACTTGCATCATTTGCTCGATATTGTAGGGGACAGGACAATCTGCCGCACAGAGTCGCTGCAGGGGTGCTTTGAGTGAATCGTGCGTCTCGCTGGCAAGCGTTGCCATCACCTCACCGGCAAATCCTGCCGTCACAGTATCCTCGTGCACAACCAATGCTCTGCCCGTCTGGCGCACACTTTGCACTACCGCTTGCTGATCCCAAGGAATGAGGGTCCGCAAATCGATGAGGGTAATCACCTCCGCAAACTCTGCGGCCGCCTCCATGCAGCGGTGCACCATTTCTCCCCAGGTAATCACCGTGAGTTCTTTGCCTGTCCCGTAAAGGGCAGCCTTGCCAAAAGGCACACAGTGTTCGGGACCCGGATTCGATCGACGTGTACGAGGGTCCACCAGCAAGCCGCGGTGCTCGAGAAAGAGTGTGGGATCGTCCCCTCGAAGCGCAGTCCGCAGGAGCCCCGCAGCATCGGCTGCGTTACTCGGCATCGCAATCCGCCAACCAAGCATATGGGCGTAGCTCGCCTCACCGCTCATGCTGTGCCAGGGGTCTCCCCCTTTCTTGCCACAACCTACCGGAATACGAACCACCATCGGAGCCGAAAATTTTCCCGCCGTGCGCCAGCGAACCAATCCGGCATCGACCATCTGCTCATAGCCCGCATCGGCATATTTTCGAAACTGGAGTTCCGGGACCGGCATCAGCCCTGCAATCGCCAACCCGATAGACCGGCCTACAATTCCTTCTTCTGAAAGTGATGTATCGAGTACACGATCGGCACCCACGCTCTCCTGTAACGATCGCGTCACCCCGTGAATTCCGCCATAGGCACCGACATCTTCCCCAAAAATGAGAATCCGCTCATTTTTCTTCATCTCGCTTTCCAAGGTGCCATGGATCGCTTCCCGCAAATCAACGGTTCGATCATCCGCTCCCCGATCCCCTGCTGCTTGGCCAACACCTTCGCTTTCAACCTTTGCCTCCAGCGACATTCTCTCTGCCGTTCCCTCCGGCGTGTCGCATTCGGCAAACAGATGCTCGGTCGGTGGCAACGGAGTCGAGGATGCGGTTTCCTCGATGCGATGAAGAGCATCTTCAACCTCTTGCTGCACCTCTTGCTCGAGATTCGAAAAACTCTCTTTCGAGAGAACATCGCTATCTTCGAGAAACTTCTGCAACTTGGCCAATGGATCCTGCTTGCGATCTGCGGCCAATTGATCTTCGGTCTTGTAGTGCTGCTTATCGGTGAAAGCATGTCCCGCAAGCCTGGGTACCGTGAGCCGAAGCAGGCACGCACCCTCGCCGCTGCGAACATACCGCAGAGATCGCGAAATAGCGCATGCTGCCTCATGCGGGTCGGTGCCGCTCGCTTCATCCACCTTCAAATCCTGAAAGGACGCAAGATTCGCTGCAATATTCCCACCCGGTGTTTGCAGCTTTGAAGGAACCGATATTGCGTAACCGTTATCTTCGATCAAAAAAAGCACCGGTAGTTTTAGCGTCGTCGCGATTGTCAGGGCCGACCAAAATCCATTCGTCGCCACACTCCCGTCACCTCCCGTTGCAACCGCAATAGCCCCCTCAACCTCCTGCTCACCCAGAGTCTCTCGTCGGTAGCAAAGCGACTGAGCCCAGCCGGCAGCAGGTGTAAATTGGGCTCCAACATTACCCGACGCGGGAAGAATCGTTGCGTGCTCTCGACGAGGCAGATTGAAAACGACACCGACATCGCGGCCCGCACTCGGACCGCTCTCGTATGCCAAACTTGCCGCCAATGCCTCTTCACACGTCATCCCGCTGGCAAGCAATAAGGGCCGCGATCGATAGTATGCGGTCGCCACATCGTGAGGATGATCTAGAGACAGGCCCAACAAAACCTGCGCCAGTTCGTGACCAGCAGACGACAGTTGTAACTTTGTTTTCCCTTGCGGCGCCAGCTCGCGTTCTTCGAGTTCATCGATCTTTCGCGCAAGCAGCACAAGCCTTGCAACACGCTGCCAATCGAAATGAATCGGCTGGTCGGAACCCGGACTTCCCTCGGCGTCCCGCCGCGGTGCATCTCCTTGGTGCCCCTGTTTCGTCACGTCCGACTTCATGATGTCACTTCAGCCACACGATGTTTGTGATAGGGTCTCTTGACGAATCGGAGAGCCTCTGGAAATGGCATATAGTTGTCTGTTTTGATCAAGTATATTAACAGAAAGACAACAAGTCTGATACCTGATACTCCCACCACTTGAAGCGTTCAGGCCCGTAATGACAAAGGTTCGCCAGTTACTGGGCATCGATACCCGTTCCCTCGCGGTCTTACGTATTGCGCTGGCGACACTGGTCCTCATCGATCTCCTGCAGCGCACGGTGGACCTGCAAGCGCACTATACCGATTTCGGAGTTCTACCCACCTGGGCAACAAAATTTATTCTCAGCTACAAACCATTGCACTGGTCGCTGCACCTATTGACCCCCAAGCTGTATTGGCTGAGCGGTAGCTGGCAGTGGCAAACGGTGCTTTTCAGTATCGCCGGCGTGGCCGCCCTCTGCATGCTCTTCGGTTACCGAACGCGTTGGGCCACAGTGATCACCTGGATTCTCTTGGCCTCATTGCACACGCGTCATCCCGTCGTCCTTAATGGGGGCGATCATCTTCTTCGCATGCTGGTTTTCTGGTCGATGTTCTTGCCCCTCGGCGAACAATTTTCCCTCGACCGCAAACGCACTCACTCGCCGAGGCAGCCGAGGCTTGCGTTTTCGGCGGCGACCATGGCTATCATGGCACAACTCTGCTTCATGTACTGGGTGAGTGCCGCGACAAAAACCGATCCCCAATGGACTGAATCGGGGTGGGCTCTCTACTACGCACTGCACTTGGATCAGATTGCAACGCCTTTCGCCAAGTGGCTGCTTCAGTTTCCTTCTCTTCTGCAGTGGATGACTTTCGCAACCCTCTATCTTGAGTGGCTGGGGCCCCTGCTCGCCTTCTGTCCCATCTACAATTCCCGCATCCGCCTCGTGGTCATTGGACTTTTCTTCGGCTTTCACATTGGCATCGCCCTTTGCATGGACTTGGGCCTCTTTCCCTGGATATGCATGGCTGGATGGCTCATATTTTTACCGACCACGTTTTGGGATTGGGTCGCAAAAAAGTTCCCCTATCGATCCTCGTCCAGTATCGCCGCATCCCGCAGCATCACCTCGGACAGTGACCCGCCTCTCGATTCAATAGAGCCCGCACGCGACCTGCCACCCTGGGCCAACGGCATGGTCACAGCGCTGATCCTCTACATTG
>JAQWPY010000118.1 GCA_029245145.1 Pirellulales bacterium | reverse complement strand
TGATGCTTTGGGCCCGGACTGCCCGACGCTCATCGCCCTGCATCGTTGACGCCGTCGCTGAAGACTTTGCGTCTCGCGTCTGCGTGTTTATCTTCTCACCGACTCGCGTTCTGCGGCAATCTGAGTGTATGATGAACGCAGACGCAAAAATTCCTTTGCGGCTGAAAGAGGCAACTGGAAGGCCGATGCACGGAATCGCAAAATTTTTCTGCCTATTTATTCTCGCCACCCCGATCTTTGCTGCCGAGTCTGCTCAGCATCCCAATGTGGTGTTGATTATCAGCGACGATCACGCCTGGACCGATTACTCGTTTATAGGCCACTCGCGGGCCCAAACGCCGAATATCGATCAGCTCGCGCGCGAAGGGCTCACATTCACCCGGGGCTATGTGGCCACGGCGATCTGCAGTCCCTCGCTTGCCACAATGCTTACCGGTCTGCACGCCCACCAGCATGGGATCACCGGCAACGATCCGGTGGTAGCACAGGGCATCGACCCGGCGGCTGCGCGGGATCGGTTCGTTGAGCCTTTTCTCCAGCTACCACAATTGCCCCAGAGATTGAAAGAGGTCGGGTACCGTACGCTGCACACCGGGAAGTTCTGGATGCGTGATCCCGAATTGGTCGGTTTTACTGATCACATGGGCCCCACCGGAAGACACGGCGGCAAGGCCCTGGCGATTGGCCGCGCGACGATGGCCCCGATCGACGAGTTTATCGATGCGGCCATCGACAAGAAAAAACCGTTCTTCGTCTGGTACGCCCCCTTTCTGCCGCACGTGCCCCACAATCCGCCCGAGCGACTTCTGAAAAAGTATGTCGACATCGCTGACCCGGACGAGCGCAAGTATCTGGCAATGGTCGAGTGGATGGACGAAACGACTGGAGCGCTGCTCGGCATGCTCGAGGATAAAAAGGTGGCCGACAATACATTGGTGATCTATCTGGCCGACAACGGCTGGAACGCCTTTGGCAAAGCGTTTCCCTATGAAAACGGGGTGCGGACGCCAGTCATCCTCCGCTGGCCCGAAAAAATTGTGCCGGCGATGGATACGAAAGACCTGGCGACGAATCTGGATCTGATGCCGACCATCCTCGCCGCCTGCGGCGCCCGTGTGCCGCAGGGACTGCCGGGCGTGAACCTGCTCGATCCGGCAGAAGTGCAGAGGCGAAAAGAAATTTTTCTCGCCAACTACGCCCACGATATGGTCGCAGTCGAGCGTCCCGAGGCGAGCCTCTGGACCCGCTCCTGTATCGATGGCAACTGGAAACTGATCGTCTGGCAGGATCCCTCACCCCAAGTGCTGCCGTACAACGGCGGACACCGCCGCAAGACGCCACCACTGACGGGGAAACATAAAAATATCGAACTGTTCGATTTGGCCGCCGATCCGCACGAAACCAAAAATTTGGCTGCCGAGCATCCCGAGCGCGTCGACACGATGCTTGCGGATCTCGACCGTTGGTGGAACCCCTCGTCGGATCAATCACGCAAAGGAGTGAACCATGAAAATCGACCTTTACACTAAATGCATACTGACCGTGATTGCTGTTTGCCTGGGTTTGATCGTACTGCGCGACGTGCCGATCCTCGAGCGGGCAGAAGCGAATGAAAACCGAGGCAATGTGCAGGATGTGCGGATCGTGGGCATTCACCGGCACCCGCAGCAGCAATGGGACGCGATGCCGACGCTCGAGCAGACGGAGTTTCGTCGCCCCGGTCCCCAGCTCGATTGATCTGCCGGGCAGACAGACGGGCGGCCAGTGTGATTTTTTTTGGTAAAAATTGGGGCGATGGGAACCTTTGCCCGGCTGCCACGTCTTAGCGGTACCAGTCTCGCTCACCCTGGAGCCAAGATGCTCCTGCGGTAGAATGGGACCCGTTCAGCCGCCGGGCCGAGTTAAAAAGGAAAGTAAAAATGATCAACCGCTTGCTTACCGCTGCTATGTTTCTGAGTCTTTCGATCCCGTCGGCTTGGGCCGATCACCACGAAGCAGACAAACCCCCGCGAACCATCACTGTCTCGGGCGAGGGCAAAGTCAAAGTAAAACCGGATACTGCCTCGATTTCGGCCGGCGTGGTGACCGAAGCGGAGACGGCCCGGGAAGCGCTCAACAAGAACAGCGATCAGATGCAGGAAGTGATGGCGGGCATGCGAGAGGCGGGGATTGTCGAAGACGATTTGCAAACGGCTCAATTTTCGGTGAGTCCGGTCTACTCTCGTATGCCGCGCAAAGCGGGTGCCCCGCGCGTCGACCCCAAAATTGTCGGCTACCGAGTTTCCAACACCGCCACCGGGATTATCCGCAACCTGAAAAATGTAGGGCCGATTCTCGACAAAGTGATCACCTTGGGTGCCAATTCGGTAAATGGCCCTTCGTTTTTTGTCGACAAGCCGGGCCCGCTGCTCGATGAGGCCCGCAAAAAAGCCGTGGCCGATGCTCTGCGGAAAGCAAACCTGTTGGCCGAGGCTGCTAAAGTGCAACTCGGAGCGATTCAAACGATCCGCGAAGGAGGCGGGTACGCGCCGCAGCCGCGAATGATGGGGCGGGGAGCCATGGCCATGGATATGGAAGCCAAGGCGGTACCGATCGCGGCCGGCTCGCAGGAGATCCGCGCGAGCGTGAACATCGTGATCGCAATCGAGTAGCCGCGGTTTACTGCTCGGCCGCCTCCAAAATCCCCAAATCGATATACTGTCCGCCGTCGGTCTGACGGCAGTGGACGGCAATCACGTTCTTCCCTCGCCTCAGTGCTGCAACCGTATCGGGCGAGAGTGGCACGAGCGTCGCACTCTGGGTGTAGCCGGGAAAGGTCTGCACGAGTTTTCCGTTCACATAGACTTCGGCATCCTCATCGTGATGGATCCGCCAATAACCCTCCGTCGGAGGCTCGCCATTGATCTGGAGTGTCCGTCGCAGCCAGATATCCGGTTCGGTCCACTCGGTGCCAACAATCGCCGCGGGCGAGCTGGCCGAACCGAAGCCACCCTTGCCGGCGTTCCACTGCGAATCATCAAAATCGGGGGTAAACCAATCCTCGGCCGGTCGCGACTTGGTGTAACGCCACGGTTGCAGCGCGCCCTTGGTCGAGGTAGGCATCACGGTCAGCAGCCGATTCGGCGGCTCGTAAAGTCGTGCATGCGCGTTGGCCGCCCGCGGCACATCAAACTTGTTGACTTTGCGATCGTAGGTCAAAAGTCCGTTGACCTCCGTCTCCACATCGGTGGTTTGCGTATAGACCGCGGCTGCCAGCCCACTATCAATCAGCGGTCTGAGCTTTTTCACCAGATCGTGATAGGCCTCGTTGAGTTCCGCCTCGCTTGTGTATCCCCGGTAGCCCCAGTTGTCCTTGTTCGTCCAGGTGTGTCCCTCGACCGGCAGCCCGAGCCCTCCGTATTCGCCGAGCACCACCGCCCGATCTTTTTCCAGCGGCGGCATCGCCGGGCCGGGATAGGCGTGGATATCAAGCACGTCGCCGCAGTCGCGATCCGACCAACCGCTGGCGTTGTCGATCAGCCGTGTCGGATCGAGCTTGCGCGTCCAGTCGACAATCCGCTGCGTATCGAACTGACCCCAGCCTTCGTTGAAGGGGACCCACATGACGATGCAGGGATAGTTATGAAATGCATCGATAATTGCACTCCACTCCGCTTCGTATTGATGACGCGATTGAGCCGAACGATCGATATCCGGCTCCTCCGGACGGATGTGCAGATCGCCGTTGGGCATATCCTGCCAGACGAGCAGACCTAACCGATCGCAGTGGGCATACCAGCGGGCGGGCTCAACTTTTACGTGTTTACGGACCATGTTGAAGCCCATCTCTTTGGTGACCAGCAGATCGTAGAGCAGCGCTTCATCGCTGGGCGCCGTGTAAAGTCCGTCCGGCCACCAACCCTGATCGAGCGGGCCGTAATGAAAAAGTGGCTCTCCGTTGAGCAGCAACCGCTGGTTCCCCCCCCCGTCACGTCCGAGCGTCACATCGCGGAGTCCAAAATAACCGGTCGCCCGATCGCCACCCGCAAGTTCGATTTCATACTGATAGAGCCACGGGGTCGTTGGCGTCCAGAGCCGCGGGTCGGGAATCTGGAGCGTGATCGGTGCATCTGCCTTGCCGCTCTGCTGAACCGGCTCGATATCTTGCCCCTCATCGCCGAGGGAACAGGAGACAATGCGTATTGTTGCCTCGGGCTGACCGGATCCGGGCGCGGAGACGGTCATCTGCACTTTGCCGTTTTTGGCATCGGGCACAATCTTCACCCGCTCGATGGCACTCTCTGGAACCGGTTCGAGCCAGACCGTCTGCCAGATGCCGGTGACCGGTGAGTACCAGATCGACTCGGGTTTTCGTATTTGCTTTCCGCGAGCCTGCGTGCCAGCATCGGTCGGATCCCAGACTGAAATGGTGATTTGCTGAGGTCCGGTATCGGTAAGGGCCGAGGTGATATCAAAACTGAAAGGATCGTAGCCGCCGCGATGTTCTCCGATCTTGCGGCCGTTGACCCAGACGATTGCCTGCCAGTCGACCGCACCGAAGTGCAATACGACTCGCTCACCGGCCCAATCGCCGGGGACGGAAAAACTGCGACGATACCAGAGACGATTTTCCGGCCCCACTTCGCGCATCACCCCCGAGAGGGCACTCTCGGCCGGAAACGGAACTAGAATCTCACCCTCGAAGGAACTCGGCATGCCCGTTTCACTTGTTGGCCGAATGGCGTACTGCCAGAGACCGTTGAGATTGAGCCACTTGTCGCGCACCAATTGTGGCCGCGGATATTCCCGGTGTGCATTCTCGGGCGATACATCGGACGCCCAACGGGTCATCAGCCTCCCCTGCCCCGCCTGCCAATCTTCCGCAAAGACGGTGGCTGGAACAAGGCAACAGAGAAGGAGCAAAATCGGGAGAAGCCGGTTCATAATGGTTCTTTCTCGGTATTTTGGGCAGTGGCAAAGGATCCCTTATACCCGCCACCGTGCCCACCTTCCAGCAGCCCTCCGGTTGGCTCAGAGCGGAAGCGAAAAAAAATTTTAAAAAATGGAACCTTTTCGCGATTTCCGTGTCTTAAGGGTAACGCACTCGCTGACCCCGGAGTCGAAGCCTTGGTTGCCATCGCCAAAAATTCAGGAAGTCGCTCGTCGATCATCACCCTGGTTCGCGCTGCCCAAGCCGGTGATGCCGGGAGTTTTGCCACACTGTATCTGCACTATCAGCAGTCCGTTGAGAAAACGCTGCAAACTCATCTGATCAATGCGAGTGACATCAGCGACGTGAGGCAGGAAGTTACGGTGCAGGCCGCGGCATCTCTCAATCACCTCCGCAATCCGGAGTGCATCGGGAGTTGGCTGCGGACCATCGCGCGGCGACTTGCAGCGCAGCGCAATGTCCGATTGGCCCGCGACCGTTCTGTGGATCCGCACTCCCCGTCGGGAAACCCGATCTGCCAGGACCTCTCACCGATCGAACGCCTGATAGAGCAAGAGGAATACGAAGCGGTCCACGCCGCGGTGAACTCCCTCAAACCAACGGAAAGGCAAGTGCTCAAGTGGTTTTATTTTGAAGGACGATCACTGCGACAAATCAGCCAACTGGCTCAGATCCCGGTCGGGACGGTTAAAAGCCGATTGCATCATGCCCGGCGGCGACTCGGTGTGCGACTGAGGCACTTACTGGCCGCTTGAAGATAGAGGGGCTCCTGCGATAAGATGCTCGCATGCTTGGCATCGCCACCGATCCCCGCTCGCGGAGGATCTTGCAACAGGGAGAGGACTCTTGAAATCGGCAACCGTTCGCGAGTGGGTAGTTTTTGTGGTGCTGGTCGCCTTGGGCGTTCTGGGACGCTGGGCATTTGAAGATGTGCCCAACTTTACACCCACCGTCGGTATCGCGGTTTTTGCCGGCCTCTACTTCTCACGACCGGCGCTTGCTGCCTTGGCGCCGATCGCCGTGATGGTCGTGAGCAACGTAGGACTGCAGTCCTACGGCAGTTGGGTGATGCTTGCAGTCGTCTACGGGTCGCTGCTCTTTCCGGTGATACTCAGTCGCGTACTTGGAAAAACCGACGGTGACCGGCGTCGATTGCGTCCCTTGGGCATGCTTGCCTGCGGTGTACTTCCTTCCGCGTTTTTTTTCGCCACGACCAACTTTGCCGTATGGCTGGGAGGTGGGATTTACGCCAGGACGTTCTCAGGACTCAGCGAGTGCTACCTGCGGGCGATTCCCTTTTATCCGGCATCGCTCGTCGGTGATCTTGTGTTTGTGGGCGCGGCGATTCTCACCTACGAGGCAATTCTACATTTCTTGCACACCGATCAGTCGGTCGCCGTCGAAAATTAAAGAGGTCTCGTGGGGAACCGAAAGGCAGTCCCCTCAGCGACGACTAGGGATTCTCGGCCGTCTGGGGAGCGGTTGGCTGTGGCGTGTCTTCCGTGACCTGCAAACCTTTAAGCCCGCGGACACTCTCTTGCAACAAGTCCTCAACCTGGTTGCTCGGCGTGGTGGCTGCCAGTGTATTCAACCGGGTTTCGATTTTTTGAATTTCAGTCAGCAACTTTTGCAGCGCTGCTTGATCCTCGTCGGTGGCGACCGCCATCAAACCACCTGCCATCTGCCCCCCATCGGTTGCTTGCCCTTGTAAATCGCCGGTCACTGTCAGCCGTACTGCCGCGAGTCGGTGCTGCAATCTCGGTTTCGAAAAGGGTCGGTTTTGACGGAGTTGTTCTACGATCTCGTAATCGCACGCGTCGGACGCCAACTGCGTCAGGCTCTGCGTCAACTTTTCTATCGTTCCGTCTGGCAGCCGGCTGAGGTCCATCTTGCGAAGGGCCTCGGCTGCCGCAATACGAAGCGGCAGGGGCTCCATCGTATTTATAATTATCTCATCCAGCTTTTCGACATATGCGTCTCCCTCGCCAGGTAGACGGAGCTTGCCGAGAATGTCGACTGCCTGTCGACGGATCCATCCCACGGCATCATCACTCCGACCCGTGCCCTTGGGCAGATCGATAACAGCCGTGACAACCTTAGCGATACGGTCTCTTCGGCTTGGATCTTGTTCAAAATCGACATGTCGCTCTATCCCGCTCAGCGCGCCAACGAGAAGGATATCAGATAAGCCATCAATAGATTCCAAATACGCAACTAAATCTAACTGAGTGCTGGTACGCGGACTGGCTGTTTTCGGCTTGTTTTTTTGGGGCTGCTTATCATTCAAATCACGTAGCACCAGCATCGCATTGAGTTTGACCGCTGGATGAAAATCCGTTTTCGACGGCGCAAGCCCACTAATTTCCGCATGCTTAATCAGATCGCCTGCAAGACTAAAGACCTTATCCTTCCCCCTTTTTAAATCATCTTTTATTCGAACCACCCGCAATTTGTTATTTGAATCGCGAACGCTCTCTTGAATGACGATCACTTTTTGCGTTCCATTCGGTGTCGTGGCATCTAGAACTCCATTGCACATCGCATGCATCATACCGCTCGTAATCTGATTGAATGCATCCATCACATCAGATTTCCCTTTACTGTCCGCAGCTTTCTCTCTGACCTCCTCTCGCATCTGAGGCAGTTGATTCAGATTGGAAACCTTGGTCATTCTCGCAAGAAAATACCGCCTTAAAAAATCCTGCAGGATTTCCTGATTTGATTTTTCTTTCTCTGTATCCTTATCTTTTTCTTTGTATTCTAAGTCGTAACGTTCTCCTGATTTACCAAGAATATATTTAACCTTCGCTCTGTCGATCTTTTTCTGATCGCTGTCGACGACTAGTTCTTCAAATATCTTTTGCGATGGATTATCCTCAGCCTGAAGAGCAAGAAAGGGAAAAAGAATCGTGGAAAAGAAGAGAACTGACCACGCTGCAAGAACCCGAATCGAGTGGAAAGAACGCCACAATTCCCAGCGGTCGAATAGCTTGCGAAACAGATGAAAAGACACGTGAAGATCCTTGGGTTTCAGATTCCGCCGCCTCGCGAGGCACCGCAGCAAAAAGCACCCCGAGGGAAATAAATACCTCATTTTCCTAAATTACTTGGCCTCGACCACGGTTGTCAAGCGAACCACGAGATTCGCCAAAAGCGACGAAGATCATGCGTGTGAAGTGGCAAACCGTCGCGACGGACCTTAAAACGGTACGTCATTTCCAGAACGTTTTGAAGTGTTGGACAATAGCGCGGTCTGGGTCGGGCACCGCCCGAGCGATCCTCGTACTGAGTTCGCCCGGAGGTTTTCCTTCGCGAATATCAGCGAGATAATTGGCGAGTTCCTGTCTCGCTGCCGGCGGGCCGTTGAGCATGAAATGGACCCAGGCCCACGCGTGCCGATATTCGTCGCGGCCCATTTCGGAAAGTTGGTTTCTAGTCTCAAGATCGGCAATCGACTGCCGCTGCCAGAGGCGGTAACTCCAGACAGTCGCCGTGCGGTGCGGATTTTGATAGAGCCTTGCATTCGGGGGAACCTCATAATATTCGGCCAACCCTTCGTCGAGCCAGAGCGGTACCATCGGGAGCGATGAGTGCAACAGTGCATGTGTACATTCGTGACGGATGTCGGTGTGCAGTTCGTCGGAAAGATAGACCAGCACTTTACCGGGACCGTTGTTTTTTATGAACAGTGCGCGGCGGGACGGCACCTCCGGATACCATTGGCGAAGGTAACGGTGATACGACGAGCGACTGCGGA
>JAQWPY010000101.1 GCA_029245145.1 Pirellulales bacterium | reverse complement strand
CAACGCAGGATATTCGTCCTGCAATTTGAGAAACGTTTCGATCGCCAGGACTTCTTCAGGGTGCTGCGTACTACCGGCCAGAAAAACGGTTTCGTCCTCCCGGATGCCTGCCAGTGCGGTCAGAGCTGCGCTCTTCGGATTATTCCGGTCGGTCTGTGCACCATCAAACTTTACCGATCCGGTGACACGCACTTTTTCCTTCGGGGCACCAAGGGCGCGGAATCGATCGGCATATTCCTCACTCTGTACCGCGATCAAACGAAGAGAACACAGCATGTGTTGCACTAAAGGGCGAAGCCAGTGATAGCCACGAAAACTTTTTTTACTCAGGCGACCATTGATGACCGCCGTGGCTACTCCCCGATGGTTCGCCGAGAGAATTAAATTGGGCCACAATTCCAGTTCGCTTAAGACCAATAAGCTGGGCCGGATTCTTTGCAGGGTTTGTCGCACGGCCCAAGTAAAATCGAGAGGGCAGTAAAAGACGAGATGCTCAGAATGATTTTTCTCTGCCAGAGCACGGCCCGTCTGCGTTGTGGTGGAGATGACGCAGGTTATTTGCGGCTGCTCCCGAGCGAGCTTTTGGAGAAGTGGGGCAAGGAGTTGAACTTCTCCTACACTCACTGCATGGAACCAAATGCAAGGATTGGTGCCGCTACGAATAGGGCAGCGTCCGAGAAACTTTTCACCCCAACCTCGGCGGTACTTTTTTTTACGTATTGAGACGTAGAGAAAATAGGGTGAGAGGATTGCGAGCAGCAACGCATAGCAGAGGTTGAGCCCATATCCCAGCATCTCAACATCCTTGTGAGAAAACCTTCACTTAAATATTCCGGTCACCGCGAGCCGACAGGTTGCTTTGCACCGCTACTGCTTCGCATGCAGCAGTTTTTGTATTTTTTACCGCTCCCGCAGGGGCACGGGGCATTTCTTCCGATTCGCTCTTTCCGATTACGAATCGGTTCAATTTTCTCTCCAGCGGCTACTTCTCCACGGTCATCTCCTTGCTGTTCTTCTGCAAGGGAAGCCGCAGATTGCGCCTCTTCATGGGTCGCGGAGGTTTCGACCCATGTCGCGCTGACAAAATCGTCGTCCAATTGTTCCATCCGGAAGATTAAATCGGTGACGCGTTCCTGAATCGCTTCCCACATTGCGTCAAACGTTCGCATACCCTCGCGCTTGTATTCCACCTTGGGATCGACCTGAGCATAGCCGCGAAGACCGACGCTGCTCCGCAAGTGATCCATTGCCAAGAGATGGTCTTTCCAAGCCGAATCGAGAATTTGGAGCGTCAGCGTGCGTTCCATTCGCCGCATTTCGGGACAGTAGCGATTTTGCCAGAGAGTGTGTAATTCTTTTTCCAACTCACTCCGCTTCCACTTGGCCACCGCCTCCGGATTGAGGGGCGTATCGAGCCGATCGTGTGCCCAGTTCATCAACTCGTCGAAAGCCCCATCGCTTTGGCTGACGACTGCTTCGACATGGCCTTGGATCTCCTCTTCTATTTTTTGGCCCTTTTCGTAATTCGCTCGACTTTGTGTCAACAGGGTTGAGCGTATTTCATCGCGTTGCTTGGAACGGAGATCGTCCAGATCTAATTGAACCCCGAATCGCTCTCGGGCCCATGCGACAAGTTGCTCACGATCATACCGCCGATTACCACTTCCGTCGCGCGTCATAAAGTGAATCAGTCCCCCCATAACGGGAAATTCGATTTCGCGCTGCGAGTATGTCTCCGTTGCAAGTTCGAGAATCCGGTTTTGAAATTCCTCGGACTCCAAATCGAGGCAATCTTCAAGGGCGAGGGTAATCCCAAATTTGTACTTCACCCAGTTGACTGCCGTCTGCAGTCCATAGTTTTTCTCAAGATATGATGCTCCTTCCCGCAGATCGATTTTGTCGACCGCAGTACGGGCTTTTTCGATCAAAAAACTGTCAACGTGATTACGGCCGATTTTCTTCAGGTCGCGATCTCTCAGTGATAATTGCCAACGTGCATTCGCAAATTTCGCCAGAGCCGCCCAATTCCATTCGTTCGGATCTTCGTTGATCGGAAGGTTCTCCTCGATCGCGTCGAGTACCTGAACCTCCGAAGCTCTCTCCGCCTCGTCTTTTGCGTACTCTCCAGCCGACTTGAAATCCATGTCTCTGAAATCGCGATGGTCCAGTTCCAGGCTCAATTGTCCGCTGACCCAGGCAGCAAAAGATTCCGTGCCAAAATCTCGGGAGAGGAATTGTCCGATGTGTTTATCGATCTCAGCGACAATCATGTCGAAGATCAATTCTTTGCAGTTGGCACCACCGAGGATATTTTGGCGGTAGTCGTAGACTCGCTTTCGTTGCTCATCCATGACCTCATCGTATTCCAGAAGATTTTTTCGGATTTCGAAATTGCGCTCTTCCACCTTTTTTTGAGCACCCTCAATTCGCCGGGAGACCATCTTACTTTCAATTGCTTCTCCCTCCTGCATTCCCAGGCGGGTGAGCCATGTCCGCACCCATTCGCCAGCAAAAATTCGCATCAGATCATCTTCAAGCGAGAGATAAAATCGGCTGCTCCCCGGATCTCCCTGACGTCCGCTGCGACCGCGTAATTGGAGATCGATCCGCCGCGCTTCGTGTCGTTCGGTTCCAATAATGTGCAGTCCACCGAGAGTGCGAATGTTCTCGCCCTCCGCTTCCATGTTTTCCTCGCGACGAATCGCATTAACAAGTTCATCCCACTCTTCGGCAGGAACATCGAGTCGAGTCTCGTACTTGCTCTGCAGTTGTGCCCACGCCATCGTTTCGGGATTCCCGCCCAGGACAATATCGGTTCCGCGACCCGCCATATTGGTTGCGATGGTTACCGCGCCCATCCGCCCGGCTTGCGCTACGATGTCTGCCTCGCGCTTGTGTTGTTTGGCATTCAGCACTTCGTGTGTGACGCCAAGTTTACTGAGCAACGCACCGAGTCGCTCGCTTTTTTCAATCGAAACGGTTCCGACCAGAATGGGCCGACCTTTTCTATACAGCGCCCTGATTTTAACTCGGGCGATCGTTTCCGTTCCCTTCGTTCCTTTTTTCTGGAACTGAATCGCTTCGTCCGTCTCCCCGGTAATTTTGCCCATCGCCACTGAGCCGTTCGTAAACTCGATGGAGTCCCATCGATGGATCTGTTCGATCTCATCCGCCATGGCGGCATATTTTTCTTTTTCGCTTCGGTAAATAGCGTCTGGATGTTCAATTCGTTGGAGGTCGCGATTGGTCGGTATTGCCACGACATCGAGTTCATAAATTTTCCAAAACTCCGATGCCTCGGTCATGGCCGTTCCGGTCATGCCACTCAATTTATTGTAGAGTTTGAAAAAGTTTTGCAGAGTGATTGTGGCGAGCGTTTGCGTCTCTTCCTTGATTCGCACTCCCTCCTTCGCTTCGACCGCTTGATGAAGCCCATCGCTCCATTGACGACCCTCCATCAATCGACCGGTAAATTCATCGACGATAATGACCGAATCTTCCTTGATGACGTAATTCACGTCGCGCTTATAGAGATGGTGCGCTTTGAGTGAGTTGTCGATCAGATGCGGCCATTCCATGTTTCCGGCTGTGTAGAAACTCTCGACACCGGCCAATTTTTCCGCCTCGCGAACCCCGGCATCTGTCATGTGCGCCGAATGGTCCTTTTCGCTGACGACAAAGTGAGATTCTTTTGTAAGCTGTTTGGCTATGCGGTCGGCATCGGCGTAGCGGCGGACATCAGAGTGGGCTTGTCCCGAAATAATCAAAGGTGTTCGGGCCTCATCGATCAAGATGTTATCGACTTCATCGATGATCGCGTAGTTGAGAGGCCCCTGGCACTGTTGTTGATATTTAGAATATCGATCATCCCCGAGAGCTGCCGTTCGCATGTTATCGCGAAGATAATCAAAGCCAAACTCATTGTTGGTTCCATACGTGATGTCCGAATCATAAGCCCCTTTTTTTTCTTCGGCTGTTTGCCCTGATTTAATTACGCCAACGCTAAAGCCTAACAATTCAAAAATTGGGCGCATCCAATCAGCGTCGCGTTGCGCTAGATATTCATTAACGGTGACGACATGAACTCCTTTCCCGCTTAACCCATTCAAATACGCAG
>JAQWPY010000060.1 GCA_029245145.1 Pirellulales bacterium | reverse complement strand
GGATGGCAGGCGGCCCATCCGGTACCTTCGAGGCATCGTGAGTCCAGCCCACCAGTGCGATCAGGCAAAAGCTTGCCACCAGTAAAGAAATTGCGCCGGCCCATCGTTGTTGGTGCGTTAGCATATGCGTCTCCCGAATGTTTTTTTGCTCTTTTTTATATGTCGTTTCGCCGTTTCGCCCGAATGCTGCCCCAGTGTAGTTGAAATAGGAGCAGGGTGAAAATGGGGCGTATGAGGGGAACAGTGAGGAATCGGTGGCCTACGGCAGGCGGTGTTGCTTCCACTCCAACTGCTCCCGGAGCCAGCCGGGCCGATTGGTGGTCAGTCCGTCGACTCCCACTTCCCTCAGGGCAATTGCCTGCTCCGGATCGTCCACCGTCCAGAAGTGACAACTCAAATTTGCGGCATGAAGTTGTTGCACGGCAGCGACATCGATCGGGATTGCCGCATCGAGATCGACGCCATCGAGTCCTAAGTGATGTGCGGCATCGATCAACCGCTCGACTGCCACTGAGGACCACCGGTTCTCCCCTGCATCAACCGCTCGCACGCACAGAAGTGCAGAGAGCGACGGAATCTTCCGCTTGACCCCGGATACCAGCATCGCGTCAAAACCGATAATCACCACCTGTTGCTGGAGATTTTCTCGCGCAGCGAGTTCAGCTACCAGGGGCTCGGTAATTTCTTCACCACACTTCAGCTCAACGAGTAACTGTTTTTGCGCCGGCAGTCGATCGAGAATGTCGCGCAAGTGTGGGATTTGCTCGCCCGCGTGGGCCGCTGACTTCCAGCGGCCCACATCGAGTTGCGAGAGCAACTCGTAATCGTTCTCGGCGACAGTCAGCAACTGACCGGATGTGCGGCTTGTATCAGCGTCGTGAATCGCGACAATCTGCCGATCCCGGGTGAGGCGAACATCAATTTCAACCGCGTCTGCCCCCAGGCGCCAGGCTTCATCGATCGCAGCGTGCGTATTTTCCGGCACATCGTGCGAGGCTCCGCGATGCGCGACGATCAGGGGGATTACTGTGCGTTGCGTCATGAAATTGTCGGCACGGTGGGGCTCGCCCCCTTCCGTGTTTTTCGTTAGCTTTTTACCGTCCGGCAGGGCCAGCGACGGGAACCTCTACCGGACCCTCTTTCAGATCATAACCTTAACCGATCGCAAACAAAGACCGATGCTCGGACTCCACGTGACGACGTCGCCTCGCTGGCTCGAACGGGTCAGGCAGAATCTAGATGAGGTTTTAATCGATCACGCGCATTGCGAAAAAAAAGCGGCCCGTACGGCGATGAATCTGCTCTGCGCTTATGACACGCGACGGGAACTCTGTCGAGAGATGACCGAAATAATTGCCGAAGAACTCGAGCACTTTGAGCTTGTTTGTAATTTGCTGTCGCGTCGCGGCATCGCTTTTCGCAGTCAGCAGCCCTCCGCATACGGAAAACGGCTCAATCAACTCGTGCGGTCGAGTGAGCCGGAGCGGGCGGTTGATCGGCTGTTAGTAGCCGGGCTGATCGAGGCGCGTTCGTGCGAACGTTTTGCGGTTCTCCGCGATGGGCTGGATGACACGGAGCTTACCGACTTCTATGGCGAGCTTTTTGAATCTGAAGCGCGCCATCACACGACTTATGTGCGGTTAGCGCGTACATTTGCTCCCGACCAAGTGGTTGCCAACCGGCTCGAAACGTTGGCGGCGGCGGAAGCCGAAATTGTGGTGGGGGACGAAACGCTGGTGAGAATGCACAGCTGATGCATGGTTGCCGATTGGTTGCCGATTGGTTGCCGTGGTACGCCACTGGTGGGGTGTTGATCGCTGAGTGCCTAGGCGGCTCAAGAGGCGTGAGGACATCGGCTCAAAAGCCTCGAATTGCTGCAATTTGAAGATTTTAGTTGCGGTTCTTTATGATTTATCGGTATACTAAAGTGCGTGGCTCGCAGCCATTCGGTCGCGGCCTTCTCGGGTGTCACGCGAGGTGACGACCTATGAGTTTTCATAGACGGTTAATCCTACACTGCGGAACAGAAGTTAAGACGGAGAGCAAAGCAATGACGAAGTTTGGCAAAGCGCGGCAGGCGCACGCAGGTTTTACGTTGGTGGAGCTTTTGGTAGTGATTGCGATTATCGGTATTCTGGCCGGTATGCTGATGCCCGCCATGAACTCCGCGCGAGAAAGTGCTCGCCGGACCGATTGCACCAACAATCTCAAAAACGTGGGAATGGCATCGCTTAATTATGCGTCGCAGAACAAAGATAAGCTCCCGATGGGCATTAATTCGGGTTACACTCCGGACGACGGCTCTGGGGGTGCGGGCACTCCCGTGGCCGCCGACGGCGATCATCACGCGAGCGGCATGGTTGAATTGTTGCCATTCATTCAGGCAAAGAACGCGTACACACAGATAACCGGTGGTGGCGCCGGTGTTGAACTCCCCATTTTGAAGTGTGCCAGCGACGGATCGAGTCATACGAACTACGTGCAGAATTTCGGCTCTGATTCGGCCTATTACAATAATTCTGCCTCTAGTGGGTGGGCGGATCCTCCGACTACTGGAACGGACAGTGAAGGTGGTGCGACCACTCTCACGCAAGGCGCTGGTCCGTTCCGAAACGGTTCCCGCGTGAGTCTCGGGCAGATTGACCAGTTTGATGGCGCGACAAACACAATTTTTTACAGTGAAACGACCATTAACGGCGATTATTCCCAGGCGGGTGGAGGAACAAATGCCGGTTCGGCGTGTGCCCCACCGAATAATGGTGGAGCGGCAGGCAACGATGGCGATACGCACTTCCGCTCCATGCACGGTGATGTGGTTGTGTGCGTTTTCGGTGACGCGCACACAGCCCAGTACTCCAACGATACCGCAGCGTCAGTGTGGATGGCGTTGTGCACTGCCAGCGGAAAAGAAGCGGTTTTCGCAGAGTAGTCTTTGGGTCGCGTGTGTCCCGCAGAAGAAACCGGTAGAAACCAATCGCCCAGTGGCGGCACTGCCGCCACGGGGCTTTTTCTTTGAGGTCCGTGAGCGACCTGCGGTTTTACCCGAGTGCGGCAATGACCAAATCACCCACTTCGCTTGTGCTGTGGCCCATCTTTCCGGCCGATTGGCTTTGCATCTTCTCTCCCGTGACCCTCGCTACGGCCCGATCGATACTGGCCGCCGATTGGCTGTATCCCGCCTGATCGAGCAGCATTGCCATCGCGTTGATGGCGGCAATCGGATTGATGACCCCCTTTCCCGTGTATTTTGGAGCACTGCCACCCATCGGTTCATACATGCTGGTGCCACCCGCTTCGGGGTTGATATTCCCGCCGGCGGCCACGCCCATACCGCCCTGTAGCATGCCGCCGAGGTCGGTGATAATGTCGCCGAACATATTGGTGGTCACAATCACGTCGTAGTACTCCGGATTTTTGACCATCCACATGCAGCAGGCATCCACGTGATTGTAGTCGGCTTTCACGTCGGGATACTCGCGGGCCACATCCTGGAAGGTTCGCCACCAGAGATCGTGCCCGTAGGTGAGTACGTTGGTTTTGGCGACCAGCGTGAGCATTTTGCCCTTAGGGTTATTCCGCCCTTGCGTGTACTCGAATGCCCAGCGGATGCAACGCTCGCAGCCCTTCCGGCTGTAGAGTGCGGTTTGGCTGGCGACCTCATCGGGCGTCCCTTTTTTTAGAAATCCGCCGACCCCGCAGTAGAGATCCTCGGTATTTTCGCGGACGACCACAAAATCGATATCTTCCGGGCCCTTGCCCGCAAGCGGTGTCTCCACGCCGGGCAGCAGTTTGACCGGCCGCAGGTTGATGTACTGATCGAGTTGGAATCGAAGTTCGAGCAGCAGCCCTTTCTCCAAGATACCCGGGGCGACGTCCGGATGCCCGACCGCCCCGAGATAGATGGCGTCGAACTGCTTCAGTTCCTCCACGGCCCCCTCAGGCAGCACTTCGCCGGTCCGCAGGTAACGATCGCCGCCGAAATCGAATTCGGCAAGTTCGTAGGTAAAACCGTCGCGGGCAGCGACAGTTTCAAGGATTTTGAGTCCCTCGGCGACTACCTCGGGCCCGGTGCCGTCTCCGCCGATCACGGCGATGCGTAGCGGGTCGGTTGTTGTTTTTTTTGTCTGCACCCGCACTCTCCGAATGATTGAAACGTGGGTTTGGATTGAGGCCGGATTCTAGCAATCCAGAGGCGGTGACTCAAGCGAGTCGCCTCCCGGAGGCGCGGCAGGAGGCAGAAAGATGGCACGATGCTACCGAGGAAGCAGCGCGTGAGGGTGTGTCGATCGCTACGCGAGGGGGCGACTAATTTTGGCTGAAGTCGAGTTGCGTTACCGCTTCGCGAGAAATCGGATTGCTCAGGAATTTTTCCCGACATTGCGGACAGAGGTCGAACCGCAGTTGCTGATACACTTCACCACCAATCGCCTCGCTCTCGGAGTCGTCCATCTGTTCGAGGATGTCTTGGATTTCTGCGAGGTGATCTCGATCGTCATCACTTTCATCGGTGTTGTTCACATCCGTGGCTGCGTAAATCTCCATTCGAACAACGTAGCGGAGCGCTTGACTCGGATCGATGAGGCGTTTGCAGCCGTCGCATGAGTGATGAATCATTTGGATGATGTTCCTTCAAGTGTTCTTCGCAATCCCTGCCCCACCCGAGACGGTGACACCTGCAATCGCATACTTCCATCGTACTGGTCTAGATGGTTGGCTGACAACCCAAATCGTCAGGTTTTGGGTAATTTTTATACTTTCCATCCGCGCCCTCCGTGATGCCACTAGGTGACGCAGTCGGTGCGCGGTTTGTGAGAAGAGGATGGCATGGCGGTGGTATGGCGGTGGTATGGCGGTGGGCTAGGCTGTGGGTCGGCAGGGTTGTAAAATGTAGGAACGCAGTGGGCTTCGTAAGGAGATAGGGCTCGTGACGCATCGTGCTATCGCTGGTGGTACTCGGAGGGCTGCGGGGGAGGTGTTGTCTTTTGCCGCAAAGCAGCCTCTGGGGACCGAGCAAAGCGTCCTGGTCCTCAATCGTCTCTACATGGCAATTCACGTCGTCAACGTACGACGGGCGATTTGCCTGCTTTTTCGCGACTTGGCAGAAGTCATCCATATCGAGGCGGGTCGGTATGTGAACTACGATTTCGTTTCCTGGCGGGAGATAAGCCAACTCAAACTGCAATTCGAGGAATGTGATCCGGGGAGTGATTGGCTGCAATCAGTTCATTTTGCGGTGGAGATTCCGCGTGTCATTCGGCTGCTTTCCTATGACAAGGCACCCCGACACGGCATGCGATTCAACCGTCGCAACGTGTTTGCCCGCGACGGGAATCGATGTCAGTACTGCGGAAAACGGTTTCCCACGAGCGAACTGAGTCTCGACCATGTACTCCCGCGAAGCCAGGGTGGTGACATGGCATGGGAAAATATTGTTTGCTGCTGCGTCGCGTGCAATTCCCGTAAGGGGGGCCGCACCCCGCAGCAGGCGGGAATGCGTTTGATTCGTGAGCCGAAGCGACCGCTCCGGAATCCGGTACTTCAAGGAAAATTGCGCAATCCAAAGTATGAGAGTTGGAAGGCTTTTTTGAGCGACGCATACTGGAGCGTCGATCTAAAGTGAATCACATGCTGCGGAATCGGGGCGGGTGAGTTGCGCGGGCCCACGACGGGTGGCACAAAATCGCTGCGCAAAACAGAGTGCCCACGAAAAACAAAAAAGGCCACCTGGAGGTGGCCTTGGTATTCGATCAGAGTGCCGTTCGTTCTCGAGCCGTTGGCTTTACTCGGGCGGCCCTTTAAGCGGTTCTTTCTTCTCGGTGATGACCGGGAGCTGAGCAGCCATCTCAGAGTTCAGTTCGGTGAACGCCGCCCACTCTTCGGGCAGGTTGTCTTCGTGGAAAATGGCTTCTACCGGACACTCCGGGACGCAGGCTTCACAATCGATGCATTCATCGGGGTGAATGTAGAGCATCTTTTCACCCTCGTAAAAGCATTCGACCGGGCACACGACCACGCAGTCGGTGTACTTGCAGGCAAAGCAGGGTTCGGCAACGACATGAGTCATGGGGTAAATCTCCTGGCAAGTATGTAGCAAAGGAAGGCGGTCAGCACGCTCATGTGTTGCAGCTTGCCCAACCTTCTTTCTTTATCGTCACAATCTACGGGTTCTTATAGCCTTTTTTTGTGGAAAGTCAAGTGAAACAGGGGCCTCCTTGCCTTGTAAGCCCTTTTGGTATCCCTTTGCATTTGTCTTGCCGCGCTTTTCCTGCGACTCTAAAATCAAGCTGTCCACTCGTTAGCGATCACGGGGTCGGGATAAGGGGCGAGCCGCGTTGTACCAGCTGATCGACCCACCACGCGGCCCTCGGTCCCTCAACTTTTTGCAGCAGGTAATCCATTGTCGCTCTCCGAAGTTGATCGCAGTTTGCTTGACCGCTGTCTCGCCCGCGAGCCGACCGCCTGGAGAAGTTTTGTGGATCGGTTTATGGGCCTGGTGATCCATGTGGTTCAACATGTGGGCCGCTCCCGTTCCCTTCGCCTTTCGGAGGCGGACCGCGACGATCTGGTGGCGGAAGTGTTTTTGACCATTGTCGCGAACGATTTTGCCGTTCTCCGCCATTTTCGAGGCCAGAGTAGTCTGGCGACTTACCTCACAGTGGTGGCTCGCAGGGTCGTTGTGCGGGCGATTACCCGAACGCAATCCACAGTCGGCAGCCCCGCTTCTCAAGTTTCGAGTGAACTGGCCAGTGACGTGCCCGATCCGCATCCGGAACTCAGCGGCGTGCTGAGCGATCGCGAGCAAGTGGAGCGTTTGCTCGATGAACTTCAGGGTCACGAGCGCGATATTGTCAGACTCTACCACTTGGAGGGGCGGAGCTATTATGAGATCAGCATAGCGACCGGTGTCCCGGAAAATAGTATTGGCCCTTTGCTCAGTCGCGCCCGTGAAAAATTGCGCCGTGTCGACGCGAATCGGACCTAATTCTGCCGCGAAATGCCTTGGCGGCCGGAGTGCTCTGACTGCTCGGTAGTGTGAGCGGCGCGTTCTGAGCGCGAATCGCCGGTTCGGCGTTTCCTTCCGTTGTCGCAACGGCGGGTTGTGTGCCGGTCTCTGCGACTCGGTGACTCTCTCCTGCCGCCCGCCATGGATTTGCCGTCTCAGGCATGGTTTGCGCGGCAGCTTGGGGAAAAGGAGTGGCCTCCGCCGGTACGCCAACGGGTAACGACTCGGTGACACGGACATCAGGGAAGCCGGGATACTCCGGTTTGACCCACATGTCGCTCACCGGATCGAGTGGTCCAATCTGAACGTCGTCGAGTTTGAGGGTCAATTGCATACCGGCCGCCGGCCAGTCGATTTCGGTGACCCGGGGCAGCACGGCGCCACTGTCGGGATCGCGGAAATGGTCGCGGTTGGTCGCTTGCGCGATGAGTTGTCCTTGGCCGCCGATCAATTGTTGCTGCCGTATCCATCCGCTGGCCGAGTCAATCACCAGAACCCGGGTCATGGGTCCTGCCGGGCCGACGAGGGGAGTGCGAATTTCGAGCATGCCGTCGTTTCTCCGGAACGGCCCTTCGTGCGTTTGATGGGGAGGAAGCGAGATCAGGCCGATTGCCTCCACGACCCACTCGGGTCGGATTGGTAACGCGCCGCCCATGCCACTGGCCGGCACCTCGTCGTAGCGACCGAAGTACACGCCCGGGGGTTCCGCTCGCTTGACCCAGACCCAGAACATCTCCGGGTTACTGCCGACATCCATCTCCTGCCCGGTCACTCCGGTGCCGGCTCGCAGGCGAACCTGTCGTGGTCCTCCCACCGCCAGACTCGTACGGAGTGAGGGAAAATCGCTGCCGCTGATGCGACAGTTGGTGGAATAGAGTCCTGGTATTTTGGCGTGATTTGCGTTGATGACCCCGGCGACTTCGTCGAGCGAGGGCTGCCCCTCGAATACGACCGGCGGCGACGGGGTAAAAGGTTGCCATGCCGTCCTGGGGCACGAAGCACCACTCGCCACCAGGAGCGTGCAGAACATCATCAGTGGAAAAGGCCCCGAGAACTTCAAGGTAACCTTTCCGTTGGCTTCACGTTGCGCGACAATTTCATCCATCTGTATTTGCCAATAAGAGCGTCGCTAATTCGTCCTGAATTTCCTGCATCCGCGAAGGGTCCGGGTGGACGACCGTCACGCGATAGGTCTGTTCCTGGCGGCTGCAGTAGACCACTAACTGCTCACGACCCTCCTGCAGTTCGGTTTCCTCCAACCGCATCACGCGTCGCCGGATCAAGAGCAGAGTGAGGATGTAACGAAGGTCCTCTTTTTCTGGCTTGTCGGCGAGTTGCTGAAAAAATTCGAGCATCACATCGTTCGGGGCCCAACCGATTTTTTTACTGTTGACCGATGGCATCTGCGATTGCCACCAACCGACCGCATTTTCCGGAGGACCTTCCCAGGCAGATTCGGAGAAGTCGCGGCGTACGATCTCTGCGCCGTCAGCAATCAGGAGAGAGTAAAAAACCTCACCCGGTTGAAACTCTTTATCTGTGGCGGAACACCGCCGCGAACATCGTTGAACCTGAAAATCCACGGAATTGTATTTTGAGGGGGTGAGTTTGGGTGCTGCTTCTCCCACGTCGCCCTGCAGAGGCCCCCGTCAGGGGCCGCAGATAGTAGGCGAATCGGGCATCGGTGGGAAGAGCCACTTGCCGCACACGAAGTGATACCGGTGCATGCGTTGCCATTGCTGGTGGGACCCGGCTGTCGGTAAAATGTCTCGAGTGGACGGGGTGAGCAGACGCTTGGGTGTACTTGAGAATTCGAGAAGGATTGCATATGGCAACGACGTCGCCGCGGATGATACGGATATTCGATACCACGCTCCGGGATGGTGAGCAGTCTCCCGGTGCCAGCATGAATCTCGAGGAGAAACTCAAAATCGCGAGAATGCTTGCCGAGCTGCAGGTGGACGTGATCGAGGCCGGCTTTCCCATAGCGTCTCCCGGTGATTTTGAAGCGGTCCGTGAGGTGGCAACGCAGATCAAAGGCCCGGTGATCTGTGGACTTGCCCGCTGTAACGATGCCGATATCGATCGGGCGTGGGAGGCACTCAAGTCGGCGGAGCGGTCGCGAATCCACGTGTTTCTCGCAACCAGTGCAATTCACCGCGAGTTCAAGCTCAAGATGGGGCAAGAAGAAATTTTGCAGAGGGCTGTCGCTGGCGTTAAGCGGGCCACAGGATACTGCAGTGACGTTGAATTTTCGCCGGAAGATGCCGCCCGCACGGAGATTGATTTTCTCTGTCGCGTGGTCGAGGCGACTATCGCCGCAGGCGCTACCACCGTGAATATCCCTGACACCGTCGGCTACGCCACCCCTGATCATATGGGCCACGTGATCCACTCGCTCGTCGAGCGGGTGCCCAATATCGATCGCGCCGTGATCAGTGTGCATTGCCATAACGATCTCGGCCTGGCGGTGGCCAATAGCCTGGCAGCGGTAGAGAACGGTGCGGGCCAAATCGAATGTACGATCAACGGGATCGGAGAACGCGCCGGAAACTGCTCCCTCGAGGAGGTGGTGATGGCAATGCGGACGCGGGCTGATTACTACCAAACCGACACCCGCGTGGTGAGTCAACGACTCGTTCCGGCAAGTCGGCTCGTTTCGGGCATCACCGGGCTGCAGGTGCAGCGGAACAAGGCGGTCGTCGGTCGCAATGCGTTCGCCCACGAAGCCGGAATTCATCAGGATGGAATGCTTAAAGAAGCATCCACCTACGAAATTATGCGACCGCAAGATGTGGGTTTTTCCCATACGGACCTCGTTTTAGGAAAGCACAGCGGCCGCGCTGCACTGGCCGATCGTGCCGCGACACTCGGATATGAATTAAGCGAAGAACAGCTCAAACAGGTTTTTGCCGAGTTCAAAGATCTGGCGGATAAGAAAAAAGAAATTTACGACAGTGATATCGCGGCGTTGATCGAACAGCAGTTTCGTGTCAATGCTCAGCGGTGGACGCTGGAGTCCTATCAGATGGAAATCAACTCGGAACATGCGCCCCGGGTCACGCTGACCCTTCGGCACGGGGACGAGCAATTGAGTACCGAGATGGCCGCAGGCGATGGTCCGGTCGATGCAATTTTTTTGGCGATTGAAAAATTGACCGGTTACGAAGTTCGCTGTACCGAATTTTCGGTTCACAGTGTGTCGGTGGGACACGATGCCCAGGGTGAAGTGAACGTGGAAGTTGAGTATCAGGGAAAGCGTTTCCACGGTCGCGGCATTTCCACCGATAGTGTAGAGGCCAGCGCGATTGCTTTCCTCGAAGCGATCCACCGCATCGACACGCTTCAGGAAGCGATAAAGGCAACAAAGTAAAAGAGGATGCCGGTCACCGCCGTGGCAATCATGTCGAGGGCGGCCAAGCGAGCCCAGAATTTATGCCGCTTGCTCCATCCGCCGGGACGCGGAGGAGTGGGAATGTGGCGCATCGCCCACCAAAGGACATAAATCCAAAGCAAGGCGGTGCTGATTGCAAACGGAAGATGGATTCCCAGTGACCAGTCGACCCAACCGTCGTCGTAATAGGGCGAGGCGGTCGCCCGCGGTCGCCAGGAGAAAAGACGAACCTCCAACTCGAATAAAAGGACAGCGATGCCCAAAATGCAGCCGAGAGTGATCTGGATGCGTTTGTGCAGCGTGTACTTTTTGCCGTACTTGACCAGGGCGATACTGATGCAAAGCACGGGAATGATCGCAAACATGGCGAGGAACACGATGTCCAGCATCAGCGAACCGCGCCAGGGCAGAAATCCGTCGATTCCCGGGAAATCTCCCGCTAGAATGGCGGGGGTTATTTTGTTCATCGCTCGTCCACTTTTCCTCGGCCGTTGGTTGTGTTTAAGTAGTATCCACCATTTTGACCTCCTTCGCCTATGCCCCTCCCCTGCTCTACGAACATGAAAAAATACGAAGCGCTTATTTTCGATTGCGACGGTACGCTGGCCGACACCATGCCGATCCATTTTTGTGCGTGGACGCGCGCTGCCGAACATTTTGGGTTCAAGTTGAAGGAGGAGCGATTCTATTCGCTCGGTGGGGTGCCGGTGGCAAAAATTGTTGAAATGCTTTCGGATGAAGCGGAGCTTTCCCTCGATGTTGCGCAAGTGGTCGATTTCAAGGAGTCGGCCTATCTCGAATCCCTGCCGAATATCGATCCCGTGGAGCCGGTGCTCGAGATTGCTCGCCAACACCGCGGCAAGATTCCCATCGGCGTCGCCTCGGGGAGTACACGCGAGATGGTGCAGCGGACCCTTCAGCAACTGGAAATTATCGACTGGTTCGATTGCATCGTGGGAGCCGAGGACACCGAGCGACACAAGCCCGAACCCGATGTCTTTCTAGAGGCGGCTCGTCGGTTGGCGGTCGATCCGAAAGGGTGCTGCGTGTACGAGGATACCGATACCGGGATAGAAGCAGCCCGCCGGGCGGGAATGGATTGCGTCGATATTCGCACGTTCCACACGCCGAAGCGAACGACCGATGCAACGTAAGTGTGCGCAGCCGAAGGGGGCCTGCGCGAGCAACTGCTCGATCACCTTAAACGAGCACCTGCTCGATAATCCTAGACGAGCAACTGCTCGATCACCTTTCCGTGGACGTCGGTCAGGCGGAAGTCGCGGCCTCGCAAGCGGAAGGTCAGTCGCCGATGGTCGATACCGAGCAGGTGGAGGACCGTGGCGTGCAGGTCGTGAACGTGCAGCGGATTCTCCTCGGCGAAATACCCGAAATCATCGGTTGACCCGTAAGTGATGCCGCGCCGCACGCCCCCACCGGCCATCCACATAGTGAACCCGTGCGGGTGGTGGTCGCGACCGTAATCTTTGCCCGACCCCTGGGCAATCGGCGTACGTCCGAATTCCCCGCCCCAAATCACCAGGGTCTCATCGAGCAGACCTCGCTGACGGAGATCCGCCAGAAGTGCAGCGATCGGCCGATCGGTCTCGCGACACTGCCGCTCGTGATCCGACTCGAGTTTCGTATGCGAATCCCAGCCCTTGTGATAGAGTTGGACAAACCGCACGCCGCGTTCGATCAAGCGCCTGGCCAGAAGGCAGTTGTTGGCAAAGGAGATCGCCCCAGGTTGCGTGCCGTACGCAGCATGGAGATGCTCAGGCTCGTCGGCCAAGTCGGTCAGTTCCGGAACGCTCATTTGCATCCGGTAGGCCATTTCGTACTGTTCGATCCGGGTGCTAATTTCAGGGTCTCCGACGGCATCGAGTTGTTCGCGGTTGGCCGCTTGGAGTAAATCGAGCATTTCCCGTCGGGTCCGCCGGTCGATACCTGCCGGATTGCGGGCAAAGAGAACCGGATCTCCCTGATTGCGAAATTGGACACCTTGGTGGTGCGAGGGCAGGAAACCATTTCCCCAGTAGGCCTGGAGCAGCGGTTGGTTCGTGTTGACGCCCGAGGCGAGTACCACGAATGCCGGCAGGTCCTTGTTTTCGCTCCCGAGACCATAGGAGAGCCACGCCCCCATGGCAGGCCGACCGAACCGAACATCTCCGCTGTTCATCATCATCACCGCCGGATCGTGATTGAAGGAATCGGTATGCAGAGAACGAATGACCGCCAACTCGTCGGCGACTTTGGCGGTGTGCGGAAGGAGTTCCGAGATTGGGTGACCGCTTTGCCCGTGCCTTGCGAAGGCGTAGGGCGATTTCTTCAACAGCGGTTTTGCGGTTTTAATCATGGCAAACTGATGATTGCGGATCAAACGCTCCGGAATCGGCTCACCGTCTCGCGCATCGAGCAGTGGCTTGGGGTCAAAGAGGTCGACGTGCGAAGGGCCACCTGACATAAAAAGATAAATGACCCGCTTTGCCCGCGGAGCGAAGTGGGTTTGTGGTAATGCCCCCTCGCCTTCCCCGGC
>JAQWPY010000042.1 GCA_029245145.1 Pirellulales bacterium | reverse complement strand
CCTGAAACCCCCAACAAGAGGCAAACGTTGGCTTCGATTCGGAAACCAGCCAACGCAACAATTCGAACGATGCCTCAAGCCACTCTTCCTCTCGCGTGACCGAGTAATCGCCACTTCCGCCGATGAGTACCGCATCTGATTGCTCCAGCAGGCTGCTGTCGGGTGCGCCCGCAAGTAAATCCCAGGGTATGATCTGATCTCGATCGACACCCGCCGCGTCGGCAAAGCAGTCGATTTCCTGCGCGCGCATGGGATCTCCCGGATTTCGAATCTGAAGCAAAAGCAGTTGCATTTGTCTTTTCATATTCAGGCTTACAAGAGATCGGATATCACGGTTCGGCATTTACCAGAGGATCTTTACAGCCGTGCCCTTTTCAACCCCCAGCATCATCTTTGCGCTGTCACCCACAATCGCTATCTCAAGCTTGCCGATTGATCCCACCAGCGCAATCAGGGTCATTTCCGGTTGATCTCCGTAGGTTCGAAAAATTCCAGTCGTCTCGTGTTGATCGCAAACGATACGTACCGATTCATCCCGCGGCACATCACCGAGCTGGTCCTCTCTTATATTCGTAATAAGGTTGCCAAACGAGTCGACCGACTCAATCACACCCTCTATCTCACCCTGTTCCACCCGAACCTCCGGCCATTCTAAGGGCATCAACTCATCCAACGGGTCGCCCAGTTTCTCCAAGGGCACACCCAGACTCAGATGCGCTGCAACGGGCCCCAGAATATCGCGTCCATGAAACGTGGCTGATACTTCGGGCAGCCAGTACCGGGACTCGGTCAGCGCGATGATTTTATCTGCCTTACTCCGCGAAGCCAAGGCATCGAGCGCTCCATTATCAGGTGCCACAAAATAGTGGCCATTCATTCTTACCGCCACGAGTACGCGCTCAGTCCCAACGCCAGGGTCGACCACAATCACGTGGATCGTGCCCTCCGGAAAGACGACCGATGATGTCAAAAGCGATAATGCGCATTGCCGAATATTCTGAGCAGGAATCGAATGGGTGAGGTCGACCAGGCGGGCTTCCGGGTTGAGCGAGAGAATCGTTCCCTTCATCGCAGCGACATAGGGGCTATCGTGTCCAAAGTCAGTCGTGAGCGTAATAATCGGTGTCGGCACGATCGAACCTCACATTTCGCCCGCCAGCCGCAAGCAGAGATCTCGAACCTCTTGAGGCTGCACGTTTGGATTTCGCTGCTTTGCTTGCCCCACCAACGCCCCGACTGCCTTCATTTTCCCTTCCTTGATATCGGCGACCACCTTCGGGTTCGCCTCGAGTAACTCGCGGCAGAGCTGTTCTGTTGCAGCCGAGTCGACCTCGACAATTCCGAGAGATTGCATTGCCGCTTGCGGCGTCTCACCTGACGAAACCATTTGCGCGAGAACTTCCCGACCGCGGCTCGTGGAGAGCTTTTTCGCCAACACGTCCGCAATCAGAGAACCAAGCTGCTCTGCAGCGACCGGATAGTCATCAATTGTGACCCCGACCTCACTAAGATATCGCATCACATCTTGCTGAATCCAATTGCTTGCAATTTTCCCATCATCGATCGCTCCGGCAAGCGAAAAAAAGTAATCCACCAGCGGACGGCCTTGATTCACCAGCACATCCGCATCCCCCTCCGGTAGTTGATACTCCGCAACGAGCCGCGTTCGAAGCGCCGCCGGCAATTCACCCAATGCCAAACGATGGGCCTCAACTTCAGCCTCCGTGATCACCACCGGCGGCAAATCGGGCTCAGGAAAATAACGGTAGTCACTCGACTCTTCCTTGCTACGCTGACTCCGGCTCACGCCGGCGTCGTCATCCCAGCCCCGCGTTTCTTTTGTTACTCCCGGATCACCCAGACAGCGGCCCGATTCCTGCCACTGCTCGTATTGCCGTACTGCCTCATACGCGAGTGCTCTCTGGACGGCACGGAAGCTATTCATGTTTTTTACCTCGACAATGGGCGTTGCCTTCAGCTCGCCATCCACTGGGAGATGTAAATTGATATTGGCGTCGACCCGGAGGCTTCCTTCCTGCATATTGCAATCCGAAATCCGCAAATATTCAAGCAGTAGCTTCAAGTCGCTCAGATAGATCCCCACCTCCTCGGGACTTCGCAAATCGGGTTCGCTCACAATTTCAAGAAGCGGCGTACCACATCGATTCAAATCAATCCGGCTGTCCGCCTTGCCTGCTGCCTCATCGTGGAGGCTCTTACCTGCATCTTCTTCGAGGTGGGCCCGGATAATACCAATCCGCTTGTCTGAAAACTCGCCCTTCGGGTCAGAAATATCGAGATATCCGTGCTGCGAAAGAGGTAGATCGAACTGACTTGTCTGAAACCCTTTCGGTAAATCGGCATAGAAGTAGTTTTTACGGTCCCACTTGGTGAATAGCGGAATCTCGCAGTTCAATCCCACAGCTGCCCGTACCGAAAGCTCATAGGCGCTTCGATTCATCACCGGAAGTGCTCCGGGCAGACCCGCACATACCGGGCAGGTCAAGGTGTTGGGGTCTGCCCCGTAACGGTTCTCGCATCGGCAGAAAAGTTTTGAACGGGTCGCAAGCTGCACGTGCACCTCAAGCCCGATGATGGTGGTATAGGGTAATGAATCGTTCATGTGCGTCGTCCGCGCTTCAATGAAACCTATTGGTCTCGTCGCCAAATGAGAGACATGCCGAGGCCTGGAAACGGCATCTCACAACCGTCACGGCCGTTAAGTTTCACCCGAATGACCTCCTTGGCCATCGCATCCTTCTTCCAGGCGACCGCCGCCGCCTCGATATAGTAGACCTCATCGTCCTCGATCGATGATCTTCCCAACACACCCGAAACAACGACAGGAGCTTCTGTACCCGGTGCTTGTTTTTTGATTTCCGTCTTCTTCTCAGCGGGAAGATTTTCATAGAAAACTTCGATCACATAGTCTCCCTGCCCGAGACCGAAAGAATCCGATTCGGAGTAGTGTTCCCGAAACGTACCTTTCATTAATACCTCTTGATTCACGAAGTCTTGCGGAAACTGGTAAATCTGCTCGAAGCGAATACCTTTCAGCGGGTAGACCAGTTCGATGACAACAAACTCCGGATCCCTCTTTTTGACTTGGTACTTACCTCTGATCGTTTCCGATTCGTCACCGAATGTCTTTGTAAAGATCATCGTTCCATCACGCAGACAATCCATCTCGATTAAAAGCCCCTGAGACGATGCTAGAAACCCTTTTGCTTTATCACTATTACCAAGCGATTCCGCCGTCTTGGCAAAATCAACGCGCCAGCGACCGACTAACGGACTGTCCTGGGCGTAGGCCGAAGCGTGCGCAAGCAGCATGAGTATCCATACAACGATTTTTTTATCCATAATTATTATCACTCCGCTTTTGTGAGTTCCGGACGCATGAGATGCCAGTCGCTTTCCTGCTGGAAGGCACACGCGAGTTGCAGCAATCCCTCCTCAGAGAGCGCAGGCCCCTGAAGCTGAACCGCCACTGGCAGTCCCTCCGCCGTATGACCACAGGGCAGCGATAACGCAGGTAGGCCCGCCAAATTGGCGCCGACCGTATAGGAGTCTCCCAAATACATGGCAAGCGGGTCCTCCATTTTTTCACCAATTTCAAACGCAGGCGTCGGAGTCACCGGCCCTATCAGGAAGTCGACGTTTTTATAAGCATCTGCGAAATCCTGGGCAATAAGGCGCCGAATCTTCAGCGCACGCAGATAGTATGCATCGTAATACCCGGCGCTGAGAGAGTAGGTACCGAGCATAATTCTCCGCTTCACCTCCTCGCCAAATCCTTCTCGCCGTGTCTTACGGTACATGGCCACGAGGGGGCCGTCCTGCTCGTCGAGGGGAATATCCTCCGCACGATAGCCGTAATGTGCGCCATCAAAACGAGCCAGATTACTCGATGCCTCGCTCGGAGCGATGATGTAGTACGCCGCGATGGCATAGCGAATGTGCGGCAGCGAAATGTTAGTCACCGTGGCCCCCAGGCCTTCAAACTCCCGAATAGCCATTTCGACTTTACTGGCCACCTCGTCGTCAAGCCCTTCGCCAAATTGCTCGTCGATCACTCCGAGCCGTACTCCATCAAGTGGCTCACGGCAACTCATCTCGTAGCGGGGTACCGGGCCCGCAATCGACGTCGCATCTTTCGGATCGTTCCCTGCCAACACGCTCATAACACGTGCCACATCCTCGGCCGTGCGGCCCATCGGACCGATACAGTCCAGGCTGCTTCCGAAAGCGATTAAGCCGTAGCGACTCACCCGGCCATAAGTCGGTTTGAGCCCGACCACGCCGCAATGTGCTGACGGCTGCCGAATCGAACCTCCGGTATCAGAGCCGAGCGAAACGGGAGCCATCGAGGCGGCCACCGCAGCAGCGGAACCCCCGCTTGATCCACCCGGGATATGACCCAACTTCCACGGATTGTGTGTCGGACCGAATGCGGAAGTTTCGGTCGATGCACCCATGGCAAATTCGTCCATATTGCCTTTACCGAGGATTACCGCATCCGCGGCCTTCAATCGCTCGATCACCGTTGCATCGTATGGCGAACAATAGTTTGCCAGCATCCTTGATGCGCAACTCGTCACATGGCGGGAGGTGCAAAGGTTATCCTTCACCACGACCGGTACACCCGCGAGAAGACCCACCGGTTCGCCCAGTTCGCGACGAGAATCAATCGCCTCGGCTGTACGCATTGCGCCTTCTGCGTCCCAACGAACCAGAGCGTTGACTTCCCCATGATGGGTTTCAATCTGCGCAAGATACGCAGCCGTGATATCCCTCGATGTGAGGTCTCGCGAATCCATTCGCTCCAGCAATTCGGTCGCCGTGTAATCAACGATCGCCATCGATCATCCCATTAAGTTAGCCGATTTGATCGGTTAGGGCTTAAATCATTCTCCGAGCACCGGAGGAACGCGGTAACACTCGTCGTCGCGCCGCGGCGCATTGCTGAGCATCACGTCACGTGGCTGGCTCGGCTCCACGATGTCTTCTGCGAGCACATTCACCTGCTCAATCGCATGCGCCATCG
>JAQWPY010000037.1 GCA_029245145.1 Pirellulales bacterium | reverse complement strand
CAGCGGACCGGTGTACTATAAGCGTGGCCCACACTCAGTCGCCGCGCGAGCGCTTTGAATCCCGCATTGCACATCTCGTCCACATCGCGGATCGCCCCGTCGATAATGGTGCCGACGCAACCGAGAGTCCGGTGCATATTGCTGTTCACCTCACCCCAAAACGCACCATAGGTGGCCGGCTTGTCGAGATCCTGGACGATCACGATTTTTGGCCCCGCAACCGCAGCGACATACTGCCGGTACTCGCTCCAGGCATCGGGGTTTTCCTGCGCGTGTGCGGCATTGCCGGGCTCGATCACCACAGTCACCGCAGTACCGACCATCGAACCCATCTGTGGCATGAAGTCGCGCGTTTCCTCGAGATTAAAACCCACCCGTCCCGCATCCCGGTCCGTGAGCTGCTCCCAGCCGTTGTAGATCGTGGGTGTGTTCCACCGCTTCAGCTCGAGCATTTCTTCGTGATTAATCATCTTCGCAATTCCTTCTTCTCGCCCGAGCGCGGCTGCTGCGTATAGAGCGTCAATCCCGACAAATCGCGACGGCCACGGGGTACCAGCACACTCACGAGGTAACCTATTACAAAACAGCTGAGGATGCCAGTCGCACCGTACGCCCATGCATGCAGTGGCACCGTCTCTTTGATAGCGTATTGCAGGATGCCCGACGCGAGTATCCCGGCCAGCGCACCGGCGCCGGTGCCCCGCCGGGTGAAAATGCCCAGCAGAAATACGCCTCCGAGTCCGCCGCCGAAGAGACCGATGATCTTACTGAACTCGTCCCACAACGATCTAATATCCGGCTGCGCGGCCATCCAGAGTGCAAAGACTATCCCCGATCCTCCGATCAGCACCGTCATCCACCGCGCCGTGCGCAAAGCGCTTTGCGATGTCACGTTTTTACCGAGCCTCTGGTAAAAGTCGGTCGTCACTGCGGCCGAAACCGAGTTCATCGAGGAGTCGAGCGAACTCATGGCAGCGGCAAAGATCGCCGCGACCACCAGTCCCGCAACACCCAGAGGCAACTGCGTGACAATGAAGAGCGGAAAGATAGCGCTTTCGCTCTCAAGCGTGGGGTCCATCGCCTGAGGATGCACGCGATAAAAGGCGTAGAGCAACGAGCCAATACTAAAAAACAGCAGCGTCGCCGGAATCGTCAGCGCAGCGTTGGTCCAGATCGCCCGGCCGGCACTCGATTCATCTTTAGTTGTCAGATACCGCTGAATGACGGTTTGATCGGTGCCATAACTGATCAGCTGCAAACCGAATCCGCTGATCACGAGCGTAAAGAAAGTGGCATCTTTAAGGTCCCAGCGAAAATCGAGCAGACGGAGTTTATCGGCAGCGCCCGCAAGGGCCAGTGTCTCGCTCCAACCGCCGTCAATCCGCGCGGGGATCAGCACCAGGCACAGCAGTGCGCCACCGACCAGCACCACCACCTGAAGCACGTCGGTCCAGATCACCGCCTCGATCCCGCCCATCACCGTGTAGAGAATGCAGAGCAGGCCCATCAGCAGAATACAAAGCTCAATTTCGATGCCGGTCACCACGCTCAGCGCGATGGAGGGTAGCAGCAGCACGATGCCGATCCGGCCGAACTGAAACAGCATAAACATCGCACTGCCGATCAGGCGGACCGGCAGGTTGAAACGCATCTCGAGATATTCATAGGCGGTCGTCACATTGAGCCGCCGATAGAAAGGCAGGAACAAAAAGATAATAAACGGTGCGACAGCGATGATCGTCATGTTCACGGGAAAGTAGCGCCAATCGGTCGCAAACGTCTTAGCGGGAATGGCCATGAAGGTGAGGGCCGAAAGCTGTGTTCCAAAAATACTCACGCCCGCAGCCCACCAGGGTATCCGTCCCCCCGCCTTAAAGAAATCGTCAGTCGAATGTATCCGGCGCGAGAAATAAAAACCAATGATCACCAGCACCACCAGGTACACCACCAGTACGGTGGTGTTGACCGTATCGAAGGCATTACGATTTACCGGGACGGCCTGCAGCATCTGTCCGCTGCGGACTCCGGGACGGATTTCTCCGGTCGGCAGCAGGATCTGATCGCCCCACCGCACGGCGGTGGTCGTAACCGGACCGCCTCGCGGTGGTTCCGCACCGCCGTCCGGATCGCGGGATGCAGGAATCGGGTTCTTGAGTTTTGCCCACGCGTCGGTCACCGTGTGATATGCCAGCACATCGCGGGAAAAGCCCCGGTGCGTATCGCCCCGCACCTGGTTGAGCGCCGAGCGGCTCTGCACCGCCGCCTCTCGATTGCCCGCAGCCTCGTGATTGCGGACTTCCGCTTCGAGCCGAAGAATTTTGAGAAACAGATCCCCCGGGTCGCCGCCAAAGACGAGGATTCCATACTGTCCGCTCGGCAGCGCCGAGCCGGCCATCACCGAGCGTGATTCGGTCGGAGCCCCCACATCGCGTAGCCGCTTCCAACGTTGCTTGCCGGGATTGAAGGAATACGCGTCGGTGAGGATTGCCGTATTCTCGGGGCTACCGGGCGTGCGTCCGGAAAACACGTAGAGGTTCGTTGCCGTGCCGTCGTTTTGTGCAGCAATAACGGGTAGCACACGGGGCGGGCCGGGAATCGGCGGCTGCGGATGCCAACGCCAAGGGGTGACATTTCCTTCCTGATCCTTCTTGATTTTTGCGCCTTTTAGATCGAGCATCCATACGCTGGCAGTGGCACCTTTTCTCGTGTCACCGCCAACGACAAATACCTTGCTGTTGATCACGGCGCCGCCGAGCATTGTGGTCGGTTCAGGCAGTGGAGGAAATGAGTGAAATGCGCCGGCGCGCTCCGGCGGCTCGATGTACCGGTCCAAGACTTCCATCGATTCGGTTACCGGATTCCAGGCGAGTAAAAAAACCTGCTCGGACCGATGTGTCGTACTCGACTCACTTCCCTTCTCGTTATCGCGATACGTTTTCCGCTCGCCGCCGATACAGAGCAGCCCTTTAGGCGTGGGGATCGACACCCCGTAGGCCAGCGGAGCGGGCAGATGTACGGCAGCCTCACTCCAAGTAGGCTCTCTACCGTTTTCTCTGCTCAGCACAAAAACCGTATCGTAGTAGATTTTGTGCGGTAATTTTCCGCTCACCTCACTGGGGATCCAAGGCAAACTCGCGGGAAAGTTGGCACCGCCAGCGACGATCAGACGGTCGCGATGAACTCCTGCAAACGGACCGGCCACACCCAGCGCCGTTTTTTGGCCTGTACGTCCATCCGGGAGCGGCGGCAAAGGCTCCGCAGCACTCCAGTCAAGGTGCGCTTCGCACGTTTCGGGGAGCGACTCGGCCCATCCGCTGGTGCCGGCAAGCGACAACCCCACGAGGAAAAGGAAAACTAGCCCCACGATTTTCCCCTGATTGTTGGGATTTCGTTCTGGCGTCTGCCGCCAGATCACTTGCTTGGCAACGCGCCGCACATCTGCAGAGCGAGAACCGGAAGCGCCGTGCCGCTGTAGGTAATGTAGTGCGCTCGATCGGTGTTGAGCGAGCGGGTCCACCAGCGGCCCGAGGTGCGCTGGTTACTCTCTAACCACCCAAGCCCTCGCTTGATTCGCGGATCGTCGCCCGCCACGCCCGCTTCGCGGAGCGCAACAATTGCCAAACCGGTCATATGTCCGTCACTCGCGGGATTTTGAAAGTTGGGTTCAGCCCGCAGTTTTTCCGCGCGGTTACCGCTGCCCCATGCATCGGGCGCGGCCATCGTACGAAGCGACCAGCCACCATCATCTCGCTGGTGTGCAAAGAGCATCTCGATCAATTTCTGTTTCTCCTCTGGCTCCATCAGCTCCGGCATCCGTGCGTTGGACCAGAGCAAAAGCGTACGGCCATAATCGTGCGTCGCCTCGGAGCGGAGATACGATTTGAGCTGCTGCAACTTCCCGGCAAGACCCGCGTCCTCTTCTTCATCCAGGTTCGCAAGCCAACCTGGGGCCGTACCAGCCGCCATCGCCGCTACAGTTGCCAAATGGTAGGCATCGGATTCGTAGGGTGGCCAACAGTCTTCAGTGCCCCAGGAACCGTGCTCCCGCTGTAGCGAAAACATGAGGCGCAGTGCTTGATCGGTCTCTGCCGAGAGCGAGCCGGTCACGTGTGCGTCCCATTCAGCTAGGCCGGCCGCCAGATAGATCACCTGCGCCGGCCCAGTGCCTCGCTGGAGTTTCTTGGGGTTCTCGGCGGCAAGTGTCTTAAGTTGGCGGAGAAAGAATTTCCGCTCCACGTCATCGGGCGCTCCAAGCGATTGACTCAGCGCCGGCCTGACGGTCATATAGGTCCCGTTCGTATGACAACTGATGCACTGGTGCTTGCCGCTCCAAGCCGCACTCGCATCTTCGAGATATTGCTGGGCTGCATCAAGCGAGAGCGATTCGCGTTTGGCCTCTGCCGCGCTCGCTGCAGGGATACGGATGTCACCGTGCTCGTATTGCGGTTTGGGCGCCTTGGATTCCTCCGCTGTCACTTCGACAGCACACGCCACAGCGAGAGGCAGTGTGAAACAGAACGCGAGTCGGAGGAAGATACGGCGGTGAAGCATCCCCCTAACATATCAGTCGCGCCGATGAGTGCAACGGAAAGAACATATCGCCCTGTTTTAACGATCTTTTGAGTCGATTAGCGACCGCTCTCGCAATCAAACACCGGGCGGATAACCCAATCGGCGCCCGGTGGTAAGGAGCACAACTAACCGCCTATCGAATCGCATTTCAGCAAGTGAGCAGCAATTCTCCGCGGTCGGATTCAATCAAACACTTAAGCGATCAATCGATTATTGAAGCGTAAATCGAAACGCTCTTCAGGCAACCCTCGCTCGAGTTTCCCAAGCCGACTACGCCTTACTTTCTATCGAACTTAAAAGGCAGACTGAGCTTACGTAAACCGTTCGCATTCGTTTCATAAAATCTTCATCGAAGACCAAGCAGGCGACGCTCAGTCACTTGCAAACTTAAAGAGTTAAGCAAGTGATAAATACTGACCAAATAAAGGCTTACGACGAAAAACTTGTTGACATAAAAGAGATGATTCCCATACTGATTTTCCATGCTTTGTGCGCGGCGAGAGTGTTGCGAATTTTGACACCCCGCATTCACTATGAATTGTTGCTTTACTCAACTGATCGTTACACCGAATATGAAAACTGACCATGATTATTGTGAGCGATGCCT
>JAQWPY010000029.1 GCA_029245145.1 Pirellulales bacterium | reverse complement strand
CATCGTGAAGAGCATGGTGTAAAACTCGGGCGAGATCTGTCCTCCTTGCTCGGCGAAAAACAGATTGCTAAGGACAGGCATCCCTTGAATTCCGAACGGCGCGCCCTCTCCCCAAGGCCAGGCGACCTGCCATCGTACCGCCAAGGCCAGCAAGCCGCCCACGAGAAACCAAATCAGAGTCGAAAAGAGAAATTGCAGGCCAATGATCTTATGATCTTTGGAAAAAACGTAAGTCCAAATAAAGTGGCTCACGCCACCTTGCGACTGTTTTCCCGATGCGTGGTTGTGCGGGTCTACCGCAGAGGCGGTACTCATGATTCGTCGTCTCCCACAGGTAGCGCTGCAAGGTGTTGTTCTGTTGCTAATTTCTTCAGGTAGGCTTGGTAGTCCTCGCGACTCTCCACCCGTAACAGCCCCTTCATTTTGTAATGACCCCAACCGCAGAGTTCGGCGCAGACCAAGTCAAAAGCTCCCTGTTCGGTCGCCCGGAACCACACATTAATTTTCATCCCCGGAACCGCGTCTTGCTTGACCCTGAGATTGGGAAGAAAGAAATCGTGCAGCACATCGGCACTCTTGAGATGCACGAGAATATCTTCATTGACCGGCACGTGGAGTTCGTTCACAGAAAACAGATCGTCCGGTGTGTCAAAGCGGCCATCCGGCCCCGGATAGCGAAGGCGCCACTCGAACTGACGACCCACCACCTCAACCGTGGCACCCGGATTTTCCGGCTGGCGAACTTTCGTATCCGCCCACGCATTGAGTTGATAAATGGCAATAAAGAGAAGTGTCGCTGCCGGGATCACGGTCCAGATCACCTCGAGATTGTGACTTCCGTGCGTAAACTTTGCCGGTTCGTTGTTCACACTCGCTTCGTACTTCCACATGAACCACGCCAGGGCCAACTCAGTGCCCAAAAAGACCACGCCAGTCAACCAGAGGATCACCATAAAAAGGTTGTCGATGACATAGCCGTACTCCGAGACATCTCTCGGGAACCAATGATTGAGCAACGGCCAACTCATCTCGTCGGCAGCAACTACGAAGAGGGCAGTACCCAAGATGGGAACCAGCAAAAACAATAAAGCCCAATATCTAGCCACTTCGGCACTCCAAATTCGGCTGCCTGCCTCAGCACCCCTAAGATGCCATCGGCAGTTTACCCGATCTTCTAATCGTGTCTGTTCGTTGGAAGGGAACGACCCTCCCACCTTCGATACATTTCAACTCACCTCGGCGTGTACTTTGATCCTTGCCGCTGTGGCGGTCCCTGGCTGAGCGGTTCATAGGGCAGCGACAACACGTAACTCACCACATCCCAAATCTGCTCTCGGCGGACACTCCCGCCCGCCTCGCTATCGGGAACCTCATCACCGGCAATCCCGGTCACGGTCCCCTGCGCTGGCATCGGGCCTCCGTTGATCCCCGAGTATATCCGCCGGTAGAGATCGATCGGTCGACGCCCTCCGCGATAAACGCCCAGCCGTAAATTGCGAGGATAAATCGTCCGTGGCTTCAGCGCACCGACATCCATAAACTGATGCACCACCCGATTAATCTCCGCCTGATCGTCGTTATTGGTTCCCAGGTCTTCACGCCATTTGAACCAAACCGTGTACTTGTCGCGCTGGCCATCACCTTGGGCCGAATCCCCGTGGCAACTATTGCATTGTAAATTCTTGGAATAGAAGAGCTTTTCGCCACGGGCAATCGATTCAGCCATCGCGGTCGATTCGGGATCCGAAAAATCGACCGGGGAGGAGACCGGGTGAATCACCGATACCGGGGCCGCCTTCCACTGGTACATCACAGATGCTACGACGTTCTCTTCTTCCGGTTCCTCCTCAGCAACACCTTCATCATCGACCGGCAGAGGAAATCCCCCTGCAATTTCGGAAATCGATCCCGGCATCTCACCTTCGGCTGCCATGTATTCAATCAACTTGATTTCTGTCTCACCGCGGGCGCTGAGGTATCTCACATATTCGATGAGCGCCTCGATCTCGTTGTCGGGAAGCAGACGGAAGGAGGGCATCGACGTTCCCGATACGCCGTTGACCAACACGCGCTTCAAATCTTCGTGCGTTGGCTTTGCGGCACCGAACGTCGACTTATACTTGAACACCCCTTGGCGGTAATCGCGGGGATACGGATTGAGAAAAGCGGCGGTCGGCCCGTCACCTCCCCCCGTCACACCGTGACAGTGCGCACAGTGCAGGCGGTAGAGTCCGTGCTGATTGCCTTCCGCATCCCGGTAGGCGGGTCCGGCTGAGACTTTTAATTTTTCGACGTCGAACCCGAAGGTCCGCAGTGGACTCTGTGCGTCGGCCGCCTGCGCATCTTCCGGAAACGGGTTGGCGGGACGATCGGGGGTACCGAACAGTGCCAGCATTGTTTCGTTGATCAGCCGCTGCTGATCTTCGGTCACCGGCTCACTCGCGTCCTGTTCGATCTCGATTTCGACCAGGTTCGGGCGGAAGTAAGGCACTTCCGACTGGCAACCGACGAGCAGACTCGCAAGCAACGCCCATGATACGGCACGTAGACACGCATCGGGCCACCCCTCGGCACGTGGCTGACAGGCCGCACCCCATCGATCGTTGCACCTTTTATTACTTCGCATCACATTCACCAGGTAATCGTCTCTTCCTTATCACTGAAAAGCGGCCGCCGGAATTTCTACATCCAGCGTCACCGTCTCATCCGGCTTGAGGTTCAGAGCAATCCTTCCCCGCTTCCACGTGACAGGCTCTCCATTCACCTTGATGCCATCAAAATTTTTCCCGAGTTTTTCTTGCCACGCCTGCACGGAAAGATCGATGCCGGCCGGCAAGTTCTCGATCACGAACGAACCATCTTTCGCCGTGGCGGCAAAATACCCGTTATCGCGCGGAAGCAAGTATGCCTTCATCCACGGATGAACCGCACAACTCACACTGATCGGTTCTTTTTCTTCCTTGCCAGGAGAGTACTTAATCGAACTGCCCGGTGGAATGTTCTCATTGATCGAACGCCCTCGCTTCGCCTGAATCTGCGTGTTATGCGAAACGGTATCGCTGTTTTTCACCTCGAGCGTCTGGCTGGATTGCATGGGGAGCACGTGCGAAAGATACCGGCAGACCTTCTGGTCGTAGAAAATCGAGTCGGCCTTTCCGCCCTGGGCGTCCTCGTGCACATCCTCGCCCTCCAGGTCGAGTGCGTAGAGAACCACGTTGGCCAGACCTCCCGTCGAGGGATCAACCTCCATCGTTTGCCCGCGGACCGCGACTCCGCCCGGTTGGCAGATTGCCTGATCCTTATTCACGTTCAAAACCCGGTTGGGCGGAACGGGCCCGACCACGCGGATCTGTCCTTTGATGGTACCCCAACCGGTACGCTGTTGGCCGCTCGATTCCTCGGTGGAAGTTCCGACATCGGATGTCGCGAGCGTGAACCGCATCTCTTTGGCTTTGGCCACACTGGGAATCGCACCACGCAGATTATCGCGGTTACACCCCCAGGCAAACGCAACGCCGAGCAGACCGATGCAAAGGCATACTCGCCTTGCCGGCCGTGACGAATTTTCCACGTTGAGTCGCGTCATTTTCATTTAAACTGATCCGGCATCACCACCAGATCTCCCAAATCGTTGTCCCCGGCAACCATTTTTTTCTTGAAACGGCCCCGCTTCCACTTGGTTGCCTTCCCGCCAACTGATGCCTCATCGATTCTCTTACTCTTGGGATGTGCCACTTGAAACTCGACCTCTTTGCCGACGGGCAATCCACTGATTTCAAATGTCCCATCCGCCTTGGTAATCGCAATGTACGGTGTGTCCTGCACCACCAGGTAGCCTCGCATCCAGGGGTGAATGCTACACGAAACGCTCACGGGATACCGTTCGCTCTTCTTCAGCTTGATTTCCTTTGTGCCACTCGGTGGAAGCCCTTCGTTGAATGCACTATTGGAACTGAAACTGATCTGCGTATTGTGGGCTACCGGATCTGAGTTTTTCACCAAAAGGGTCTGGCCGGGCTGAACCGCCACCACGTGCGGCGCGAAGCGACAGTCTTTGTTGTCGAGCAGTACCGCGTCCTCTTTTCCGCTGCCGTCTCCCGGCAACTTACGGGCGTAGACGATCACATCTCGGATGCCACCGTCTTCGGCAACCACAAGTTGTTCGTCCCGCAAATCGTAAACTCCGCAGACGTCGCGGTCTTTGTTGACCGTCAATTTACCGCGGGCCGGCACCGGACCCTCCAGAAGGAAGCGGCCGCGAAGCGTCGCCGTTTCCTCGCCTGCAGTCGATGGCGGCATCCCGTACATCCCGCAGAGCAGGGCAGCGACGATGCACCAACGCAGTGAACCAATTTTACTCATCATCATTTCAAACCTCATCATGCGTCTCACTTCAAATCCTTCGGGCTGACCACAATATCGCCCAGGTCGTTCTCGCCCTCTTGGATTGTGACTTCAAATTGGCCCCGCTTCCATTTCGTCGCCTTCCCCTCCAGCTTCGGCTCAGTAATGTATCCGCTCGGCGCGTGCCACGTCTTGAATTCGAGCTTCTCACCCGCCGGCAGGTTGCGGATTTCGAACGTGCCGTCCGCATCCGATACTGCGATGTAGGGAGTCTTCTTCACCAGCACATACGACTTCATCCAGCCATGCGATCCGCACGAAAGGGGCACGCCCAACCGCTCCTCATTTTTCAGAACCTTATCCACTGAGGCCTCGGGAGGCAGGTTGTCGTTGAACGGCGTGTTCTTGCGGAAGCTGCCTCCATTGACGTTGTGAGAGACGGGATCCGCGTTATGCAATCGGAGCGTCTGACCTACCCGGACAACACCCAAGTAAGGCTCGAACCGGCAATCCTTATTGTCGAGTACCACGACCGAGTCGGCCGACTCGGAAAACTCGGGATGCTCCGTCGCATTCTTAGTAACCAACCAGATCCCGACATTCGCGACACCTCCCGAGGGATCGACCACCAGATCTTCAACCATCGGCGAATTTTTACCACAGACATCGGTGTCCTTGTTCACATTCACCTTCGACGGCTTAGGAGGATCGCCATCGAATACGAATCGCCCCTTGAGTGTGCCCCACGATTCGGCCGCTACGAGCGAAGCAGGGGAGACCATGGCCACTGCGAGAGCGACGACGAGGCCCCGGAGAACAGTTTTGCAGAGATGATCAAACAAGCTGATTGTGAAATTCATGATGGTACTTTCGTTTCGACCGCAAAAACGTGATGCCTCTTACTACAATGTAGGCATCAACCACGCTGATGGCCACTCGCAACCTGACGACCTGAGTCGCCATAAACGAGAGATTCCTCCCAAGCACCGATTGCCCGGGAGCATGGCTTCATTCTGCTGTCATCTCCTTCTGTTGGCCGTCTGAGGCCCTTGCGGGTCAGGTCCCGATGGGCGATTTCCGCTCAACTCCTGCTGCACCCGACGGGCTCGCTCCTCAATAGACGTTTTCGACTCAACATACTCGCCAAAGTTCGCCAACAGGTCGACCACCGCCTGCAATTGTTCGGCGCTCGTTCCATGAAAAATTTCGACCAGACTTGGGCTTCCATCCGGTCCCATCACCGGCTGCCCCTGGGCATCCAGCACCGGAAGTTCAAATCCGCCGAACGTCGGCGGCTTGTCCGGTTTGTAGGGAATCAGCTCCTGCATCTTCGTGTAGGGCAGGATCCAGCTTGGTTTGGCAATCCAACGCTTCATATAGTCGGCTTGCAATCGCTTATGAACATTCGCAAGGTTCGGGCCGTTACCGCGATCACCTCCCTCGGGCATCTGGTCGTTTACCGAGTGGCACGCGATACACCCCGCTTTATTGATCACGATCTTCAACGCATCATCGAGCCGCGCTTCGGTCGCTTGCGCCGATGCCAATCCCTTCTTGTCAAGCCGCTTCTGGTAATCTGCCTCTGCATCACTCAAATCGGCCTGATTCCGCGTCGCCGCAAACTGCTCCGGATAATCCGCGTTATCGCGCGCCGAGAAATACTGCACCAAGCGCTCCGCATCCGCGCGCGAAAGATTAAATTTCGGCATCCGCATCAACACACCCGGCCGAATCGGATAGGGATTGAGCAAAAACTCACTCAGCCACTCTTCCTGGGTTTTATTGCCTTGATCGACCAGTGGGGGTGGCACCCACGCCATCGCAGCGGTTCCATCGGCAGTCGGTTCCGTCTGACGCACCAGATCCACCGCAATCGGTAGAAGCAGTCGGGCAAAATCGCCGCCCCGCGGCGGATACTGACGAACCACCATCTCGGCCGGAATCGTACGCAGCGGATCCTTCACCACGTAGGGATGCCCGTCGAGATAGGTCGGTTCCCAAAGTTCGACGCTGTAACCCTCGGATCCGGGGGGCGGATCCGAATCGAATTCGTCGGCGGCAAGAAACTCTTCGTCCTCAGGATGGTAGAACAGCTGCTCCGGATTTCCGTCCGCATCCACTCTCGCCATTCCCCGGATCGTACTGTGTAGATATCCCTTCCAGTCGATATTTTCAGACTCCTGAATCTCTTCGACGTTGAAGTGCGGATTAAGGAAGGGATAGACCGGCGTAGCATCGTTACCACCGAATTCACCAGGTCGATAGGCGAGATCCCAACGACCGAGCTCCAAGGTGTGACAACCGGCACAGTTGAACTTGGCAAGAACTTTTTCGCCCTGCACGATGGCATTTTTTTGCGTGTCCGGCTCGTACACATACTCTGCTGTCGGAGGCTCTGCCACGAGCCCTAGAACGAAAGTCATGATCGCTTCGATCTCAGCGTTCCTCTTCGCCTCCTTCGCATCGGTTTCCAACACACCGGCAGCCCAGGGGAATAACGGCATCCGCAATCGATCGTTGTATCCCTTGTTCTTGACCTTTTCATAGTCGTAGCTTCGCGGCTCGAGTAATTTCTGCCGTAGAAAACCTTCGCGGCTGTGATGCATGAGTGCCGAGGTGAAATAGCCCTCATCGGGCGGCAATTCCGTCACGTCGAGCGCATGATGTCCGGCCTCCGAACCTGTGCCGTGCGCTTCGTGCAAAGGACCGTGTTTTTTTTCTGCATGCTTCTTCTCGACGTAATGGACGATGTGCTCGAACGCCAATTTCGAGGGCTCTTTGCGGCCCCATTCGGCAAGAGCTGCACCGATCGGCTTTTCCGATTCCATTCCCGGGATATCGTGGCAACCGGCACAGCCGTACTTACTGATCGTTCTACGGCCGACGTACATCAAACGATGCTCTTGATCCGCCGAGCCGAGCAACTCCTTTTCCGCTCCCTTCACCGTTGCACTCAAACGCTCCGGAATTCCTTCCCGCAGATACGCTTCGGCTCGCTTTTCCGCAAACGAACCCTTCAAATACAGCAGGGCCAACTGACCGAGCGATTGCGACTGCTCGCTCGTGAGTGATGCCAACGCGTTCTGTTCCGCCTGCCAATCTTCGCCCAGAAGATACGCTGCGATATCTGCCGCAGGGTCGAACAGGCGAGGCGTGCCATCCTCGGCCGCGACCGGCGCGCCGGTCTCGTCGCGGAGCGGTTCCGGATCGAGATACATCACCGGCATCACGGTGCGGCGATGATAGCGATTCGGCTCCAGCAACCAACTACGTAACCACCGCTTGCCTTTATCGGTGTTAATTTTTTTCGCCAAGTTCGTAAGGTTGGGTCCCTGCATCGCTTCCCCGGCGGGGGTTCCCTCATGGCTATGACATGCCAGGCATCCGCGAATCTCGAACTGCACCTTGCCTCGCTCCACGCTCGCCGCTTCTGTGACGCGCGAATCGGCGGCAGCATACTCGAAGGGCTGGCTGCTCTCGTTGAGATAATGAGCGGCCGCACGAATCTCCATTTCTTCCAAAGCCAACGTGTCTGCAACAATTTGGGGATCATCCTTCAGATGATCGTGAAGTCCGAAGAAGGCCGGCATCTTACTCGTCGGCCGGATATCCTGGGGCCGTTTAATCCATGCGGCGAGCGTCTTCATGCCCAACTTGGAGCCGACGTAACGCAAACTCGGCCCGACCCGCCGCATCGTGCCCGGCGTGTCCACATCTTTGAGCAAATCGACCATCGGCAGC
>JAQWPY010000003.1 GCA_029245145.1 Pirellulales bacterium | reverse complement strand
ACAGCCGGAATACGCGGGGCCCGGTTACACGGGCCGCGACATCTTTTACGGGTTGCCGCAAAATGGATATTCCAGCAATCCGGCGGGCATCCACAAGTATGCCGATGGGGGGCAGTTGGGACTCACGGCCGGAGACGATATCGATGCGGTGGTAGTGATTGATCTTGATGGCAATCCCCGCGATTTTGATCCACTCGCCGATGCCATTATCTATTCGCTCACCGGCAACTCCACCTCACTGAGCCTGCCTGACTTTGCGGATGGTGCGATCGGTAAAAGCGGAGGCGATATTTTTCAGGTGGGTGGCGGTCTGATCACCCCGAGTCGCTTTGCGGAGGCAATGGATTTCGGCTTGGATCCGATGAACGACGACGACCTGGACGCCCTCGATTTTGCAATTCCAAGCATCCTGGACGAATATCATGCAGTGGTCCCGGAGCCGGGGGCGATAATCTTGGCCCTTGTGGGTCTTGCGCTTTTGCCGCGCAGACGACGCGGGAATTAAAACCGCGATTGAAACGGCGAAAGAAGAGCCAGAGATCGGATTCGAAGCGGTGGTCTGCTTTGTAAACACATGAGTTTTTTACTGTGTCTGTGCAGACTGATGCGGTGCAACCCATCACTGAAAGGGTAGTACAGGCTTCATGTTAGGGCCCGTGTCGTTTTGTAAAGAAGTGTACGACATGCTGGAAAATCGTTGTTTGAGATAGGCCCCCGCTTGATTTGTACATGGTGCCTCATAGACTATCGGTCTGGTTTACTAGATTCCTTTTTCCGATTTGTGCTAATGACCTCATTCCTTTCGTAATTTCTGAGGAGTTTTGCTAATGCGTTCTCTCAAAGCGGGCCTGCTTGTTCTTGTGGTTGGCTTTAGTTCCCAGGCGTGGGCGATTGCACCTTTCGGCTACAGTCCCGATGCATCGGGTATGCCGACCGGCTATGCGGATGTCGTCAATGATCCGAATGCGCACTGGTCGTGGGATCTATCGAACATTACCTACAAGATGGACAGCAATTTTCTGACGTCCTTTCCCAGCACGCGGATTCACGATCAGATTCGTCTCGCATTTCGAGAGTGGGATGATGCCTTTGCCACCCCGCAAGGAGCCACCTACTCCTACGAGCGCGCAGCGGGGAGCGAGCCGTTTGGCGATATTCGCTCGATCGCCGTCCACGAGATTGGACACGTGTTGGGTTTTGGACATCCGAATCAAGCGGATACTTTGGGATTAAATTTCAGACCGGATTCATTGGCACCGAGTGGATGGGCCGCGGCGAGCGATTCGAATAATGAAGTGATGCGAAGTTGGATTAATCAGGGCGATTACAATCATATTCTCTCACACGACGAACTCGACGTTTTTAATTATTCCTATGGACGCGACCTCGATTTCACCGAAGTCGGTGCGAGTGATCCGGCCAACATTGTGATCACGACCTATACCGCCGGTTCCTCAAACTGGGCCATGGGACCCCCGTATGCCACGCTCCGCAATCCGGCCGATCCTGCTCAGGGTGGTTTAATTAACTCGGGTGAAGTGTTCTTCAATACTGCCTCGGGTAATCCGTTGGGAATGAAAACCCTCGGTATTAACTGGGACTACGAAAATTCCTCGGGATTGCCGACCGAATCGTTCGAAGTGCGAACGCATGGAACCAACAATCCAAATGTCCTCTTTCATTACGACAATAATGGCTATTCCAATCCGTTTACTTCCTTTGCGACAGCGCCAGTCGGCGCCGATTTTAAAGATGATCTGATGCACACCTGGGATAATGCGGTCGGGGGCGCCATTCCGGGAGGAGAAATCATTCACGTCGGGCTGGAGCAGGATGTTTATGACTGGACCGTCGTTTCCGCCGATGCGGTCATGGCCGGAGGGACGACCCAACCGGCATCGCTGCTGAGCTTTCACGATTGGAACAACGCCCATGAGGTGGTTCCCAGGCCAGCGGAAATGCCGGAGGGCATAAACATGTATCCGGAGCGTATCGTCGCTCAGGGTATCCGCATCGTCGCTCCCGATAATGTCGATGCGGCGGTGATCGATGAAATTACTCTGCTGCCTGCCGAAGGTTTAGATTTGGGGCTTGCGGATCTGACTCGCGATACGCTGCAGAAACATATTGCCGATGCGATCTTTGTGGAGTTGCTCGAGAACATTAAGCTGACGCCGAGGGAAGATTTTTTCCTGATACTCGATGGCAGTACTGCAGATTTGCCGGATGAGATGCTGCAAAACGGTAACTTTATGTTGCTTAACCGTCCGGATCTGCTCGCCGGAGATCTGATGATTTTCGGAAGATCGACCAACGGGACGATGACCATCGGTACTTTCGCCTTGCTAGGAACCGGTGTGATAGGCTTTCAGGGTGGACCGACCGTTCCTGAACCGAGCGCGGTGATGCTTTTACTTTTGGGCCTGACCCTATTGCCCCGCAGACGGCGTGGCGGTCATCAAAGAAGCTGAGAAAGAGCCAGAGATCGGACTCGAACCGATGACCTGCTCATTACGAATGAGCTGCTCTGCCAACTGAGCTACTCTGGCATGGGGGCATCTCGGGCAGAAAGTACCAGAGTATCGAGACGCTTTGCCCAAAGCAATCCCCACGCCCCGCTACATCATCTCCAGCGGATCGACATCCGCAATCCACTGCACATCCTCGGGTGTTTTGATCTCGTCGGTCGCGGCGCGTACGGCTCGCGAGAGTGCCAGCGGATCTTCGGCCTGCAGCTGAATCGCGAACCGGTACTTGCCCCGTAGCTTGGCAAATGGCGCAGGTGCGGGGCCAAGCAAGCGAAAAAGAAACTCAGCCTCCCGGCACGCGGCGCCGATCCGTTCGCCGATGGAAGCTGCAAATTCACGGGTCGCCATCTCGATCGGGCCCCGCACGAGAATCCGCACCATCGCGCCATAGGGCGGATAGCCGAGCGCCTTGCGCAGCGGAAGTTCCTCGGCCGAAAAGAGCGCGTAGTCGTGCCGGATCGCCGCGCGGATCGCCGGGTGATCCGGTTCGCAGGTCTGCACCAGCACATGCCCGCCCCGTGCGCTGCGTCCCGTGCGGCCAGCCACCTGCGTGATCAGCTGAAACGTCTTTTCGGCAGCCCGAAAGTCAGGCAGGTGGAGGGCCGTATCGGCATTGATCACCCCGACGAGCGTGACGTTGGGAAAGTCGAGCCCTTTGGCAATCATCTGGGTGCCGAGCAGGATGCGGACCTCACCGGTGCGGAACCGGTCGAGTGCACTTTCGTGACTGCCCGGACGGCTCATCGTATCGGTATCCATCCGCAGCGAAGTGTGGCCGGGAAATCGCTGCCGCACCTCATCCTCGAGCCGTTCGGTCCCCCGGCCAAAGAAATTGAGTCCCTTGAAACCGCACGCTCGACATTGATCCGGTACCGGGATGTGATAGTCGCAATAGTGGCAGACCGCCTGCTTGCGGCCACGGTGGTGGGTTAGAGCAATCTCGCACTCCGGACACTCACTCGCCTGTCCGCAGGAGGGACACTGAATATGGGTCGAGAAACCGCGGCGGTTGAGCAGCAGGATCACCTGCCCGTCATCATCGAGCGCCTCTTCCATCGCCCGGTGCAACTGTCGGCTGATCGCGCCGCGAGCGTGCCGGTCCTGCTGATGGGCCCGCAGGTCGATCGTGGCCACTCCCGGAAGCGGCAGGTTGCTGATCCTGCGCGGCATCTCAACGCGCGTGTAGCGGCCATCGAGTGCGCGGGCATGGCTCTCGAGCGCCGGGGTGGCCGAACCGAGCAGCAGTGGAACGCCGGCTGCCGCCGCCCGCCGCTCGGCGACTTCGCGGGCGTGGTAGCGGGGCGCCGTATCCTGTTTGAACGAGCTTTCATGCTCTTCGTCGATCACAATCAGGCCTAAGTTCGGCGTGGGGGCAAAAATGGCGCTGCGGGCACCGACCACTACCGGTGCGCCGCCGGCGGCAATCCGCGCCCACTGCCGGTGCCGCTCGACATCGCTAAGGTGACTATGCAGCACCGCCACTCGGCCGAATCGCGAGCGGAACCGCGAGACGGTTTGCGGGGTGAGCGAGATTTCGGGAACCAGCACAATCGCTTGCTGCCCGTACGAGACAACTTCCCGGATCGCTTGCAGATAGACCTCGGTCTTGCCGCTGCCGGTGACACCATGGATCAGGATCGTTTCGTGCCGGCCCTCCCGAATGGCTCCCATGATCGTTGCCAGCGCCTTGGTCTGGTCGTCGTTCATTTCCAGGTGTGGTTCCTGCGGCGTGACCGCTTCGGGATCCGCCTCAACGGCCATTCGCCGCGATTCGCTCGCCAAAAGTCCCTTGCGCCGCAGCGCCGTGACCGGGGCCTGTGTGCAGCCGACCGCCGTTGCGACCTCGGCAGGCGTCGATCCGGGATGCGCCAGCACATAGTCGAGCACTGCCGCCTGTTTGGCCGGCAGTTTCTGCTCGCCGTGGGCATCGGCGACCGCATCGGGCACGCTCAGCAGGGTCGCCATTCGCGTCCCCGCGCCGCTCCGCACGCCGGCGGGAATGACCGAATCGAGAACCTGTCCCCAGGGGCAGAGGTAATAGTCGGCCATCCAGTGCGTGATTTCGAGCAGTTCATCCGAGAGCAAGCGGTGCTCGTCGATCACTGCCTCAATCTCCTTGAGGGGTCGGTCCGGCGTCGCATCGGGCACGATTCCCACGCAGTAACCGACTACACTCCGATTGCCGCGTCCGAGCGGCACCCGCACGCGACGGCCCGCTTCGATCTGCTCGCGGAGCGCGTCCGGCACGCGGTAGTCGAGTTGTCGGGTCAGTCCGCTCGGCAATACCACTTGGGCGGTGCAAACGCTTTGAGCTGCGTCGTGTTCCCATGCCGGGGGCTGCGTATCGAACAGGTGAGGCTGATCTGAAGGCATCGGCAACTACCGGTCACTGCGACTGTCGGCTAAGTTAAAGATGCTGTGATTGTCGGCTATCGGCCTCGCTTTGACGAGAGGCGACGAATTTCAAGAAAGAGAGCAACCGATGCGGATCGGAATTTACGGCGGATCGTTCGATCCGGTCCACTACGGGCATCTGCTGCTGGCCGAATCGGCGCGGGAGCAGCTCGAGCTCGATAAGGTCCTTTTGATGCCGGCCGCCACCGCACCGCACAAGCGGGGGCAGGAGTCAGCTCCGGCGGATGCCCGTATCGAAATGCTCGAGCTGGCGATCGGCGGGCATGCGGCACTCGAGATTTCGCGGTTGGAAATCGATCGGGGCGGGGTGAGTTATACGGTCGATACGCTGTCGGCACTCCGCGCTGAGCATCCGGGGGCCGAACTGGTCCTGTTGGTCGGGGGCGATACGCTGGCCGATATGCCGAACTGGAAAGATCCGGAAAAGGTGGTTTCGCTTGCCCGCATCGCCGTGGTGGATCGACCGGGCATCAGCATGGAGGCGGTAAAACTACCAGGTGCGGAGGTGCTTTGCGTGTCGATGCCCCAGATTGATTTGAGTAGCCGTGAGATTCGCAGCCGCGTCGCGCGGGGCGAGAGCATCCGCTACCGGCTACCGCGGGGCGTCGAACAGTACATTCTCCACGCGGGGCTCTACACCAACGGAGTCAGCAGCGCAACGGATGACTAGGCTGCCCTGCGGACGGTGAGCCGCTCGGCCAGTGCGGTGGGCAGGGTACTGCGATCGAGTTGCTTCTCGGTGGCAAGCGCCTCACAGACGATGCGAAGACGATCGGGAATGTTGAGTTGGGGGTCCAGAAAAAGCATTTTTTGGCCATGGACGACGCAGCTTCCGCCGTCGATATCACCCACATATTCCTCACGAACCTGAAAGCCCAGTTGGCGGGCCACGTGCAGTGCCTGTTCGAGCAGTTCGACGTTGTGCATCCTAGCTTCTCCAGCCGATAAGGTTCCTCTCCCAGGACCGGCCCGGTAGGCCAGCGCGGGGAATTATACGAGGATCGCGTTTAGGGGCCCAGGCGAATTCGTCGATATGATTGATGAGCGTAAGTCACCAACTTGTAATAAGTTAAGTCGTGCCTCTTCGGTAAAGAAAAGCGACAGCGGCAACGAGGCCGCATGGCGAAACCGTAGCGATTGAACGGATCAGAAAGTATGGCGGACGAACGACCGGCGGAAATCAGCGATGCGGAGCAGGTGCAACTGCTCAAAGAGCAGCTCGCCCGCGCGCAGCGGATGACCGCACTCGGCGAGCTACTCGGCACGACGACACACGAATACAACAATGTTTTGATGACCGTGCTCAACTATGCCAAGATGGGCATTCGGCACAAGGACGAGGCGACCCGGGACAAGGCATTTGAAAAAATTCTCGCGGCCGGCGAACGGGCAGCCCGGATCACCAACAGTATTCTCGGTTTGGCGCGGAATCGTTCCGGCGACTTTGAACCGACCGATCTTGCCCAGCTCATCGACGATGCCCTGGTGCTGCTCGAGCGAGAGCTGCGGAAGTACCGCATTGCGATCGATACTCGAATCAATCCTGCTCCCATGGCGCTAGTCAATCCGAATCAAATCCAGCAGGTCCTCTTGAATCTGCTGATCAATGCCCGCCAGGCGATGCCCAAGGGTGGACAGGTGATTGTGAGTCTCGCACAGGATGAGGGCACCAAAATGGTGGAGCTCACGGTGCGGGATAACGGTCCCGGGATTGCCGAAGATCAGCTCCGACGAATTTTCGATCCCTACTACTCGACTAAAAAAGGGCCCGACGAGACCGGCAAGGGAGGCACCGGAGTGGGGCTTTCTGCGTGTCGCGATATTATCGAATCGCACCGCGGTAAAATACTGGTCGCCAGTACAGTGGGAAAAGGAACCGCCTTCACGTTGCGGCTGCCGACGGCCGATCAGCGTGCGGTGACCGGGACACCGACGATTGCCCTCGGGTTGCCTTCCTCCTCGCAGACGCCGACATCCTGAGCCGGCTTTCAAGACTTAGAACGACGTCGGGTTCATCCGCTCGTAGAGGCGGCCGAGTATTTCCTGCTCGAGGGTCGTATCGCGCCCGATCGGAATCCAGCACGTGGGACCACCTGGTTGGGAGACCGGTTCGGTTTTCTGACTGACGGTTTCGCCGAAGCGAAAGCTTGCCACGCCGGTGATCCCATGTTCCGGTTGCTCTACATCCTCGAGGTCTTTGAGTACCTGCACGTCGACTAGATAACCGTTGCCGTGCGGGATGACGCGGATCCGTGCTGTGCGGCGGATCGACTGGAAGGTCGCGAGGGTGCGTTCGTAGGCGGTGACTGAGTCCCATCGCCACGGTTCGAGAAAGGTGGCACCCGTTTGGGGATACGTGATGATTTCACCCTCCAGCCACTCGCCACCGACGTTCTGTACCCGCTGTTCTCTGGCGATGCGAAAATAATCGCTGGTAATATCGATCAGTTCCGTCCAGAAGGCTTCACCATTGAGGGGGGCAAAAGCGGAGGGGTTGGGAAACTCGATGAGTTCCTCCTCGGGGACGATAAAAAAGTCACCCTCGATGGGCCCCTCCTCCGGATGGAAGCCGGGCATCAGCGGGCCGTGACAGCCGAGAAGGCACCCGAGAAGGCAGCCGAGCACCAGGGCGAGAGATCGAACTGCAATCGATCGTGGGCTCATGCGTGCACTTTGCCACCGAGAGAGGTTGAAGAGAGATTCCGCGAGGGGGCAGAGTGTGGAGAAAAGCGG
>JAQWPY010000214.1 GCA_029245145.1 Pirellulales bacterium | reverse complement strand
TCGGAAACGGAGGGTAAAAAAACGAGATCTTCCGAGTCGAATCCGAGATGGCCAAAAAGATTCTTGCAGGCGTTTGCGAAGGGTCGAATGCGTCGTCGACGGTCCCATACCTTCAGGGGGCGTAACCATCGGTTCCACTTTCGCGCAAGTGGTTGGTTCGAGTTGCGGCCTTGAGGCAGCGGAAATCCATCAACATCAATGGGGACTTTACGTTTTCCGTCGACTCCAATGGTGTGTGTTCGATTCCACGCGTACGGAAAGACGGGATAGAAAGGCCATTCATGGGAGATGCTGCCTGTTGATTTTTCAAAAGACTTGGCCGTTGCGAGCGCCACCTCAAGCCCAGAGTCGCGGGCCGCGTTGAGGATTTCTACCGCATACTGGTAGTTGTGACCACCTAGCGATTCAAGCCAATTGTCAATGAGGATGAGGCGCGACATTAAAACAGAAGTTAATTCCCCGGCAAAAAGGGTGAAAATCGGACGAATCCTATTTCTCCTGTGAGTGAACGTCAAGAGATACTCGCCGATGATCGGCGTATTCTGATCAAGTTCAGATGATTTCAATGCCATCGTTGCTGCTACCCTACGATTTTTTCCTTGTCATCGCTTGTCGGCACCGCTGTAGATCAGAATTGAAACGATGCTAGCTCGAAGTGTCTGAGGGGCAAACAAAAACGTGGGGGCCTTTTCTAAATCACTCTTGGGAAAACCCCCCGTTTTGTCTACAAGTCGCCTGTCTTTCTTGATGTCATCTCGCGCTGCGGCAGATCGCAGGGGACATCCGTTTTGATACTTGATAGGTAGGCTCCACTGTGGCTCCCATCGTTGATCCTCAGGTGATTTTGACAAATTTTCACCCCCGGTTCACCGGCGTCTCTGCGACGATCACCAATTTGGCGGAGAGGCATGAACAAAATTTTAATATCGTGATCCTCGGCGATCCCCTACCGGTGTCGACGCCCCAGGTAGCTCGCTGGCAATTCGCGCGCTTACTTTGGAATCGAAATCGCCGAAGGGTTCGCATTTGGCATGCGCGACGAAACTCAGAGATGTTGCTTGGTCTGTTCGCAAAGCACATTTTGCGGATGCCACTGAAACTAGTTTTCACGACCGTCGCAATCCGAAAGCACTCCCGTTTTCCAAGATTTCTACTATCGAAAATGGATACCATCATTGCGACGACTCGCGAAGCCGCCTCGTTTGTCGACCGCTGCGATGCCATTATTCCGCATGGAATCGACACATCGGTCTTTACGCCGCCCGAAGATAAAGTTGCCGCATGGAAGGGAACAGGACTACCCGGAAAATATGGGATTGGCATTTTCGGTCGCATTCGATCTGAGAAGGGGACCGATTTGTTTATCGAATCGATGTGCCGTCTTCTGCCCAAGTATCCCGAATTCACGGCAGTCATCGCGGGTCACTGTAAGTCGAATGACCTCCCATTCAAAGCAAAATTGGAAGCACGCTTGAGAGATGCGGGGCTAGAGAACCGCGTCTTTTGGTTGGGGCAGGTTTCTGCAGAAGAGCGGCATTTGTGGTTTCAAAGAATTTCAATTTGCGTTGCCCCGCCTCGCTATGAGGGATTTGGTTTAACCCCCGTCGAGGCAATGGCGTGCGAGGCGGCTGTGGTTGCAACGCGTACCGGTGTTTTTCCAACGCTGATTCAAGAAGGCGAAACGGGACATTTGGTCGATGTTGGTGACCTTGAGGGACTTACGCGGTCTATCGAAGGTTGTTTTTCCGATCCGCTGCGAACGATCGAAAAAGGGCGAGCGGGTCGTGAGCACGTCTGTCGAAATTACGATATACGGCAAGAGGCCGCAGCGATCGAAGCAGTTTATGAAGAGATTCTCAATTCTTAATTTGTAAACGGGTAAGTATGATTGTCTCTCAGCCAACCGCACATGTCGAATCGCCTGTTGCCACAGGTGTGCAATCTGTCAGCGTCACTCGTAGTTGTCGACGCGCTACGCTGTCCGCCGTATTAATCACTAAAAACGAATCACATCAACTTGAGCCCTGTCTGCAGAGTTTGCAGGGCTGGGTCGATGAAATAGTTGTGCTGGATTCTGGAAGTACAGATGCGACCCTCGACTTGGCAAAACGATATGGCGCCAAGGTATTTGTTCGTGAAGAATGGGACGGATTCGGTGTTCAGAGGCAACGCGCCCAGGAGTTGGCGACGGGAGAGTTTATCCTGGCGGTCGATGCCGATGAGCGCATTTCAGATGAACTGCGTGCAAGTATCGAGCAAATCTTGCTCCACCCGGACGAGCAGTGCCTCTACCAAGTAGTTCGCCAGAACGCATTTCTTGACAAGGATGTATTTCACAATGGATGGCGAAGAGAAAAAATTATTCGCCTCTACTCGGCGAAACACTTCAAATTTAATGATCGCGCAGTGCATGAATCGGTCGATTCTGAGGGTGTCCGCACAAAGACGCTGAAAGGATTCTTAGTTCACGACGCCTGTCGAAACTACGAATACTATCTGGAAAAACATCTTGCGTATGCACATTCCTGGGCGCGCAAGCAGGCCCAGTCTGGAAGAAGAGGGTCATTGCTCAGTGCGGTTTTGCATGGCCTGACGACGTTTGTCAGACTGTTTTTCCTGCAGGGTGGATTTTTGGATGGAAGGCACGGATTTCTTTTTGCCGCCCATCTTTGCCAGTATTCGTTCAATAAATATGCAGCGCTTTGGCATTACGGAAGAGAGAACGAAAAGAAGAAAACAAAGCCCCCAGATTCCATGTGCCGTCAATAAAAGTCGACCGTTCCATTTGTTCGGCTATCTGCAGATGCGGGCACATCGGGCTTACTCCATTTTTCTGCTAACGTTGCATCCTCTTCGATCACAGACTGAAACCGGCATTGATGATTCAGGTGGAAAATGATAGCCTCCGCGGCCATTTGTGTCAGCGAGAGCCGGAAGCAAAAACTAGGTTTCAAGAGAGAAATGTGATGAAGACTGTCATCCTTGCGGGTGGATTCGGTAGTCGATTGCAGGAGGAGACTCACCTTCGACCGAAGCCGATGATCGAGATTGGCGGCCAGCCGATTATTTGGCACATCATGAAGCACTACGTGCAACACAATTTTGATGATTTTTATATTGCTCTTGGATATCTGGGCCAACAGATAAAACATTTTTTTGTTGATAAGTACAATCTCTCCGGATCCATGTCCATCGATTTTGAAAAAAAGAGCATCAAGCGACAGCGACAGAACGATGAATCATGGAAAGTGAATTTGATCGAAACCGGCGCGGCGACAATGACAGGAGGCCGCGTGCTGCAACTTAAAGAGAGCTTGGGAAACGAGACGTTCATGCTCACCTACGGTGATGGTGTGAGCAACATTGACCTTCAGTCGCTGTTGACTTTTCACCAGCGTCATGGGCGTCTTGCTACGGTCACTGCCGTGAGACCTCCGGCACGATTTGGTGGACTCGAACTGGACGGGGATGAGGTCGCAAATTTTACGGAGAAGGCGGTCTCTGGAGATAGTTGGATCAACGGCGGTTTTTTGGTATTCGAGCCGCAGATTTTCGATTTTATTGCAGGTGACGACTGCATTTTAGAGAAAGCACTTGAGCAGGTTGCGGCTGAAAATCAGTTGATGGCGTACAAGCATGCAGGGTTCTGGCAATGTATGGATACCCTGCGAGATAAAAATTATCTCCAAGAGTTGTGGGATAGCGGTAGTCCGCCATGGAGGACGTGGGATTTGGAAGTCGCGCAGAATCAAGAGCTTCGCCTCTACGCAGCTTAATTTTCATGTCATTCGATAGAGGCAGGTGAACCGGATGTCAGTAATGAATATAACCCCTGAGCAAAGATCGTTCTGGCAAGATCGCCCCGTGCTTGTGACCGGTGGCACCGGCTTGGTCGGTGGTTGGCTTGTCGAGCGCCTCCTTGGGCTGGGCGCTGATGTCGTCTGCCTGGTGCGAGATTGGGTGCCTCAGGCCAAACTCGCTGAGCCCGTGCTTAAAAATCAAGTTCGTATTGTTTGGGGTGATATATGTGACTCCGAATTACTCGAACGGATTTTGGGCGAATATGAGATTGAATCGGTCATTCATTTAGCCGCTCAAACGATCGTAGGGGTTGCTAATCGAAATCCATCGTCCACCTTTGAAACAAACATTGCCGGAACCTGGCGACTCTTGGAGGCATGTCGCAGAAGCCCCAAGGTTTCTCAGATTGTTGTTGCGTCTTCTGATAAGGCATATGGGGAGGCAAAACACTTGCCGTACGATGAAGCGACTCCGCTCGCCGGGAATCATCCCTATGACGTAAGCAAATCTTGCAGCGACTTGATTGCGCAAACCTATGCCAACAGCTATGGTCTGCCGGTCGCCATTACGCGTTGCGGCAATTTTTTTGGTGGCGGCGATCTCAATTGGAATCGAATTATTCCCGGGACCATTCGCAGCATTTTTCGAGGCGAGCGCCCGGTCATTCGCTCGGATGGTACTTTCATTCGCGACTACTTTTTTGTCGAAGATGGTGCGGCTGCCTATACGCATCTGGCAGAACAAATGGCCTCGAATTGCGAACTTCATGGGCAAGCCTTTAACTTCTCCAACGAAATTCAACTCACGGTGTTGGATGTCGTCACAAAAGTTTTGGACTTAATGGAGAGTAATCTCGATCCTGTCGTCTTGAACGAGGCATCGAACGAGATTCCACATCAATATCTCAGTGCGCAGAAGGCCCGAGACTCACTCGGTTGGCGACCGCTTTATTCATTTGAGGAGGGACTTTCCAGGACGATCGCATGGTACATTCAATTTTTCGAAACCGTAATGAAGACGCGTTCTCAGCGTGTCGGTCCTGCGCAAAAAGTGGCCTAAGAGAGATTTTATCTCTGGGCGATACTCCGTTAGCCAATGCCTTGTTGACGGAAGATCAACTCGGTGCGCCGGAACCGACGTTTCCGCTCGAGCTGGTTTTTTGTCCGGACTGTTCTCTCGTACAGATTACGGAAGTCGTGCCTCCCGAAATATTGTTCCGCGATTACGCATACTTTTCTTCATTTTCGCAAACGATGTTGGATCACGCGGCGTTATGTGCCAAAAAAATCAAACGCATGCAAGGTCTTGATTCATCTTCGCTGGTCGTCGAGTTGGCAAGCAACGATGGATATCTGCTTAAAAATTACAAAAATGCCAATATTCCCGTACTGGGCATCGAGCCGGCTGAAAACATTGCTCGAGTCGCTCAAGATCAGGATATCAGGACCATCTGTGATTTTTTTGGGGAGCGACTTGCAGAGAAACTTGTTGCGCAGAATCTCAACGCGGATGTGATACATGCGAATAACGTGTTGGCGCACGTTGCCGATCTTAATGGATTTGTTAGCGGTGTGGAAAAATTGCTGAAGTCGACAGGCATCGCTGTTATTGAAGTGCCTTATTTGAGAGATCTCATCGATCAGACCGAGTTTGACACAATTTACCATGAGCACCTTTGCTACTTTTCACTCACGGCCCTCGATGCGCTGTTTCGTCGACACAAATTGACAATTGTGGACGTAGAACGAAGTTCAATCCATGGTGGCTCACTCAGAATCTATGCGGCAAAATCTGGCGATCCGAGCCGATCAGTCCGGGATTTGCTCGATGAAGAAAAAGGATGGGTCAAGCGATTGGAGTATTACCAGGCGTTCGGTGAACGAGTCGATTCATTGCGGACTCATCTGACGAAATTACTTCAGAATTTGAAAGCCGAAGATAAACGGATTGCCGTGTATGGTGCCTCCGCCAAGGGAAGCACGCTATTGAACTATTTTGATCTTGGTGACGACCTTTTGGATTTTGTTGTGGATCGAAGTACGGTGAAGCAAGGGCGGTACACGCCCGGAACCCATCTGCAGATATGTGATCCCGAAAAGTTGGTCACCGATCGACCGGATTACGTTCTGTTACTGACCTGGAATTTTTCAGAGGAAATACTACAGCAACAATCCGAGTACCGTCGGAGAGGTGGGCGATTCATTATTCCGATACCAGAAGTCAGGGTAGCGTAAAACCGATCGAAGAATGCCGTGATATTTCAGTCAACCAAAATCCCGGGCGTGTACGTGATCGAGCAGGAACGGCACGAAGATCATCGGGGATATTTTGCAAGGACTTGGTGTCGGCAAGAGTTTGCAGCGCAGGGATTAGAGACACAATTTGTCCAATGCAGTGTGTCTCACAACGAACGGCGGGGTACCTTGCGAGGCATGCACTATCAATCGGAACCACACTCGGAACGCAAATTGGTACAAGTAACCCGTGGCGCAATTTTTGACGTGATCATCGATTTGCGTGCTGATTCACCCACTTACAAAGCGTGGTTTGGACTGGAGTTGACTTCAGACAAAGGAACGATGCTTTACATTCCTGATGGTTGCGCTCATGGGTTTATGACGCTTTCTGATAATACGGATGTTCATTATCAAATGACGGATTTTTTTCACCCGGAGTCGGCAGCAGGTGTTCGTTGGAACGACCCGTCTTTCTCCATCAGGTGGCCGTTAGAACCAGTAGTGATCAATGAGCGGGATAATCAATACGAAGACTACGTACGATGAATCAAACCACTGAAACAGGCGCCGAGGGTTCGTTGCTTTGTAGAGCGCGCAATCTCTTGTCTGGAAAAAACAAATTATACCGCGAGGATGAAATGGACCGCTTGGATTCTCTCAGGGAGAGACAATCTTGAGGTACACCATTCTTGGAAGTAGTGGTTTCATCGGTGCCCGGTTGGTGACTCGCGCCTTGGGCCTGGGGCATGACGTGTGGTGCCCTGGAAAAACTGATCGATTAGACGCTCAAGGTGCTGGTCATATTATCTATTGTGTGG
>JAQWPY010000106.1 GCA_029245145.1 Pirellulales bacterium | reverse complement strand
CTCGGAAGATTGTCGAGAAACGGTACGACGTGCGCGGGTAACGCAAATTTCCGATACAACGCACGCGTCCATTCCACGCGACCGGGACCCGCCTGATGCACAATCTGCCAATGCCTCAGCGAGCGACCGATCTTGTAGAGTGCGCGGGGCACCGAATGATTCAAATCCTCTGAACCCCAAGTCCCTCCCGTGATTAGCAACCTTGAGCCATGGGGACGCTCAGCCCCTTTGAGATTTCGCCTCAAACGGACCGGACCTCCGGTAATCCGCACCGCTGTCTTCGCCGAGATCCGATGACGAGTTGCAGCAAACGAAAGACAAACGAGCGACGCAATGCGACAAAGTTTACGCGTCACACGACTCGGAGAGACGTTTTGTTCGAGCAGTGCCAAGGCAATGCCTTCCTGAGCAGCCGCACGCGCGATCGGCAAACTTGCCGCCCCTCCCAGACCGACCACTGCCAACACCCCGGCCTGTCTGACGAACTCGCGCGATGCGAGCATCGCCTGACGCTGATCTTTCAGATGATTCCAGGTGTCGCGCCAGCCGAACGTAGCGGAAGGGCAGGGGAGCCCCTGATAGGCAAAGCCTGTGGCATGCACTGCCCGCCTCTCAATCCGGCTACCCGCACCGGCAAACGTGATCCGCAACTCCGGTAGCAGTTGCCGCAGTGACTCGGCCACAGCAAGCCCGGGAAAAAGATGCCCGCCCGCTTCGCCACCGGCAAAAACGACGTGGGGCGCAAGTCCCGTCCCCTGCGGCAGAGCGACCAGATCGCCCTGTGTATCGCGTGACTCGTACTTCATATTCCTACCTGCCCTTAAAACCCCGCCACCGTCGCAGAGTTTCGTCCAAAATAAAAACACTCAGTCACACAAGAGACTGAGTGTTTGAGAACGAGAAAGCGAATTGCTTGAGTTCAATCGACTCCCGGAAAAAATCCCTGAGTCACTGGGGCGGCTCGAGGCCGCCCCAGTGCTCAGTCACAAGTTCCATCGTGAAGCTTCTACCGATCTGGTTGACCCAGAAACCGTAACGACCGGCAGTTAGTATGCTCCTACCCAGGAGGAAGGGCAGCGATCAGGCCCCGCAACCTTCACGCTAACGATGGAACCTCCAATATTTTCAGCTATTCGATCCTGCTTCGCAGCGTGTGCAACGATATGCAACCTTACCGCTGCGTGCGGTGCGGGGGTGAAGTACCAAATTCACCGTGGGGTGCCAAGGGCGATTTCGCTAGGCGACCGAGAGATTTTTAAAAGCAGGCTGGCAAAGCGGAGTCTCGCATGCCGTGCCAGCAGTCAGGCAGCCCTCTTTTCGCCTCCAAGAGACGATCCCCAGCGACCGGACTGCAAGCAACGTCGCGCCACATCGCGATCATCGAACGGGAAACGCCGCGTCCCGATCAGTTGCCAGGATTGATGTCCACGACCGGCAATCAACACACAATCACCCGCCTCAGCGGTGGCCAGTGCAATCTCAATAGCACTCGCCCGATCGAGTTCAACGCGGGGATCGCAGGTGTCGGAAATTCCTTGCAAAATATCCCCGGCGATTTGCATCGAATCCTCGCGAGCCGGGTTACCGTCGGTAATGATAAGTTGATCAGCCCATTCGGCCACCGCCGCCCCGAGCTGGGAGCGAAGGTCCCGATCCCGCTCTCCCGGGGCACCGAAGACGCAAATCAGTTTCCCGCGGGTCGTCTCGCGCAGTGCTTGCAGTGCGGACCCCACTGCCGCCGGCGTGTATCCACTATCGACAAACAGCGAAAAGGGTTGCCCGCATTCGATCCGCTCCAGATGTCCTGGCATCCGATCGACCCGCTCGATTCCACGGACGATCGTTTCCAACTCGATCCCGTATGCCAGTCCCACGGCGGCCGCCGCAAGGCAATCATAAATATGGTGATCCCCGATCATATGCGTTCGGACCGGTATGGTCTCGTTACCCCAATGAATTAAAAACGTTTGTTCGCTCGCAACCCTCTCGAGGAGCGTGGCCGTGAGGACCGCCGGTTGCTCGAGACCGAATGTGAGGACCGGGTGATGCAACTCCTCTTCGAGCATTCTGCACGTGGGATCATCCGCGTTGAGAACGACCAGGCCTTCCGGTCGTAGTTGCTCGAAAATGCGGGACGGGATCGCATCCACGCTGTCCTCAGACTCATTGCCCTCAGATGCACTGGAATCAGCACCGCGACACGCCGTGATGCAGGCGACATCCAACTCCACACCGGCCGTTCTTTTGCCGACAATCGCCCTGTCTTCAAGCTCCACGACGGCGTGCGAACAGCCCCCGGCCCGCATACGAGCGAGATAGTCGGCAAAGACGGCAGGCCCCGGGGTTGCCGCTTCGCTCGGGACGGTCTTTGCGCCATCGCAGTACCCGAGTCCGTTGAGAATTCCGCTCTGCAGACCCGCGGACCGAATGATCGACTGGATCAAACAGGTGGTCGTCGTTTTGCCCTCGCTTCCGGCAACTCCGACTACATTGAGTCGACGACTGGGAAAACCTGAAATCGCGTGACACATGTTCGCGTAGGCGATCCGCGTGTCGGCAACGATATACTGAGGGACCGACTGCGCGGGGATCAAGCGTTCGGTCACAATCGCACTTGCGCCTTGCTCGATTGCCTCGTTCACCTTCAGGTGCCCATCGTCGCTCTCCCCGAGGATTGCCACGTAAAGATCACCTTCGTGACACTGATGAACATCTGAGGTGCACGACGTAAACCAGATTTCGTCCGCACCGAAAAGTCTTCCCCCGGGAAGAATCTCTGTGAGGGGTAGACCGTGAACTTTGAGCAAACCATGTTTTTGCACCGCTTGGCCTCCTTGCCTATGCGATCAAGTGCGTGATGAGAACCATCGTCTCATCCACCCGTCTCGACTCGAGCGAACATCCTGTTCGCCGAATTCCCCGAACCACGATGCATCAGAAAGCGGTCAGGAGAAGACAAAATGTGTTCTATGCGGGACGATGAGTCAAGTTGATCTGGACAAGACTCGATGATTAGAGAAAGATGACCTCGCGTTTTTGAGGTATCCCGTAAAAACGCCTGCCGTCAGTGCTATCACTCGATGCGTGTCGGCGGTGAAATATCCCCCAAACGACTGCTTGCTCTTTGATATGCGTGCACTGCTGATCGGAAACTTTTCGCAGCGCGAATTTCAATCGCTCCCGCCTGTGATCCGCAAAGTGGCCACTGTCCATGCGGCAAGCGATTGTCGGAATGCGGTCCGGTGGCTTGAAAGTGACCCCGGCGATGTCGATGTGGTGATCGTGGCGGAACGCTGGCCGGGGGAGCATCCGCATCGCGAATTGGAACGCGTGCAGCGTGCCCTACCACTTGCGCGATTTTTGGCCGTCGGGAGCAGTTGGTGTGAGGGTCAGGCCCGTAGCGGCAACCCGTGGCCGGGCATGCTCTACCAAGGGTGGAATAGCTGGTGGGCCCACTGGGAAATGGATTTGATGCACTTTCGGCAGCATCGACTCCCCAGTTTCGGACTGCCGGTCATCGCCAGCGATCACGAACGGACTCTTTTCCGCGCCTTTCCGCCCCGCTCGAAGGATCAAATGATTGCAATCCACACACACGGCGAGGATATGGCCGACATGCTTGCCACCGCCTGTCGCGATCAGGGCTACGCAACGGTATGGATCGACCCACAGAGACCGCTGCGGATCGAGCGCCCCCAGGCGATCCTCTGGGAAGGGTCTCCCGATCACCTCGACTCCCTTCAACGCATTCACTCGCGTTTTCGGCAAGCACCTCTGCTCGCGCTGCTCGACTTCCCACGGTTTGAAGATGTGGCGCGTGCCATCGACATGGGGGCGAGCGAGATTCTGCCGAAACCGACCCATCTCGAAGATTTGTTCCACCGCCTTGCCTCGCTACTTTCCAATCCTCAAAAGGCACAAAAGCCGCAGCGTGCAGCCTCTTGAGCCGGTGAGAGCCGATTCGAAAGACGACGGGTCGACTCCCTCTCACGGCGTTTGTGGGGTAGGATAGAAGCCTCCTTGAGACTCTCCCTCGGCACCCGACGAGAGGTTTTCCGTGTCCGGAACGTTTACCGACCAACTGAAAAAATCCGACTGCAAGGGCACCTATGCGCTGGTGAGCCTCGGATGCCCGAAAAATCTCGTCGATAGTGAAAACATACTCGGTCGGCTCGATCTGGAGGGGTATCAACTCGTCGATGATCCGGAGCAGGCCGATTTTGCGATCGTCAATACGTGCGGCTTTATCGCCTCATCACGCAGAGAGTCGTATGGGGTCATCGATGAGATGGTCAAACTGAAACGCGAGGGACAACTCCGAGGACTCATCGTGGCAGGATGCCTGGCCGAACGGCAGAAGGAAACGCTTCTCACCGAGCGACCCGAAATCGACCACGTCGCCGGAGTGTTCGCCCGGGACGAAATCAGCCAACTCGCGGATCGACTCATCGGAGGCCTCCACGAACAGCGGGCGCTGTTTCATCCGGCGCCTCTGCGGCCACTCACCGATCGAGATCGCCTGCGGATCACACCTCGCCACTTTGCCTATCTCAAAATTTCGGAGGGATGCGACCGGCTTTGCACCTTCTGTGCGATTCCCAAGATGCGAGGCAAGCATGCCACCAAGCCGATCGAGGAAGTGATTGCCGAAGCAGAACAATTGGCAGCTGATGGAGTGAAGGAACTGATTCTGGTTGCCCAAGACACCACGTACTACGGTCGCGATCTCTATGGCACCAGTCGACTCACTGAGCTTTTGGAAAAACTCGAAGAGGTACAAGGGATAGAATGGATCCGTTTGATGTATCTCTACCCGATGTATTTTGACGATCAACTGATCGAACAGATTGCCCACAGCGATCGCATCGTCCCCTACCTCGACATGCCGCTCCAGCACATTAATGATCGGGTGCTTCGGCGAATGCAGCGGAAAGTCGATCGCCAAGCGACCGAACAATTACTGGAAAAACTGCGCAGTCAGGTCGATCAACTTGTGATGCGGACCACCATGATCACCGGGTTTCCCGGCGAAACGGAAGAACAATTCGAGGAACTTGTGGCGTTTGTCGAGCAGCAACGATTCGAACGGTTGGGTGTTTTCACTTATTCGCTCGAGGAAGATACCCCCGCCGCGCGACTCGATGGACACCTGCCGGAATCGGTTGCCGAGGAGCGGCGCGACATTTTGATGGCAACGCAGCAGCAGGTTGCTTTTAATTTCAATGCGTCACAGGTGGGCAAAGTACACGACGTATTGATCGATCGACAACATCCGGAAGAGAGCAATGTCTGGATCGGTAGAAGTTATGCCGATGCCCCGGACATTGATGGTTTGGTCTTTATCACGGGAGAAAATCTCCACCAGGGAGAGATTTATCCCTGTGAGATCGTTACGAGCCAGGGATACGACCTGATCGCAGTACCGACCGATTCGAGCATACAGCAGCATAAGGAGTGACCTGTTGAGCCAGAATTCTCCCCTCCGCGGTGCGCTGAATGTTCCGAATCTCTTAACCTCGCTGCGACTCGTTCTGGCGATCATTCTCTTCCTGGTGATCGGCATCGCTCAATCTCCGGAGACCGGTGCAGCCGCCCGAAATACCCTGTACTGGAGCGGGCTGATACTTTTTGCGGTGGCAGCGGGCACCGACTGGGTGGATGGATACTGGGCAAGAAAATACGGGCAAGTCACCGTGGTGGGACGCATTTTTGACCCGTTTGTCGACAAAGTGATTATCTGCGGGGCCTTCATCTTCCTCGTCGGTAGTGAACATTCGGGGATCGCACCGTGGATGGCCGTGGTGGTCACCGCACGAGAGCTGCTGGTAACGGCCCTGCGCAGCTTTTTCGAACAGCACGGCACCGATTTTTCCGCCAAAATGGCCGGTAAATTAAAAATGGTGCTGCAATGCGTGGCGGTTCTGGCGAGCCTTTACCTGTTGGCAACCGCCAGTGAAGAGTCACCGACGGCAGGCTTGGCCCAGACAGTGCAGATCATTCTCTGGGCCACGATCCTGCTGACACTCTATTCGGGCGCCGAATATGTGCTCGCCGCCTGGCGGTTGGCGAAAAAGTCGGTGGGGTAGGGAAGGATCGACTGCGATCGCGAACGCCGACGCATGAAATGATTCCCGAGTGGCTATGAGCAACATCCCCACCATTTCTGCCCTGTATGCGATACTCCTTCCCTGGGGCATCTTGTGGCTCTTGCTGCTCGACCGCTACCGCGAACGCGGAGCGATACTTCCGACCGAACCGAGGCGACTCGTGCCGTGGAACGGCTTTCCGCATGTGGCCCTCGCCTTTTTTATCTACATTGCGCTGCAATGGCTCTGGGCAAACCTGATCCGGTACTCATTCGACCTCGGAGTCGATGATTCGCTGATGGATATGCCCGAAGCCTTCACCTGGCTTCTGGCAGGCAACGCAGTGCTAATCCTTGTGAGTATC
>JAQWPY010000105.1 GCA_029245145.1 Pirellulales bacterium | reverse complement strand
AAAGCAGGTCGTATACGGCAGACTTTCCCTCAAGCAGTCGCTGAAGGAAACCGAGAAACCACTGACTCGCATATCATAAATTCACTGACCCTGTCGCTTGATGCACGCGTTCCCATCGCAATGCCTCAAACCACATCTGCCAATCGATACGGGGTTGGTGCGGCGCAGCAAAATGGGGTGGCTCTTCCAGCCTGCCAGGCTTAAAGCAAAATTCATACTCCGTCCATCGGTTTCCGTCTCGACTGCCTTCGATCACAATTTCGGGCCGTGTTTCGGTCATTTTCCGAAAGAGGCCATAGCTGTTCACAAGGGCCCACTGCTGCGGATTGATAGAATCGGCCCATGCGCGGCTCCATTCGGATGCAGGACTGCTGGCCGTTACCATTTGAAGTGCCCCGACAGTAATTGCAAAAATGGTAAACGGAACAAGTACGTAGCTTCGACTCTGGTGCCAATCGATCCATTGTGGACGCTGCAAAGCGACAACTCGGTCGCGAAAGCGGGTCGGCCAGAACTCGTCATCAATCAATAGCATGGCAAGAATCATTGTGAGTAAATTAAAAAAATTATAGTTGCCTGTGAGGGCAATGATGCCCATCAACATGATAAAACCACCACACGCAACGCGTCGCATTCTCCGGCCAAGGATGATAAAAAAGGGCAGCAGCAGTTCAATTGCAAGGACAAAAACGACCGATATTTTTTGAATCCAACCCGGCAGTTGATGGGCATACCATGCGGTGGGTAAGGGGAGAGGCTGAGTCCAGTAGTGGAATTTTAATGCCGTGAGAGATTCCCACACGTTCTCAATCGATAAGTCTCCCACGTCGTTCCACGTCAATTTGACGATTCCCGATTCGAACATTAATCGAAACAGCAGCCACCACAAAAGCCAAAGAACAATTCGAGGCGGGGGCGAATCAGAGAAGCATCGGGAGCGGGTAAGGGGCGCGATAAAAATGGCAAGAAATCCTGCCTCGAGCAGGAGAATGTCCCACTGAAAACTTAAAAACACCTGGCCTACATGGAATAATGAGAGATAACAACTCCAGAGCAGCACAAGCATCGGCAGAGGCAAGAGCCCAAAGATCAGCAGCAGCGATCCAAGCGAACCTAAACCGCAGAGAACGTGAAGTGCTGTATCGCTGGAACCGAACCAGGCAAGTGTCGGCAATTCCCAAAAAAGAGAATGCCCAGCGTAGTAGCGTGCCATCTGCTCCAAAAAAGTGCTGGCTGGAAGAATTCCATCGCTACCGAAAAGTCCATCGATCTGAATCCAGAGAGAAAGAAAAGCGGTCAGATAGACCGCACCTAAACATCGGATAAAGAGGGCAGTACTTATGATATAGGTAGGCTCGCGTTCCTTCATCCAAAAGAACTGAATCAAGCGATTAATTTTTTTCCCGAATGTCGCTTTCGCGACAATCGTTTGTGGTTGGTCCGTGATAAGACTAGCCTCTCAACGCCTTTGATAATGACGGTTCGGTTCAGAACTAACGCGATGTATGATCGTAACGCAGGTAGCCTAATAAATCGGTTATTTCTTCTTCCGTGAGTACGTCGAGCAATCCGCTCGGCATCATGGAAACCGGCGAGGGTTGCAGATCGTCAATCTGATCTTTTGCAATCTTTGTATAGTTGCGGGGTTGCGACATGTCGGTGATCACACTCCATTCATCCCGGTGGAGATCAGCAATGTGGCCTGTGATGCGCTTCCCGTCGGCGAGAGTGAAAATCGTTGCCCGATACTGATCTGAAATAACCCGGCTTGGTTCAATAATTGCCTCCAACAGATCCCGTGGACTGAAGCGGCGCCCCACTGCCGTCAGGTCCGGGCCAAGGATACCACCTCGCCCGGCGATCCGATGGCAGCGAAAACATCCCAATTCCGAAAAGAGGGCTTCTCCTTGCTTCAAATCGATTCTGCGATCCGTGTGTGACAACCTTTCATTCAAATCTTCCACGCTCCATTTGCGTATGATCGGTCGCGACGTAGCATCGCGACTTTCGATTGTTTTCGATGTGGAGTCTTCTCTTCCCGGCGCGTCGCCGAGGAGTGGAATAAGTTTTTGTTTTGTCACTTCGTCGAGATGTTCAATCGCTTCATCGAAAACTTGTGTGGTGAAACTATCAAATGATTCGCCACCGCGATATGCTTTCGCTTCCTCAAACCATGCAAAATAGGTCTTCCGCTGTTGGTCAGTCCATTCCAAATACGGGAGACGCAGCGAGAGCATGTAATGTATTTTCTCTTGCTGTGTTCCTGCCGCCGCGAGAAGGGCAAGCGTTTTGGACACGACGTGAGGAGAGCGAAGTGCGACAAGAAGGCCGCACAATTCTTGATTCAAAGCGGGTGAATCCGCCGGAAAAAAACTGTCCACTCGTTTGACCAGCGTCTGCCTCAGCGTTTCGGTGGGTGGACCGAGGCGAATCAATGCCAACTGGTACGCACGCACTAAATCGATCTGCTCTCTCTCTCGAAGTGTCGACCAATCGACCTTTTCAAGTACATCGCATAGCGCCTTCTGCAGGAGAGGATCGGCCTGCGCGTGTGTGCGGGCAAGGGCAATTGCGGATTGAATGATCGCGTTTGGATCGGTCTCGGCAAGAACACGCTCCTTCCAGGCGGCAAGCGGTTGATGTTCTAAAATGACGCGAGCCGCATAACGAATATGACGATCAGGGTGTGAAAGAAACGGCCACGCTGTTTCCAATACCGCAGCGATCTCTGCGGGGTTGCTCGGTTGATGCAGTGACTCAAGTCTACGTCGCAGTTTCGTGAGGCGTGCCGTCTCTTCGTGCGGCGATGGCATTTCGATGGAATCTTTATCGGGAGAGCCACTCTGCCGATAACCAATCCGATAGAGGGACGATTCCAGTCCACGACCGCCAGTGGTGAAATAAAGCATGCCATCTTGGGGCCTGACCGTAAGATCGGTTATCGGAAGTGGCACCGCTGAAGCAAACGGTTCGATGTCCGCGCGATACGAACTGCCGTGTGGGATGAGATGGATGGCATAGATATTTCCAAAACTCCAATCGCCCAAAAAAAGCGCGTCTTGATATTTTTCAGGAAAATCGGTGCCGTAACCGAAAGCGATGCCGGTTGGCGATCCGGGTCCCACGTCGACTACCGGGGGGAGGCTGTCGGGGCGATGCGAGGGCCATTTTCCCGTACCTGTGCGCCAACCGAATTCCGCGCCGCTGACGGCGTGGCAGACTCGGGTGGGACGATACCATGGCATCCCCATGTCCCACTCGTTGTCTGAGTCGAACGTGAATAATTCTCCCTCTCGATTGAATGCTAAATCGTATGCGTTGCGAAAGCCGGTCGCCACCAATTCCCATTGGGTCCCAGTCGGGTCAGTCCGACAGATCCAACCGCCCGGCGGTCGCAAATGGGCACCAAATCCTCGCGAGTCATTCTGCGTTGCGAGAATCGAATCATTAGCCCACAGTTTCGGTGCGAGGCTCCTCCCACACTCAGGCATCTCCGTCGCGTTTCCTGCAATGATATAGAGCGATTTACCGTCCGGACCCAAGACGACCCCATGGGGGCCATGCTCTCCGATTCCATTCAATTTTTTCAAAAGTGCGACCTGATCGTAGCGATCGTCACCATTCGAATCCGAAACCTGATAGAGTCCCGGGCCTTGGGCTGACCGGCCATTGACGATGACATACAGACTATCAAAGGCGCAGAGTAATCCCTGCGCCTGACCGAGGGGGACATCTATTTTCTCAATTTCTAATTTATCGCGGCTCCCTTTCTCCGGAAGTGTCACCCGATAAAGGCCTCCCGATTCGGCAGAAACAATCAACCGGCCCTCCGGATCGACTGTCAGCGCAACCCACGATCCATAAGTTTTTCGGGGCACTTGATACACTTTTTCCACAAAGAAATGTGGTGGCAGGTGAACCTGATCGGCCGTCGCCGCAACCTTGCTTGTCGGCGCCGCAGACACCGACTTCCGCTCTGCCGCAGACAGCCAGCACACGATAGCGCCCACAATCACGAATTGAATTACTCTCTGGTTCCACATCCGACTCTCCGAATCCTATTCTGCGCGTCGGCAATGATTATAGACGTGATCGCCTCATTCTATACTGCACTGAGAAGATTTATGACTCCCTTTCGTGATAAGGCAGTCCGAAGTAAGTGTGAATATACGCTTTTCGATCCGCTTCACACTTTACATATTCAAGAAGTGCGTGCAGCTTTTTTTGGTCTCTCAATAATTTCTGGTGTCGTTCTTCCGGATCGATAAGCGCCGGGGGAAGAGAATGAAGCGCCTTAATCTTCAAAGGATGTAAACTTCCATCGATCACCTCATAGCGATCAAACAGTTGAAAAACCGTCTCGAGGCGAAAGTCGTGACGATGCTTGAAATGCAATTGATCTCGAAGCCATTCTTGTCCAAAGGCATTAATTTTTTCACTATCTCGCTGCAGATAATCGAACACGCGCGCACAGAAATCAGCGTCGGGATTACTCCATTGAATAAATTCCATTTGCGTGGCCAAGTCACTTTCGTCGTAAAGTAGCAAACATAGTGAAGGAGCCCCATCACGTCCGGCACGGCCTATTTCCTGATAGTAGGATTCCATCGACCCGGGAATTTCAGCATGAAGAACGAAACGGATATTTTGCTTATCAATTCCCATACCAAATGCGTTGGTCGCCAAAACCAGTTGATCTTTGCCCTGCATAAATTCCTCTTGGAGTTGCTTTCGCTCCCGTGGGGCCAACTTTCCGTGATACACCAAATGGTCAACCCGCTGAGAATCCAATCTTTCGCTCATTTCTTCCAGGCTGCGGATGAGTGAAAAATAAACGATCCCGGGACCCGTGAATTGTTTTCTCACGCGGAGAATATGTGCGAACTTCTCCTCCGCTCCCCACACCTGTTCGACTTCAAGTTCAAGATTCGGTCTTTCAATCCCTTCGTGAAATAATGTCGCCTCCCCTGGGGTGAGACCAAGTTGAGCGATAATATCTGCTTGAACCTCTGGAGTGGCGGTCGCCGTGAGGGCGACCGTGGTCGGGTCGCCAACGATCTGACGAATTTCCACAAGACGCGTGTAGTCTGGCCTGAAATCGTGGCCCCACTGACTAATACAGTGGGCTTCGTCTACCGCTAGTAGGGCCACTTTATTTTGTGAGAGGGCTGCAAGAAACTCAGGTTTGCGAAAACGCTCCGGGGTCACATAGAGCAGATCGTATGCGCCGCGTTGGAGCGCCGCATAACTTGCTTCTCGCTGATCGCGAGTAAGGGACGAGTTGATGAAAGCGGCACGGACGTTTTGAAGTTGCAGGGCGTCGACTTGATCCTTCATTAGCGCAATCAAGGGAGAAATCACCACGGTCATGCCTTGATCGGCGGCCAACATAAGCGCGGGAATCTGATAACAAAGCGATTTTCCAGCTCCGGTCGGCATGATCACCAGCGCATGACCACCACCCAGAATACGCTCGATGATTAATTTCTGTTGACCGCGGAACGTATCGTGGCCGAAGGTATGCTTGAGGATCTCAGAGGGCTGCATCTCAGGACAGACTTCCTCAGGCTGTCTTAGTTTTAGGCTGCGTCAGTAGTGAAACGATCACCAGGGATGCGAACCCAAGCGGAATAGTGACAATGCCGGGTTGACTAAAGGGGACCAGGGCTGCAGAGGCATCGAGACCATATACCTTTTCGAACGTGTCGCCACTGAGGAGAATCCAGGTGAGTGAGCTGATCATCCCGACAAGGATTCCCGCAACGATACCTTGATGGGTGACTCCTTTCCAAAAGAGTAGCATGACCAGTGCGGGAAGATTGGCCGACGCTGCCACACTAAAGGCCCAACCCACAAGATAGCTCACATTCATTTGCTGAAAAACTATCCCAAGCACGATGGCGATAGCTCCAACAACACAAGAAGCAATTTTGGCAACACGTACTTGGGCAACATCTGTGAGCGGCTCTTGGCGAAAACAAGAGACGAGGTCGTGGCTTACTGCACCTGCTGATGCAAGGATCAATCCACTCACCGTCCCAAGTACAGTGGTAAAAGCGATCGCTGAAATAACGGCGAACAACCACTGATTGATACTTTTGGCTAACAGGGGTGCCGCCATGTTACTGTCGGTCAAATCCAATGCGCCGCTGGTCATTGCCCCCAACCCCAAATAGAGAGTGAGGATATAGAAAAAACCGATCGTCGCAATTCCCACGATCGTACTTTTGCGAGCAGCACTCACATCCTTCACCGTATAGTAACGAATGAGGATGTGCGGCAGAGATGCCGTTCCACAGAAAAGTGCCAGCATCAGAGAGAGAAAGTCAATCTTCGCGAGCGGATCATCGCTACGGATCCCTTGAAATCGCGGATGCTCTCCTGGACGCAGTACCTGACTTCCGGGAGTCGGTTTCTGGAAATAGACGGTGGTCATTCCTGTGGCATCAACAAGCTTTTTTTTCCTCCAGAGAATCACCTCACTCTGCTCAAGTGCCTTAAAAAAGGAGAGTGGGTTGAGAGGACCCGTCTTTTGCTCGCCGCCGGGTAGACGGCTCACGCGGCCCACCGGATACAGCAGAGCCTCCCCGGGATCTTTTCCTTTGGGTAAACCAGAGATGAGGATTTGGCCATCCTTTTGCTGCGAGATCATCTGGCCCTCGCGAAGCATAATTTTATCCGCAGTCACACGGTCTCGACTCCACACCGTGATGCGTCCACTTACGTTATCGCGCGTACGAATGAATGGTTGGTCCTGCCAGGCCCCCTCGGCAGGCAAAATGGTTTGATTTTGTAATTCAATTCGCTTCCCGAGTTCTGCATGAAGCTGAGCTTCTGAAAATGGTCCCAAACTGGCGAAGCGATGCGATGTTTCAGGTTCGGTATTGAATCCACGCTGGATAATTAATACCGCAAGCACAGCACTGAAGATCACCAGCAGCGACCCCTTGAGAAACTGGACCCACGTGGTGGAAACCATTCCGGCAGTTACCACGATCAAAATAACGGTGACACCGACCAACAACACGCCAACTTCATGCGGAAAGTCGAGAAGTGGCCTGATGAGCACTCCAGCACCCACCATTTGCGGTATCAAATAGAAAATACTCACCGCGAGCGTACTTATTCCGGCCGCTAACCGAATACCACGCGAGTTAAAACGAGCATCCAGTGCGTCCGCAAAAGTGAATTTACCCAGACGCTTCATCGGTTCGGCGACCACAAACAGGGCAACAATCCACCCGGCGAGATAGCCAATTGAATAAAGAAAGCCGTCGTAGCCATAAAAGGCAATCATCCCGCAGATACCAAGAAATGAGGCTGCAGAAAGATAATCTCCAGCAAACGCGATGCCATTCACAAACCAGGGAATCTGGCCGTGGGCCGCAAAATAACCCTTCGGGGACTTTGCCTGCCGCCCCAAAAAGAAACTGATCCCGAGCGTCACGCCAACGAACACGAAAAACAAGACGATCGCAAGCAGAGAAGATTGATCGGTCACGGCGACTCCTCGGGAGGCTCGTCATGCGAAAAAAGACCGTAAATCAACGCAAGAAGGAAGGCGGCAAGAATAAGACCAAAACCATAAACAATAGCCAAATTAACGCCGTTCAGAGGCTGAACCTGCATCCAATCGGGGCGGAAGGTATTGATCAGTACAAACCCGCCATAGAGCAGCAGGTAAATTAAAAAAAGTAACAGGCCAAGCCGACTGTGTTGTCGTTCCATCGTCAGGATCACCCCCGATTGTGTATCCGGCTTAGCCGAGAAGAAACGCGTGGTCCAGATTTTTTGATATTTCTCGTAGACGCGCCTCATCGCCACCATCTACTTCGGCTGCACACCAACCGTAAAAATTTATTTCGCGGAGCGCTCTGCGTACGTCGGCCCAATCGACATCTCCTTCGCCAATTTTTGTAAAGGTATCCCGCTGACGAGAAAAACCTTTTGCATCCAATTTAACAATTCGACGTCCCAGGCTCCGAATCCAGTCTCCCGTACTGCCATATTTCCAGTGATTGCCGATATCGAACTGCATCCCCACCCAGGGCGAGTTGAGTTGATCGAGATAAGTTACAAACCGTTCGGCCGATTGATTTGAATCTCCTTGGTGATCATATAAGAACTGGTTCCACACGTTTTCGATCGCGATCACCACGCCCAATTCTGCCGCTAACGGAATTGCCTTGGAAATATTGTCCAGCGAGCGATCCCACACCTCCTTCGGCGAGCCATCTTTGCCGTGTCCTACGACCAGCAAGGCGGTATGACCGCCCACAGCATGGGTTTTCTGCAAAGACTCTTTCAAATGATCTAGCGCAACCTTCCGTACCTCCGCATCGGGATCGCTATGCCGAACGCTCCAATGCGTAGAAATTACTGTGCCGTCCACGATCATGTCGGTCGCACGCATTGCTTTGGTCGTTTCTTCCACGTTTAACCCGGGCGCGGGCATTTCAATGCCGGCAAAACCCGCTGATTTTGCCGCAAAAAATTTCTCCTCCAGCGATCCCCCTACTTTTACCATTCCCAACTTGAGCGTTTTGTAAACTCTTCCAGCGAGCGATACGTTTTGCCCCTGATTCTCAGCAAACGCAATCCGCGTCGCGGATGATGAAAAGATAAGAGGCATGGTCAAGGGAAGCACCGGTCCCCAAAGGCCTCGGCCTACAAACTCGCGTCGACTCCAAACAGTCGATCGTGGCATCGCAATTCCCCTGTGGTGTCCAATATTTTCAATCCGTGGATTGTATCCGATCTTTTCCATTTTGTCTTAAGCAACCAGTCGCCCCTTAAAAGAAGGGGCGTGGCAGAGCATACTTACGGCAGGTGTTCCCCCTTGGGATCAACTCTGCTTGCAGAAAGGGTTCCCCATGACTAACGCATTTCCCGTCGACTTATGCGATCGCTTGTACAAGGCGGGCGCAGTCGCCGTGCTGATCATCGAAAACGTGAGCGATGCAGTCCCCACCGCTCGCGCGCTGTGGGAGGGAGGGGTCGAGGTCGCGGAGGTCACGTTTCGCACGAAGGACGCAGTTGAGGGGTTAGCAAACATTGTTCGCGAGCTTCCGGAAATCATCCCTGTTGCGGGCACCGTGCTTTCTCCCGAACAAGTCGACCTCGCGATAGATGCGGGAGCTACCATGGCAGTTGCACCAGGGCTGAATTGCGAAACACTGGCGAGAGCACAGCAACGGGGTCTGCCATTTGCGCCCGGTATTCTTACGCCATCGGAGATTGAGACCGCAATCAACTTAGGATGTCGGGAACTGAAATTTTTTCCGGCGGGTACTGCCGGAGGACTTCCACTACTTCGTAGCGTGGCGGCACCATATCAACACCTCGATTTAAAATTTCTGCCAACTGGCAGCATTAGCGAGGATGGGATGCGAGAATACCTTGCTTTTCCATCGACTTTGGCCGTCGGTGGAAGCTGGATCGCACCGCAAGACTTGATTCAAAGCCAGAACTGGGAAGAAATCTCGCGGCGGGCTGCGAGGGCACGCAAGATCGTTGATTTAACACGAGGTAAAGGCTAACGAATGACCACTTTTGTAACCTTCGGCGAGGCCATGCTGCGATTGGGCCCGCACGATTTAAAACGGTGGCAGCAAAGTGATGGAATGTTCGAAGTGGGACCGGCGGGAGCCGAGCTAAATGTTGCTTGTTCACTCGCAATCCTGGGTCAGGAGGTCCGCTATGTCACTGCTTTGCCTAATGAGAATCCGCTGGCTGATATGCTAATCGCAAAAATTCAAAGCTATGGTGTGAAAACGGAATATGTTCAACGCGCGCCTGGTCGCCTCGGTTTAATTTTTGTGGAGACGGGTGCCTGCCAGCGTCCGGGCCGCGTTCACTACGACAGGAGCGGATCGTCGGTAAGTCTCGCCGATGCTGCCGAGTATCCGTGGGCCGACATTTTCGCTACCGCGGACCACTTGCACCTCACTGGGATCACACCTGCCCTCTCCAAAGAAGCAGCAAACGCAACTTTGCATGGAGCAAAAACAGCCAAAGACCGGGGCATGACGGTTTCGTGTGATTTAAATTTCCGGAGCAAACTCTGGAAGTGGCATGAAACAAAGCTTCCCCATCAATTGGCGGGCGATACGATGCGGGCAATCTTACCGCATATCGATCTTGTGGTCGCAAACGAAGCTGATTTGGGCGATGTCCTTGGGTTGAAATCTGATCTTGCCGAGGGCCGGATCGATCCATCAGTGCTGGCTCAACTTGCTCGGGAAGCCGCGAAGGATTTTCCCAACCTCTCGCGGATTGCAATCTCAATGCGTGATAGTATTTCGGCGTCCCATAATCGTTGGGGAGGATTGTTGTTGGATATTGCCACCGATCAAGTTCATTTGGCGCCTGTTCAAGAAAATACTTATCGACCCTATGAAATCAATCCGATTGTGGATCGCGTCGGAGCAGGGGACGCTTTCGCGGCGGGTCTACTCTACGCACTGCAGAGCGAGGATTATCGGGCGCCGGAACGAGCCATTGCGTTTGCGGTGGCTGCATCTTGTCTGGCGCATACGCTTCCGGGAGACGTCAATCAATCGAATTTGAGCGAAATTGTTACGCTCCTCGAGGGGAACGCCTCGGGACGAGTCATTCGGTGACGAAAATACCGGCTTACTGTCTCCCGGCGAGCGGCCAAATGCCTAAAAATTAATTCTCCGCCCACCGGTATGCATCAGCTGATTTTTATGTTAGGATGCTCGGCCCAAGCAAGGGAAAGAGTGTCGTAACGTGGTACTCTAATTCCTGAGCGATTTGCTTCTCGGCCCCCAACGCGGGACCCTTTTCAAGTTGCGGTTGGTTTTCTCTTCTTGGTTTTTGACCGCTATCAGAGGTAGGGCGGGACTTAGTTTCTTGTTGGAGATATTGAAAATGGCACAAGGCACAATTAAAAAATTAATTGCCGACAAAGGTTTTGGGTTTATTGAGGGTGAAAAGGGTGACCTCTTCTTCCACCACAGCGCGGTGGTAGAGGCTACAATTGAAACACTTCAGATAGGCCAAGAAGTATCATACGAAGAGGGAGAAGGGCCGAAGGGACCGCGAGCAGAAAACGTACGACCTGTATGATTTGCGATTACGAAGCCAGCAGCGGTAACGTTGCTGGCTTCTTTTTCAATTTGCGGTCCTTTCGTAATTGTTCCTTACCCCTCGGTACCTCCTTATGAGCGTAAAAAAACCCTTGCCTCCGGATGCCGTTGTGGGTGGGAAAATATGCCCCGTGTGTGGTGATCGTTCCTATTCGTCTTCGGGCATGCACCCTCAGTGCGCGCAGCAGCGGGCAGAGACCGCCCGGAGCGACCAGATTATCGCCAAGCGCAAACGGGAAGAAGAAAAGATTCAGGCCAACCAATGATCGTTTGGTCTGAGATGAGCCCTCCATGCCAATGAGGGACTGGAACGTCGCACTTCGCGACGGCACTCCAACGGACATAAACCGCTGGGTTTAATCCTCGTTTCGCTTGTTTCCAAGGAAGATTGCTGCGGATGGGGTGTCATCGAGTGATGTGCGCCCTACTCACGCAAGGGCAAGCTCCCCCGGTAGGACTCGAACCTACGACAAGGCGGTTAACAGCCGCCTGCTCTACCAACTGAGCTACAGGGGATTGGATTAAAGGAAGAGCATCTTGCCTCTCTCCAAAGACCTTATTGTTGTCTTTAGAACCTCGTCAAAATGTCGCCAGAGCGTCCGCCTCATCATCGTGAATATCAAACAATTTATTCAGCCGGGTGATGGCAAACACCTCATAGATTTCGGGACGAATATTACTGAGCTTTAACTGCCCCTTTGCTGCCTTGAGCTTTTTATCGAGCGTAATCAGTTTTCCCAACGCCGCACTCGATAAAAATTCCACGTTCATGAAGTTTAGGAGAATCTTTGCTCGCTTGAGTTCTACTAGCTCGAAAAGTTCGCGACCCATTTCTTGAATATTGGACTCGTCAAGAATCTTTCGATCTTTGAACTGCACGACCGAAACCTCCCCGACGTCGGAAACATCAATTCTATTTCTAATGCTCATGGACATGCCTCAAAAAGTGTAATCTACAGAACGCCATGATAGGTACCGGCACTCGGAGCGTCAACGAGGTGAATGCGGAAACATTCGGAAGAGAGACGTGTTTTAGCTGGGTCTTGGAAGCATGAGACAGTGGAGCATCAGAGCCGCGGCAACGGCATAAAAGGCCCAACCGCACCAACGAGGAGAGATAAATTCCTTGCGCGGTAATGCAGCATCAAATCCTGCCTTGTGGAGCACCTCCGCGGTTGTCGCGTCGGTTTCGCTGCCCATGTGTTGGGCGAGAAATAGTGTGCTTTCAGGGTTAAGAACGACTCTTTCAATGAGGCGAAACTGTAAGCCCACCAGGAGCAAAAAAATGCCGATTAAAAAAAAGTGGTTTCGATTGAATCCCATCTCAACTGCCAACCTTTCATTCGCCTGCTTTCGACCCGTGACGCGATGCGTCATAATGGCTCTGACTAACTATTGATATCGAACCTTTTTTGGCGTCACTCCAAAGACGTCCTGGTTGTATCGATTTTTCGATAAACGTTACGCGGATCACTCACCGCTTTTTCTTATTGTGCCAAATCTACCGCTGCTGTGGGCCGCGTGAATCGCACTCAACAGACCCTTTCTCAAGGTGTATCTCATGTTGAATGAACAGTCGCAAAAAAAAGAATTGCGCGTTTTAACCTTAGAAACGACATGCGATGAAACGGCCGCGGCAATCGTCACAGACAGATTAAATGTTTTAAGTGCAGTTGTTGCCAGCCAGGAGGAATTGCACCGTCAGTTCGGTGGCGTTGTGCCGGAAATCGCCTCGCGCGCCCACGTCGAGCGCATCTTACCGGTAATCGAGCAGACACTGCGGAAAGCGGAAATGCAATTGAGCGATCTCGACGCGGTGGCTGTTGCCACCACACCGGGACTTGCC
>JAQWPY010000199.1 GCA_029245145.1 Pirellulales bacterium | reverse complement strand
GACTTGATGAAACAGTCGATGATCAATATTTACCGTCGGATTGAGAAGGAATCTTTCGAATCCAAAATGCTACTGCAAATCCATGACGAACTTGTCTTCGAGGTACCTCCCGCAGAATTGGCTGACTTGACCGCGTGCGTTCGCGAGGAGATGGAATCGGTAGCACAACTTGCGGTTCCGCTGAAGGTCGACATTCACTGTGGTGAAAGTTGGTCCGAAATTTAAGGCGACCACTTTAGCCGCCTCAACGCAAGGGACGCCCTTGCTTCCACCTTACCCCGTACCTTTCTCTCCATGGGCAACTTACAATATGTTCAGTCACAAACGAGTGCTCCACCGGTTATGCCAGGAAGCTGGCACACTCGTCTCTTGCCGAAAATTTTTCGCATGGTGATTCATGAAAATCATTGGCATCGTCGGCGGCATCGCGAGTGGAAAAACGTTGGCGGCTCAAATTTTCGAGCAGTCCGGGGCCGTCGTATTGAACGCCGACGAGATCGGGCACCGTGTGCTTCAAGAAGCGGGAATCCGTCAAGCTGCGGTTGAACATTGGGGCTCGGAGATTCTCGATTCAAGCGGGCAGATCGACCGCAAACGCCTGGCAGTCATCGTTTTCCAAAGCGAGGAAGACCTTGTCTTTCTTGAAAAATTAACGCATCAGCGGATTCGCGATCAGATTTCAGTAGCGTTGCAAAACTTGGCACAAAATCATACCGCTACCGTGATTCTCGACGCCCCGTTGCTCTTGGAAGCAGGTTGGGAGTCACTGTGCGAGGCGATCGTTTTTATTGAAAGTTCGCTCGAAAATCGGGAAAAGCGAGCGGCCGACCGCGGCTGGACCCCGGAAGAGCTCGCCCGACGCGAGTCCCGCCAACTTTCCCTCCAAAAGAAACGTGCCTCGACCAGTTACACGATCCATAACGATGAATCAACCGCCGAATTGCGAGAAGAAATTTGTCGCGTGTGGGATTCCCTTCAAGGGAAGGAAATGGGAAACTAGGTGTGGTGTTGGGGTTTCACCTTGTCTCATCTGACAGTCCCTGCACCAAAGCGGAACGTCGAGTGCCTTGTCCTTTTCGGGGGTTGCTGACCACAGCAATCGGCAGATTTAAATCCTTTTCCTGTTGGAGTCTATTCGGACCCATGTCGGTCGTGCTCCTCAACTGAGCGCGGCTCACAACACCAACTCGGAGCGGGTACTGATGGGTAATACACACAGTACGTCAAATAAAAAGCGGATGACACCGTCGAGCAGGAGTAAGGCATCGGTCAAAAACCGATCGTCCGAAGAGGGACTCGAGCAAAAAAATAATTCTGATATCGAGGAAGAACCGGTTTCGCTTGCCGAGGAAATTGTCGTCGAAATCGAGCAGCAGGGCACTGCCACCACCAAAACCGCTGAAGCCCCCCGTCAAGCCGATGTCCATGTCGGTCAGTTACAGCGAATGAGCATGGGAGAACTTCTCGAACTGGCAAAGCGTCAGAAGATCGAGGACGCCGGGGGACTCAAAAAACAAGATCTTATTTTTCGAATTCTGAAAGAGCAGGTGAAGCTCAATGGATTGATGTATGGAGAAGGAACTCTCGAAATTCTTCCCGATGGATTTGGCTTTCTCCGCAGTCCCGATTACCACTACTTGTCCTGCCCTGACGACATTTACGTCTCGCCGAGTCAAATTCGCCGATTCGGCCTTCGCACCGGAACGACGGTCTCCGGTCAGATTCGACCCCCGAAAGAAAACGAAAGATATTTTGCGCTTCTGCGAGTGGAGGCAATCAACTACCAGGACCCGAATCTCCTGGCCGACAAAGTCGATTTTGAAGAACTCACCCCTTTGCATCCCGAAACGCGAATTGCATTTGAAACCGACCCGGAAGAAATTTCGACGCGGATATGCGACCTCATCGCACCGGTTGGCTTCGGACAGCGCGGCCTGATTGTCAGCCCCCCTCGCGCGGGAAAAACAATTCTCCTGCAGCAGATGGCAAAAGCCGTTTTGGCCAATTATCCCGAGACCTATGTGATCATGCTGCTCATCGACGAACGACCGGAGGAAGTGACCGACATGGAACGCCAGGTCGGCGGTGGTAACTGTGAAGTGATCAGTTCCACCTTCGATGAGGCCGCCGCGCGTCACGTACACGTTTCGGAGATGGTCCTGGAAAAGGCGAAAAGGATGATTGAGTTCGGGCACGATGTCGTGATCTTCCTCGACTCGATCACCCGTCTCGCCCGCGCTTGGAACGGCGAGTGCCCCAGTTCCGGAAAAATCCTCTCCGGAGGCATCGATGCCAACGCAATGCAAAAGCCGAAGCGATTCTTCGGTTCAGCTCGGAAAATCGAGGAGGGAGGTTCCCTCACAATTCTGGCAACCGCACTTGTCGATACCGGAAGCAAAATGGACGAAGTCATCTTCGAAGAGTTCAAGGGGACTGGAAATTTAGAGATCGTTTTGGATCGCGAATTGGTCGATCGACGGATCTGGCCTGCCATTGACATCAATCGCAGTGGAACTCGTCGAGAGGAAATGTTGATGGACCCAGAAGAACATCGGCGGGTTTGCATGCTGCGTCGGGTTCTGCACGAGATGAATGGGCCGGATGCGATGGATCTACTTCGCTCTCGATTGGAAAAAACTCAGACGAACGCCGAATTTTTAATGAACATGAAACCGTGATCAATCGTTGAGTTGCGGCCCACCAGCAGAAAACGTTCTCGCAATATGCCACAAGAATTACGAGGAGAATCGACCGCTCCGGAGGGTGCCATCGGCATCATCGTTTCCCGCTATAACGATTCGGTCACAGGAAAATTATTGCGCGGAGCCACTGATACGCTCACCCGCGCGGGCGTCGCCGACGAGAACATCGATGTGGTGTGGGTTCCGGGAGGCTTTGAAATACCATTGGCCGCACAACAAATGGCAGAGAGTGGCCACTATGCCGCAATCCTTTGTCTCGGCGCGGTCATTCGTGGCGAGACGACCCACGATCAGCACATCAATCGGGCGGTCAGTCTCGGTATCACCGAGGTCGCACTTTCCAGTTCGCTGCCGGTCTTGTTCGGATTGCTGACCTGCGATACGCTCGAACAAGCCATTCAGCGATCGGGCGGCAACGTGGGGAATAAAGGGAGCGAATGTGCAGAAGCCGCGTTGGAGATGATTAGCCTACTCGATAAAATGCAACAACTGAGGGATGCATGATGCGTTGAAGCCAGTCCGGTTTTTCCCTCCCTCGATCATCGACCGTTCAAACGCCGCACCCGCCCTACCCTCCTATGTCACGTCGTAGCCGATCACGAGCAGTCGCCTTACAGATCCTTTTCCAGGATGACCTCAATCCGTGTGACCCGCCCGCCGATGCGGAACCGTTTCTCAATCAGCGTTTGCAAACCGATGACCTGATCTGCTTTTCTCGCGATTTGATCCAGGGTGTTCGCGAACATCGTAACGATTTAGACGGCATTCTTGAGCCGCTCGCTGAGCATTGGAGCCTTTCCCGCATGGCAACCGCCGACCGCAATATCTTGCGACTGGCGACCTTTGAAATGCTTTATCTACGTACTCCCTACCAAATCGCAATCGACGAGGGCATCGAATTGGCAAAGCGATTCGGCGCCGCACAGTCCTCTCAATTCATTAATGGCATACTCGATCGAGTTTGGCAGGTAAATCCACAGCGATCCGAAAGTGGCAAACAAGTCAGTGCAGAGCCCCAATCAGTGCAAGATGCTGCTTGCGAAGTAGCCGACCCAGAAGTTCAAAGCGATACGGATCTCTCCACCTGACATCACCTTCACCGCTGCATCAGAGGAAAACCACGTGGGACTTTTTGATCAATTCAGACAAGGGCTTCAGAAGACTACTCGCCTACTGAAAACCGATGTCCGCGATCTCTTCAAGTCGGAAGGCCGATTGGTGGATGAAAAACTGCTTGATGAATTGCTCGAAGCGTTAGTAACCACCGACATGGGATTCAAGCCCGCGCAGGCAATCGTCACAAAAATCGGCACTGATTTCCGGGGACGCGTCGTCCGCTGGGAAGAGGTGCTTGGCACGGTCAAAACACAACTCAAGAAGATGCTTTCTCAGCCAGAATCCCCCATTTGCTTTGCGGAGACCGGCCCGACAGTCATCCTTGTAGCGGGCGTGAATGGTGCCGGAAAAACCACGTCGATTGCGAAACTGGCCAAACGATTGATCGATGATGGCAAATCGGTTCTCTTGGGAGCAGGCGATACCTTCCGCGCCGCAGCAGTAGAACAGTTGTCGATTTGGGCAGACCGCATCGGTGCCCAATTTATTCAGGGTGAGGCGGGCAGCGACCCGGCAAGCGTGGCGTATCGCGCAGTGGAGGTCGCCCTCCGGGAAGAGATTGACGTTTGCATCGTCGATACCGCGGGGCGGCTGCAAACGCAAAAGAATCTGATGCAAGAGTTGGAAAAAATCCGTCGCAGCATTGCAAAACAGATTCCCGAGGCGCCCCATGAAGCACTGCTCGTAATCGATGCAACCACCGGGCAGAATGGCATCAGTCAAACGACCCACTTCAGTGATGCAATAACCTGTACGGGTATCGTGCTAGCAAAACTTGATGGATCGGCCAAAGGCGGGGTGGTGGTTGCCATTCGGGAACAGGTGGGTGTCCCGGTTAAATTTGTGGGCGTCGGCGAACAGTTCGATGATCTCGCCCAGTTCTCGGCTGATGACTATGTCGACGCTCTATTTGCCGATGTGAGCGATCCTCCACCTATCGAATCGACTTCACAGACGACGGGGTAAGAGTCCCTGACGCAGACCTGAAGGCATCGCCGGGTCCATCAATTGCCGCGCGCCTCAAGAAGTAAAAATACCGGGGGTGATGTCGCTGCATCTGCTGCTGTCATCTGCCGGGCTCCGGGTGATGCACCGAGTCAAAATAGGGGAATCGCGGAAGATTTTCGGATTTTAACGATTTTAACGGAAGTTTCTGCGCTGGCGTTCCGATATCTATGGCTGTCGTCTTAAGACAGAACGACGCGGAATGCTGTCTTGGTCGGGGGGCCGGCAACAGACACGACTAAGCCCTTTGTCTCGAAGTGACATCCCCCCACAAGGCATGAGCTATGAACGGTAACTTGACTTCACGCCCCCATACTCTTCTTTGCATTCTCGCGGTCGCACTGATATCGCAGTTTTCTGCGGTCACTCTGCACGCCCGTGATCTGGTGTGGCAGCCTCATCCTGCGGCGGGTCAAACGGTTCAGCCTCGAAAGTTTGCGGGGTCTGTGGACAAACGGCTAGGCGATGCAGCCACAATCTCACCCCAGGATGCGGGACCGGCGATCGTTGCACTTGGGCAGGCGAATGAGGAGGCATCGTCCCTCGAGCCAATCCCTGTCGCGAACTACCGAAGTGCATCCACAAATAACAAGAGTGGGCAGCAAGCAATCCAGGCCAGCTATGGTCCTCGGGTTTATCCGGAACAGAATTATCCTGCTCCCGGTGCAGTCGTCCAGCCTTGGCATCCTGATTCGCTCTATGCAGGAAGCGGCGCCGGCCTGAGGCTTGCACAGCGAACAGATGCATCGGTCCTCACTCCCGAGCCGATCACCGCCGAAGCCATTACTCCTCAACCGGCCGGTCCCGAAGAAATTTTGCCGGAGGATCTCGGTCCGGGTGAAATTCTTATTCCCGATGGAACCGATCCGATGGACGTGGGTGCTTTCTCCCAGGAGTGCTGCTCGGATTGTGGCGGAACGCCCTGCCAGTGCGATCCCGACTGGGGATATCCGCTGCCGGATTGTGCATTCCCCTGCTTTCCCTTCCTCCGTCCCACTCTTGAATTTGTCGACTTCTCCGTCGGTGCCGAATCATTTGCTGGCCCTGCCGACATGGGTGTTAACAGCAACTTTGGATTTAACGAGAAAGTAAACCTCTCGGGAAGTTGGCTCGGCGGATGGGTCGGTTGGCAAATCGGTGCACGATTCATTCAAGCCGATCTGAATGGCATGCGAGTCAATATCAATCCTACTACGACGAGTACAGTCGGCTGGAAATCTGATATTCGACATCAGGAATTTCTCACCCTCGGCCTTTTTCATCGTGCGACTGAGTATCAGCCCTGGCAAGGTGGTGTCGCGATCGACTTTATGGAAGATCACTTCTACTACAAGACAGATCTCACCCAACTTCGCTTTGAGGTGAGCCGTCGCTTTTGGTGTCGCCTCGATTTTGGGACATGGATCGTCTTGCACGCCGATAAGGAAGTACAGGTAGTGGAACACCGTTTGCAAGGTCCGTCCTTTGCCGAATATCAAGCTTCAGACCAATACACACTCTTCCTTCAGTGGGCCTTTCCCAACGGTGGTCAGGCAAGACTATACGGCGGTGGAGGAGATAACCGGGATGGCATCATTGGTGGCAACTTCTGGACGCCCCTCTCCCATAGCATGACCGTGGAGGGAAATTTTGGGTACCTGTTTTCAGGAAAAGACGGAAGTGTGGGGCCAGGACTTCCTGTTAACGCACGTCCGACCCGAAAATCGCTTTATGATGCGTACGGCGTGAGTGTCAATATTGCCTGGTATCCTCACTGCCGAGCACGCGTCTCAAGCCGCTCTGCCTATCGAGCCCTGTTCCCGGTCGCCAACAACGGCACCTTCTTCGTCAACCGTCATCGAGATTTCTAAAGCGTATTCCAGGGGGTTGGGGGCGTAAAAGAAGAGCCCGGTGGTTCGTCCACCGGGCTCTTTCTTCTTGTTTCGGGGACCGCAGCAGGGTCAACCGACGGCGGATCGAGTGGCCTCAAAGTTACCACAGTCTACCTACCTGCCCGCGAATGATTGCCAGCACTAGTATCAGCGTTGAAAAACAAACATGACACATGACCAGACGAAATGCGGTATCCCGACGAACTCGACCGGGTCAGAACGTCAAAATGAGGAGAACCGTCAACAGTTCTTTCGCAACCGTTAGACTTTGACACCATTCATTCCGCATCTTCGGTTTGCTCGCAAATATCGCTTCATTAGTCTGAACTCCACCTGATCAGAGGTCGATAGCAAGATTGGCAAAGGGTTCTTTGAGCCTGTGTTGGCCCTTGGTCTAAATAGATCAAGCGTGCCAGATAGGGCGGAGCGCTCTCTGCACCCCGCCCACGTGCCAGTTGGATGCTGGCACGCTGTCGCAGATCACGCGAGAGAAAATTAATTCCTCATTCAGGGAATGGAGTAGCCGCCATGAGACTTCTCAAGATTTCATTTGCCTTTGCGGTCGCGGGAGCGATCAGTTCAGGCAGCGCATTTGCACAAGTGCAGGTGCCGACCCCGGTCGACCAGACCTCGTTCAACTACGATAGCTACTATGCTGCAGATGCTGTCGCTCAACCGCGTGAAGACGAAGGCCCTCTCGGACCCTCGGGACCTCCGGTTGACGTGATGGATAATGACTACTCTGGCGACGAAGGTCGCTACGCTCCGATGCCGGGCCTCAACTGGGGTGTCGACTGCGGATGCAATGAAGAATTGGACTGTGGACCCATGTGGACGCTGCAGTGCTGTGAGAACTGCTGGGGCCTCAACTACGGTGGTTGGTTGTCCGGTGGTTTCACGGTGAATAACTGGGGCAACACCTCGATGCTCGGTAATGCCCAGCTTCCGTTTAATAACGATCCGCACGTGAACCTTAACCAGGCTTGGCTCTGGTTTGAGCGCGAAGCGGACAACGGTGGCTATGGCTATGCCTGGGGTTATCACGTTGACGTGATGGCCGGTGTCGACGGCCCCGACACGCAGGCCTTCGGTGGCCCCGGTTGGGATAGCACCTGGCAGTGGGGAAATGGTGGATATGGTGCGGCAATCCCGCAAGCCTATCTCAGCTTAGCCTACGACGATTTGACCGCCATCTTCGGTCACTTCTACACCATCATGGGCTATGAAGTCGTTCCTGCTCCTTATAATTTCTTCTACTCCCACGCCTACACCATGGCGTACGGCGAGCCGTTCACCCACACGGGTGTTCTCGTCGAATGGTCCTACTCGGATCAGCTCACCTTCTACGGTGGCTGGACCAATGGCTGGGATGAAGGTTTTCAACTCGGTGCCAACAATTCCAGCACCTTCCTCGGTGGCGTTTCCTGGAACAGTGCCGATGAGCGTACGTCGATAACATGGACCGTCAATGCTGGTGACTGGGGCAAGGGTGCGAACATCCACCCGAATCAGGACACCGGTCCGACGACCATGAGCGAAGGTAAAATTTATGCCCAGAGCTTTGTGCTTCAACAGCAGATCGAAGATAACTGGACCTATGTGTTTCAAACCGACTACGGCTACAACACGTTTGAAGGTGCTCCGGGAACTGCTGGCGACACGCAGTGGTACGGTGTGAACAACTATCTGTTCTACAACTTCAACTGCTGCTGGGCTGCTGGTCTTCGTGCCGAATGGTTCTCCGATCCGAATGGTGCCCGCGTTGACCGAGCCGGTCTGAACGCAGGCAACGAACTGGCAGATCGGGCGAACTACTTCGAGATCACCGCAGGTGCCAACTGGAGGCCGAATAACAACTTCCGACTTCGACCGGAAGTTCGTTATGACTGGGCCAATGGCATGGGCGGCAATGGTGGTCAGCGATTCGACCCGAATGCAGGTGCCTATGATCACGCCGATCTGTGGACCTTCGGCCTCGACGCGATCTGGATGTTCTAATCCGGAATCGTTGACGGCGAACCTGAATGAGATGTACGTACCGCCCGCACACCTGTGCGGGCGGTACTTTTTTGTGGTGTCTGCTACAGACTCCCCGCACTTAATCTCGACCTTCGCCCTGCAGGGGGCCGATCATAAACATAAACGACTTGCCTGATGCAAAAATGGTGAGCCCGACCATGTATGACTCAGCCCGCTTCATCCCACCGATTCGCATCGCGCGGGACTGGCTGTCGGCTTGCGTCTTTGCCGTAATCTTTCTTCAGTCTTCGACACTTCCTGCCGCAACGCCTAATATGCCCTTACCCGCATTGAACTGGG
>JAQWPY010000196.1 GCA_029245145.1 Pirellulales bacterium | reverse complement strand
GTCCTCGCGTCCTTTGCCCATTCGCCTTCATCTCTCGGCGGTACACATCTGCCACGACACGCATCAGCACTTCGGCTATTTCACGGTAGTTCGGCTTTACTTCTTTGTCAGTCGGCACGAAGTAGACCAGCCGTACCTTATAGGCCTTTCCCAGGTCCTTGATCGGCGGGGGGATGATGCGCCGCGGTTGAGGCCGCCCGGAATTCGAATTTTCCTTGGCTTCGGCTGCCATGATGATCCCCGTCAGCGCGAGTCCACACAAACAGAAAAAAACAAAATCGCGGGATTTGCGGCTGGATTTTTTATTCATCAGGTCCTCAGGATAAAGTTTCTCAAGATGCCTTGGCACTTCATACAATCAGTCTGCTGGATTCTCGACGGCGGGTCAATCAGCCCGAATCGGGGGGACTGGCCTGGCTCGACACACCGCTGGCAGCCACGTAAGCCATCAGGTCGGCCAATTGTTGTGGGGAAAGTTCTTTCTCCAACCCTTCGGGCATCAAGGAGCGACCGCTGGTCCGTAATGCGGCAATCTGCCGGCGCGGCATCGTGTGCTGCTTCCCCTCCCCGGTAGCCAGCACCACGTGAGATTCACTTTCAGAGAGAATCAGTCCCGTCAACAGTCGACCTTCCTCAGTTTCAATTTCGTATTCGAAAAAACGGGGTTCCACCGCGCGATTGGGGTCGAGAATGGCTACCAACAAGGAGGCGGCCGTTCGGTCTCGCAAATTCGCCAAATCAGACCCGATCGATTGCCCGACACCATCGAGCCGATGACAGGAAGCACACTTCTTTTCGAAAACTATTTTTCCACTTGAGGGACTGCCGACAAGTTGGGCCACATGCTGATGCTCCCGGACGACTCGATCACGATCGGGGCTGGGTAAAGCAGTAAATAATTGCTCTGCCCGCGAGGCCACATTCACATCGGAACTCCTCCGCAGTTGCTGCTTCTTGCGGGTGTCGAGAATCGATGCGGAGAGGACCCCCTGTTCGATTTTTTCCAGCAGTCGCGAGGGGCCCTCAGGCAAGCGGAAGAGCGTCTCCAAAATACCCCCTCGCCGCTCGGGGCCACGGGCATCAAGGTCCGCAAGCAGTCGCTCTATCGCCGCCACGTCACCTCGTCGCTCCAACGCCGATACGGCGTAGGACTGCAATAGCGGCGGATATCTTGGTGAAAGGAATTCCGTGACTCGATCAAGATCCTCACTCGTGCCGACACCCGGTGTCATCAGCAACCGTAACGCATAACGCTTTTGTTTCGCCGAAGCGGTCGGGCCCTCGAGCCACGCTCTGGCAGTTTGCAGCAATTTTGCAGTTGCACCGGGCGGCAAGGCAGCGAGTACCTCAATCACCTCCTTGCCCTCTCGCCGTTTGCCATCAAGCCATTCGGCCAGCGCATCGAGTTGCCAGCAATCGGGCACCGCATCTCCGCCTGCGATACCGCGCAAGATTGTTTTTTCTAAATCCGCATCCGCCAGCCTGACGGCGGAGGCCAGGAGAGGGCGCACTACGGCCTGCCCCGATTCCTTTGCGAGATGGGGTAAGGCTTGGGAAAACACCGTGGCTATATTTTCGCTGCTTAGCGAACTGAGAGCGGCCGCACGCAAGTGGGGATCGGCGGCATGTTTCACCAACAATTGCCCTAGGAGTTTTGCTGGATCGGGATCGTTCCATTCGCCGAGCGAATAGAGAAGTTGCATTTGGACGTTAGCATCCGCGTCCTCCCCGAGTGCCAAAAGCTGCTGTTTCAGTGCGGTCGACGCCCCACCCACCATCGGTTCTGCAAGCCGCACCGCGTGACGACGTACCGCCGGATGCGCATCTTGCATGGCCCGCAAGAGCCGCATCTCGTCAAGCTGCTGGAGACTGCCGAGCGTAGCAAGCGCATGCAATCGTCCCTGAGGTGTTTTGCCCTCAAGCAACATCTGCTCAAGCAAGGGAGTCGCCTTGGGATCGGCCTGCCAAATCAGCATCCGCTGCGCGAGGTCTCTCTGAAACCCGCTAGGACTATCCAGTGCAGCGACCAGATCGATTGTCTCGAGTTGATCGTACGCCAGAGGCACCCGCTTCTGCGAACCGATGGGCCGAATCCGATAAATCCGGCCCAGATCATGCCCGTCGCGGACGTCGGTCGTTTCGATCACTTCGGGGTCGAGCCACTTGGGGTGCTCAATCACACGACGATACATATCGGCAACATAAAGAGCTCCATCCGGCCCCACGCGAAGCCGCGTCGGACGGAACCACGGATCGCTCGAGCGAAGAAATTCACTCTGTTTATCCTCGGCAAAACGCTGACTGCGGAAGCTGGCCCCGTCTCGGATCAAGCGGCGGCGGTGGATCAAATTGTAGGCCGGTTCACTCGTAAAGGTCGTATTTTCATAGCTGGGACCGAAAAGTGAATCCCGATACACCATCGTACTGCCTGCGGAGGTAAAAATTGCCGGCGCACCGAGCGGACGAATGTTTCGATTGCAGTGGCTGATAATTCTTGCCAGAGGAAAAACGCGGCGAGAACCTTCATAGATATCTCGCATGCTGCCCGCCGACGCCACAGAAGGGTTGCGCTTCAAGTAGCGATCCGAAAGGACAAAATGAAAAATGGGATTGGGATTATTGCAACCGAACCAGTTCCCCCAGTCGTCCCGATCACGACCATATTGGGTTTGTCCGGTGACCGTTTCGACACGGCCCGAGTCGGGGAAGATACGAATATCGCGGCCATGTACATTGATCGCAGGACCTTCGCCGGAAACCTTGCCTCCGCTGCTACCGTTGGCCAAATAGACCGAATGGTCGAGTCCGTAGACGAGCCCATTGACCCGGTGCTGCTGATTTCCGAGACCAAATCCAGAATAGAGTTTCTTGTGCGTATCGGCCACGTCATCCCCGTCCGTATCCCGTACATAAAGCACATCGGGGGCCGCCGTAATCAACACCCCGTCGCGCCAAACCATCACGCCGGTCGGAAAGTTGATCCCGTCGACCATCACCGTCGAACGATCGTATGTGCCGTCTTCGTCCAAATCACGAAGCACACTAACGCGGCCACCCGGTTGCCCCTCTCCATCAAGTCCCTCGGGATAGTCGATCATTTCGACCACGTAGAGTGCACCGTCCGGCCCCCAGTCGAAAGCGACCGGATCGCGCACCAGTGGCTCGGTCGCCACGAGTTCAACTTTGAATCCCTCGGGGACCTCCATCGTGTCGAGTGAAGCCTCCGGCGATTTTGGAACGGCGGGACGGGTCCCCAATAACTCCGAGAAACTCCTGCGGTCGACGCCACCCGGAAGCCTTGTGGTATCTTCGTTTTGGATCCAAAGATGCCGATCAGCAAACCATGCCCCGTTGTTTCGGCCACGCCTGGTGATCTGCGGAATCGTTTTTTTGGCCGTCCGATCTCCAGCCAAAACACGTTCACTCCAACCTGTTTGCATGGAATCGAATAGATAGAGTCCGAACCCGTAATCGTCCGAAAAGAGCACGTCGGTAAAACCATCTTCATTGATGTCGACGAAGCGGAGGCCCGCATCGCGGCCCTCCGAATCGACTAACAATGCGTTCCCCGGCAGGCCAAAGGACTGGCGTTTCCACCGCCCGCTTCCCTCTTCCCACACAAAAACAGCGTTTTGTTCAGGATTGCTCACGATCACTTCACAGACGCCATCGCCGTTCAGATCGCGCAAACGGACACCCCGATCCACTCCATCCTTCGCGGTCATCACCGGATTTCCGTCAATCTCCAGACCGGCCAGCATCGCGGGGTCTGCCTGCCACTGTCCTCGGCGAAAGTGCCAAACGCCCGCCATTTTTTTATTGCGAACCAGGAAGCTGGCCCCGCCATCGGCCGAGAGTACGCCAAAGCGAACGCCCCCATCGCACCGCAGCGGTCGATCCGAACTTTCGCTGTCGTTCGGCGACGGATCGACGACAGTAATCGGGAAGGAGCTTTCTGCCCATGTTTCTTGTTTTGGTTGCCAAAGACGCGTCTGCTTGAGTTCTGCATTGCCGATGACCACATCCAGAAACCCGTCGTTGTTCAAATCCAACAGTCGCACGCCATTATCGCCACCATCTTTCGCGCGGAGCGACTGGCCGGCAAGCAAATGCTTATTGAGCCGATCGACACACTCGGCAAAGTTGAGAAAACGGATCTTCTGCCCCCAGCGATCAACCGCATGGTCGATAAGCGATACCATCTGATCGGAGCGGATCCATCCGTGAGGATGAAATACAATGTTTGCCATACCACGTTTGAGGACCGTTGCATCGACCGATGCCTTCAAATCCTCAACGGTCCTCGGGTTATTCGGCTTCTGAATATTCTGTGCCTGCCAATCGCTCGGAACACTCAGCGGAAACTCCCAACAGAGTTTTGCGACTACGAAGGGATACGGATAGTTTTCAACCTTGTTGACGAACGACTCAAAAGGAAAATAGCGCGAGAATCGTGATGTGCCATCCGAATTTTGCACGAGCTTGCGAGGCAAGTCCGGATCATCTGCAGTCATCGGCGCACAGATCGAACTGCTTGCCTGCACAAAATTCCCCTCACTGGTCGTCGCATTGATGATTTCCGCAAATGCTCGTGGACTCGGTGTGTTGAGTGAATCGCAACAGGGAAAGCGGAACGCAACCGGATCATTCCCGGGGATTTTGCATATCTGGTCGACACAGCGGTCGTAGGTACTCTTTGCTTTTTCAAAATCGCCATCCCGCAGGCAGGGACAAGGATGGTCTGCCGTGTGCGCTTCGATCGTCACACCCTCGGCGAGCCACTTTTGCAGATGCGGGTGATCGGGCGGGATACGGTTGGTCACGATACTTACAGGGGCATATCCGTAAATGTCGTGGAGGCGATCTAGAATCGGGCGAAGAAACGCCTCGTATCGTTCGACTTCCCTCATGTCGTCGATACCGAGTGTCAGAACCGCCTCGACACCCGCCTCCCCGACCCATTGAGGTGTGATCAGTTTGGGGAATTGGCGATGCGCATAATACGGATTGCAAAAATCATCCAGATAGGTGAGGCGATTGCCGTCGTTGTCCTTCTCTTTTTTCGCACCTGCCAGGGAGGTGAGTGGGCTGGAAGCAAATATGACGGTGATAAAAACGACGACATAAAAAGCGAGGCAGAGGATACTGCCTCGTCGCTGGCTTTCAACGTTCGCACAATTTCCTTGCATTCTTTCCCTCAAAAAAACCTCAAAAAAAGAAGTGTAACGCAAGTATAGCCGACAGCGTGTCTCCTGTTAAACGTGGAGGAGATACGTGCCAGTATCCACAATTTCGGCTACAATAAGACGATCCGTAAAATGGCAATTCAATCTGAAATGTGGCTGCTTGCGATGTTTTCGCGTACCTTATTTCGTTTACTGCTTCTCTCGATTCCTGCAATGACAGGCATTGTACGGGCAGGCGAAAAAGAGATCGACTTCACGCGGCACATCCGACCGATTCTCTCGGCAGCCTGCTATCAATGCCACGGGCCGGACAGCAAAGAACGGCAAGCAGACTTGAGGTTTGATCGGCAGCAAAGTGCACTCGCCAGTCGGGAAGATGGTCCGGCCATCGTACCCGGAAAGCACGCGGAGAGCGGAATCTACCGCAGGATCACTTCCAACGATCCGGAAAGTCGGATGCCACCGCCTGATGAAGCGCGTCAACTTTCACCAGAAGAGATTGAAAAAATAAAACGTTGGATCGATGAGGGTGCGGATTGGGAGACACTCTGGTCGCTCCAACCTGTGAATCCTTCTGCCCCCCCTCCGGTACAACAGACGGTCTGGCCACGAAATACAGTTGACCGCTTTGTTCTCAGCCGACTGGAAGAGGAGGGACTGCACCCGAGTGAGGAAGCAGATCGAGAAACATTGCTGCGACGCGTCACACTCGATCTTACCGGACTCCCACCAACGCTCGAGGAAATCGACGCATTCCTTGCCGACCGAAGCGAAGATGCGTACGAAAAAGTGGTAGAGCGCTTGCTCGCCTCGCCGCATTACGGCGAACGGATGGCGATCGATTGGCTGGACGCTGCAAGGTTTGCCGATACCCACGGATACCATGTTGATTCACAACGCGACATGTGGCGATGGCGAGACTGGGTCATCGAGTCCTTCAATAACAACATGCCATTCGATCAGTTCACCATCGAACAACTCGCCGGCGATCTGCTCCCCGAACCGACGTCGAGTAATCGGATTGCCAGCGGATTTAATCGCAATCATGGGATCAACTTTGAGGGAGGCGCATTCGCCGAAGAATTCCGCGTGGAATATGTGGTCGATCGCGTTCACACCACAGCCACTGTCTTTATGGGACTGACGATGAAGTGTGCCCGCTGCCACGATCACAAGTTCGATCCGATTTCGCAGCGAGACTATTACCGATTCTTTGCTTTTTTTAACTCGGTGCCTGAACGCGGGATCGACGGTGCCATCGGGAATGCGGTGCCGGTGATTCGATTTCCTTCGGAAGAGCAGCAAAAAAAACTTGAGGTTTTCAATGTGGCGCTCGGAGCGAAGGAGAAAGAACTCGAGGAATACGAATCCACTGCCGCAGACCGAGCCAAAAAATGGGCTGTCGCGCGGCGGGAGGAACTGACACAAAAACCGGAAGCCGCGGGTGAGACCGATGTGGATGACCTAGTACAGATTGACCCCGAACGGTGGACCGATGAGCAAAACAAGAAAATCGAAACTTACTTTTTGAGTCAAGAAAAAAAATATGAAAAGCTGAAGTCGAGTCGCCGACAAGCGGAACGAGATCGCAACAACTACGAGGGCACCATTCCGTCAGCGATGGTCATGCAGGATAAGTCCACCATGCGGGAGACGCGCCTGCTTGAGCGTGGTCTGTATGATCGACCGGGCGAGAAGGTGAATCCCGGTCTGCCGGCAGCGCTTCCACCGCTGCCCGCCGGCAGCGAAGGCAATCGGCTTGCGCTGGCCCGCTGGCTCGTCTCGGGAAATCATCCCCTCACTGCGCGAGTGACGGTGAACCGATTTTGGCAATCGCTCTTTGGCACGGGTCTTGTGAAGACATCTGAGAATTTCGGCTCCCAGGGGGACCTGCCGTCACACCCTGAACTGCTCGACTGGCTATCCCAATGCTTTGTGCAATCAGGATGGGACGTCAAAGAGTTGATGCGATTGCTGGTCACTTCGGCAACGTATCGGCAGAGTAGTCGCCTGAACCATCGGAGCATGGATCAAGACCCAGAAAATCGCCTCCTCGCTCGCGGTCCACGCTTCCGCTTGCAGGCCGAGATGATCCGCGATGCGGCCCTCTCGGCCGGGGGGCTGCTCGTACGATCGGTGGGCGGCAGGAGCGTAAAGCCGTATCAACCCGAGGGGCTTTGGGAGGAGGTCGCCTTCGGCATCAAGACCTACGGGGCACAAGAATATAAACAAGATCACGGCGACGCACTCTACCGCCGCAGCATGTACACCTTCTGGAAACGATCGTGTCCACCTCCCTCTCTCGTCACCTTCGACGCACCGGACCGCGAAACGTGCATTGTTCGCCGCGAGCGAACCAATACGCCGCTTCAGGCACTCGTGCTGCTCAACGATCCCATCTACATCGAGGCGGCGCGGGGGCTCGCCCAAAGAGCGATCCTCGATGGAGGATCGACGACCAATGAACGCCTGAGGTATGCGTTCCGTATCGTCACCGGAAGGCGCCCCACACCCGCTGAAGCAGCCGTACTGAGCGCCGAACTGTGGGATCGCCTTCAAGCGTTCGCGGACGATCCCGAGACGGCAAAACGGCTCGTGGCGATTGGCGAATCGCAATCGGATGCCTCCCTAAGTGCAGGGGAACTGGCAGCCTGGACGATGGTTGCGCGATTGATTTTGAATTTGGATGAGGCAATCACCAAGGGGTAACGCATGCACTCCCATTCACAGATGGTCCACCCGCTTTCGAGGCGAAGTTTTCTGGGCAGCGCCGGTTTAGGAGCAGCAGCCCTGGCAGGCCTTGAGGCCCGAGGTGCCGTGCCGCAGGGCAATGCAGGACAAACGCACCCACCGCACTTTGCTGCGAAAGCAAAGAGGGCCATTTGCCTGTATCAACTCGGGGGCCCATCGCAACTGGAGATGTGGGACTACAAACCTCGACTCGAAGAATTTGCCGGTACCGATCTTCCTGAATCGGTGCGGGGCAATCAGCGGCTCACGCGAATGACCGCCGATCAAAAAAAACTTCCCATCGCACCTTCGATCTTCAAATTTTCGCAGTCGGGAGATTGCGGAACCTGGGTGAGCAGCCTGCTTCCCAACACAGCGCAGGTTGTCGATGATCTTTGCGTGATTCGTTCGATGCATACCGAAGCGATCAATCACGATCCTGGCACCACCCTCCTGCAAACCGGCTCGCAGCAACCGGGACTTCCCAGCATGGGATCGTGGCTCACTTACGGACTGGGCTGTGAAAGCCAGGTGCTTCCCGCATTTGTCGTTTTAATTTCTGATGGCAGTAGCCAGCGCAAGGACGTTTTACCACTTACGCATCGACTCTGGGGAAACGGGTTTCTCGAGCCCCGCTTCCAAGGAGTGAAATTCCGCAGCAGCCAGGATCCGGTACTTTATCTCAACGATCCGTCGAGGCTCGACAGCGACGCGCGGCGGGCGATGACCGAGCGGATTGCCCAAATGAATCGTCTTCAGCACCAGCGGACCGGCGACCCCGAAACGATTGCTCGCATCGCTCAGTA
>JAQWPY010000170.1 GCA_029245145.1 Pirellulales bacterium | reverse complement strand
ATTTCGATCGAGGTGAAGTAGCGACCCTCGGTCGCAGCTGCCAGTTGCTGGAGCGCCTCTCGATTCTGCTCCGGTCGCGCCCGCTCGCGATCCGAGTCGAGCACCTTGATACTCCGACTCAGCGGATCATAGTCGCTCTCGGGTATTGCGAGTTCCATCCGGTAAGTGCCCGCTTTCCGCGCCGTCCATTCACCTCGGAAAGTACCCGGACGTGCCGGATCGGCAACCAAAGTCAGCGGTTCACCTTCGCTCGCCTGGGCAGCCGAAAAAAGGAAAAGCGTTACCTGCTTCGCCGAGTATGGTTTGCGGGCTGCATCCTTCAACTGGGCTGCTATCGGAATCGTATCACCCATGCGGTAGGTGTCTTTCTCCACCAACAGCACATCGCCGCGCGGAGATCCCTGATGGAGTCGCCCGGCGGAGACGTGCCGAATCATCTAGGTGTACCATTTTTCAAAGTACGTCGTATCGAGGCGACGGATCCTCCACATCTCACCACTCGCTTGGTAAAAGACGCGGCCCTTGCCATAAAATTGTCCGGCACAATAGATCGGTTCCCGTCCCAACGAATCGGCTAACGTATCCTCAAACAGCGCATAGACGGTAGCGCCGTATTTTTTCCCCTTCACCGGCTTCGGTCCGTAAACTCCCCTGAAATCATCCCACACCTGCTCCGTCGCCAGCGGACTATCGGCCAATTGCATGAATGCAGCATCGCGTCCATCACGCGTCGCACGGACCGCACGAAGACGACCCGTACTATTGGTGCCATCTTCAAATATTTCGAAGTCATCTTCAAAAACGACCGGGTAAAGATCCCGAAGCGGTTGATAATCGGGATCGTGGTTCCAACTCTGTATCGGATTTCCCGCATTGACAATGCCCGGCACCAAAATCAATCCACCCGCTTCTTCGGCAACCCAACGCTCGATCCCGCTGGTGACCCGCGGACCGAGACGATCCCATTCCGGATCGATGGCGATAAGAACGTCGTATTTCGAGAGCGCCTCCGCGTCGGGAAATGCGCGAAGGTAAGAGGGGTCCTCGAGACTCGCCTCAGGGCGACTCTGCAGAAGCACATCCAACTGAATGTGCTTCGTATCGCGTTTAAGCATGTTGCGTAAAAATTGATATTCGCGGGAGGGACCACCGGCAACCAACAGTACGCGAGTCGGCTTGGACTGAACTTCAATTTCAAAGCGACGTCGATTCTGGCCGCTTTCCGCGGTCGCCTCGGCGTTCCGTCCTGTCGAAGCCGCGGCACCGCGAAGTTGTAAATCCCACTCAAAGAGATAGCGGCCTGCGCGATCGAGCGTATCGATTTCCATTGTGACCGGCACGACCTCGCTGGCATCATCACCCAACGTGATGTCGATCTGATCCTCGAACAGAGGTTCGTCGCCTGTGGCACTCTCCACCTCGCTGGCGGGAAGCTGCCGTAAATGAAGCGTCGCCCGACGACCCTCCAGACCGCGGGCACGGACATAAGCGGTCACTTCGAGCGGATCGTGCGGGTACGCGCGGGGTGGGGCGGCGAAGTCAACCAGCAATAATTCCGGAGGCCGGTCCGTCTGACCTAATCCGATCGAATAGAGCGGAACCTCCGCATATTCGTAAAGGTCAGTCACCGTCTCCAGGTCGGTGCCTGCCGTTTGCGCTCCATCGCTCAGAATGATCACGCCGGCAAGCGGTAAACCACGGGAACGCGCATAGAGTTCACGCAGCGCATCGCCCAGCCTTGTATCGCCACCCTTCGCTTTTAGAATCTCTCGCCACTCGATCGACTCGGCCCCACTTGCTTCGCCCTGCCGGGAGTCCGCCCCCTCTGTGATCGCATCGGCGTTCGACTCGCTTTCCTCCGGCGAGGGGATGCGAGGCAAGGTGGCGATGGCCACCGGGTTTTCATCCTCATCGAATCGATAAACGACGACATCGTGTACCTGGCGTATCCGCTCCAGAAGATATCCCTCTTCGAGTTCCCGCACGACCCTTCCCAATCGACCCTCATCGGGGCCGGTAGGGCCGCTCTTCTCCTGCTCGGTAAGCGGCACATCCTCCCGGCCCATGCTTTGACTCGTATCGACAAGCACAAAAATCTGCGAACGATCGGTCAGTTCTCGGGTACTCCGCCATTGGGGTTGGAGATATACGATAAAGACACCGAAGATTGCCAGCGTCCGGAGTGTGATCAAGAGGGTTGCGCGATGCCCCCCCAATTCCCGGCAGTCGCGACGCACCATGACCACCGTGTTGTAGATGAGCAAAAAGAGCACCACCAAAGGCAGCACCGTTTCCGTAATCCCCGAAAAGGATCGGCCTAACTCAAAGTGAGTCTGCTCGACCGCCGCCGTTGCCAAAAGAAAACTTGCAATCATCTCTCACCCTCACGTCTTTTCGGGACCGAAGGGTGGTAACTCGCGCCGTAGGCAATCCACTGCTCGACCACCAACAGCAAAGCGATAATCAGGAATACCCACCATTGCTCCGCGAGCGGAAAACCGGCCTCGTTTCGCGAGGAGAGAAAAAATGTATCGGCAGGGCGATAGTTGTAAGGCACTTGTTTGAGCAAACCTCGCATCTGGCCCTCACCGAAAATAGCCAGATCACTTTCGCTCTCGGGGGCGTGGAACGCCTCGCAGTCGAGGACGACCCCGCCATCGAGTTGATTGCGTCGGACCTCATAAACCCCCGGCCAATCGACGCGGCCAAAATCGGCGACCCGCACAGTCGAATCGGGTCCTTCACCGATCGCGGCGATTTGTGTCGTTTCGCGTTGTCCGTCCGCTCCGGTTGCCGGCGCAGTGAAACTCACCAACGGCAAAAAGGCGGCAGGCGGTGTTTCGACGCGCAGCTTCTCGCCTGCCGTTCGATTGTCCTGCTGCGTTTTCGTCGATCCCAAATAGACAAGCGTATCGAGGGTCCACAGGACAAAACTCGGGTCGGCCAAACCCCAGTTGTGCCATCGCGGCGCTGCAGTCGAGAGAACGGCCAAGACTTTCCCCTCTCCCCAACTCTTTTCAACAATCCACGGCGCGCCGTCCCGAAGCTGAGCCAGGACCCTCACCAGGGGGCTCTCCTCGGGACTCCAACCAGCTTCCGTCGCGTAGTAACGCGAAACGTCGATTGCCTGCAACCAATTGTTCATCGACGTGCCAAAAATGCGCGAAAAAACCGGATGCTCCGCATCGACCTCGATATCGGCACTCGCCTCGGCTCGATCGAGCAGCAGCGTCGCCGGGGAAGCGAGCGGCAACGGGAAAAAACCCTCGCCATCCCGATAGAGTTCTCGATTGACAAAATCCCGGTCGGTTTGAGGGCCGGCAAAAAAGACGATCCCGCCCCCTCGGCGGACATACTGATCGAGCCGCTCCACCTCAATCTCGTCCAGGTTCGCGATGTTGAGCAGAAAGATGGCGTGATAACGATCCAAGGCGGCGTCGCGAAGAAAGCTCGATCGCTCGACCTGGACCTGTGCGCCGGTACTCACCTGGGGATTGGGATCGAGCGCCAACCGGAGAAACAGGGAAGCATCTTCTCCGCCATCGTCGATCACGAGCACCGGTGCGCCCTGGGAAATGTCGATCACGGCCCAGCGATGATTATCGAGAGCGACGGCATCTTCATTGATGCGGGCATGGACCAGGTGACTCCCCGGATCTTGAAAGATCACGTCGAAGAAACCCTCGACCGACATGCCCGGATCGATTTTCTCAAGCGTGACACCCCCGAGCGACTCGGGCGCAGCGCGACCCTCTTCGGTGACGGTCTGCTGACTCAACTGAACCGCTACATTTCTCTGCGGCGTCTTTCCATAATTGGTGACCACGACCCGCATGCGAACGGCAATATCGACTACCTGCGGCCCCGGCATCGCGACAAGTTGGGTGATCGCTAGATTCTGATGGGGCCCCTTCGCACACTGAATCAATTCCAGTTGAATATCGTTCCCCGACAGCCGCTCCGCCTGCTGACGCAATGCCGCACTCTCCTGCCACTGCGGTGCGCGAAAATCGGACAGTACGTAGAGAATCATTTTTTCATCTCGTGCCGGAACTATTTTTCTCTCGATGCCCTCGAGTGCCTCAAGCGGCCCCACACCGAGCGCGGTAGCGCGCTGCTGACTGATCCGCTCTTTCCACTGCGGTGCCGTTCTTCGCGAGGCGACTTTCCGAAGAATTTCTGGTGAACTTTCATCCGCAGCAGAGGAAAAGGTCAGCAGCGTGATTGCTTGCTGTGAGTCTCTTCCCGCTGCCAGGTCGACAATATTCCCCGCAACCCGTTGACCGCGATTAAAGGCCGAGGCGATCTCTTCCCGATCGGTCATCGAAGCGCTGTCGTCAAGCAAAATCACATGGTGCACATTGGTGCCGCCGAGCAATCGACTCCACGCATCCTGCAAAATCGGTCCGGCGAGCAAAAAAATGATCATCGCGATCGCAGCCAGCCGCAGGAGAAGCAAGAGGAGTTGCTTGAGGCGAACGGAAGTCTGGTTTTTTTTCTTGCTTTCCAGAAGGAAATCCATCGCTGCCCAGCGCACCCGGCGATGCCGGAGGAGGTGAATCAGATGGATCGCCAGGACCACTGCCAGAAAAGGCAGAAGGTAAACGGAAATCAGCGATGGAAAAGTAAAATTCATCTTTGTAATGGCGCAAGTGCGAGGAATGCCTCAGGTTTGTCGCTGGAGCCCCGAGCGTCGATGTAAATACGCCGCCAAAACCGCACTCAGCGGCTGACTGGTTCGAATCAATTCATAATCACACGCATTACTGGTACACCCCCGACGCACGCGATGGAGAAAATCCTCAAGTGCCCTAAGGTATCCGTTGCGCAGCGCTCGCGGATTGCACGCGAGGGCCGCGGGCAATTCGAGTCCCTCGAACCGCGTGGGCCCCTGGAAGGGAAAATCGATTTCATCGTCGTCGAGAATATGAAAAACCATCACGTCATGACCCCGTTTCCGCAAGAGCTTCAGGCCGCGGAGCAGGCCCTCCGTATCGGCCAACAGATCGGAAAACAGAATCATCATGCCGCGTCGCGGTGTCTCCTCTGCAACCTGACGCAGGAAGGGATAAAAATCCGTTTTTTCTTCCGGGTCATCTGCCGCGAGTGCCTGAACAATCGCGTCGAGATGATTTTTTTTGCTCTGCGGCGGCACGCGAGATCGCACCCGCTCGTCGAAGGCGACACAACCGACCAAGTCCTGCTGCTGCAGGAGAAGGTATGCCAGACTGGCGGCCGCCGTGCAGGCGTAGTCGTATTTATTCAGTGGACCAGAACCGTATTGCATGCTTGCCGAGCTATCGACCAGCAGCGTCACGTGCATGTTCGTATCTTCTTCGAACTGCTTGACGTACAGGCGATCCTGCTTGGCCCAGACTTTCCAGTCGACGTGCCTCAAGTCATCGCCGGGAAAATATTGGCGATGTTGCAAAAACTCGACCGATTGACCAAAGCGCGGACTGCGGTGAATTCCCGAAAGAAATCCCTCTACCACACGATGGGCACGCAATTCGAGGCGAGCGATCCGGGCAATCGACTCAGGATGCAAATATTTCCTGGAATCGGGCATGGCTAGTCAATTCGTCCTCTTTGGCGGGCGTTTCTTCGATGAGGCGCTTGATGATGTCATCTTCGGTGACTCCTTCACTTTGCGCTGTAAAATTCACGACGAGGCGGTGACGCAGCACGGGGCGGGCCAGTGCCTGAATATCCTCGGTCGACACATGAGCGCGACCGTGCATCAGTGCCCGTGCTTTGCCTCCGAGAATCAAGAACTGAACCGCCCGAGGCCCCGCACCCCAACTGACCTGATCTGCCACAAACTCCGGAACGCCAACCTCCCCGACACGCGTTTGTCGTACCAGCGAAAGGGCATATCGCACCACGTGATCCGAAACCGGCACGCGACGAACGTGCTGTTGCAGTTCAAGGATTTCCTCTGCCGTGAGGACGGGCTGGATCGAGGTCTCGACATCTCCGGTCGTTCTTCTCGCAATTTCGAATTCCTCTTCGAAGTTCGGGTAGTCGACAAAAACCTTGAACATGAAGCGGTCCTGCTGCGCCTCGGGTAGGGGATAGGTTCCCTCCTGCTCAATCGGATTTTGCGTTGCCAAAACAAAAAAGGGATCGGCAAGCGGGTGTTGAACTCGACCGATTGACACCTGTCTTTCTTGCATTGCCTCAAGGAGCGCCGCCTGCGTCTTGGGGGGCGTACGGTTGATCTCGTCGGCTAACACCACGTGACTGAAGAGCGGCCCCTGTAAAAACCGAACCTCCCTCGCGCCCGATGCCTTGTTTTCTTCAATAATCTCCGTACCGGTGATGTCGGCAGGCATCAAATCGGGAGTGAACTGAATCCGATTGAAGGAGAGATCGAGTGCATCGGCAAGCGTCCGGATCATGAGTGTCTTGGCGAGACCCGGAACCCCCTCAAGAAGGCAGTGGCCGCGACTGAAGAGAGTGATCAATAACTCCTCGACCACCGCATCCTGGCCCACAATTCTTTCGGCGAGTCGCGATTGAATTTTCTCGCGCGCCGATACAAGTTGAACGATCGTTTCATCGGACGAACTGCTCATAAAGCACGTTACCTCTTTTTTGTCCCGTGAAGCTCGCGATTCTCGTGGCGATACGCTCGGATGGGAAACGTGCCGCCACGTTCCCTCGATCCGACGAGCTACCGCTGATAAATCGGAAGCGTTCCATTTTCCAGTTGTAAAATCGTGAGGTTGATGGCCGTCGTGTAGACCGGTCCGATAAACCCTTGATCCCAAAAACCCATTGACGCATCGCCCGAGGCCGACCGCATCTGCTTTGCGACCTTCTTGTAAAGCTCATCGCGATATGTCTCCCAGGCAGTGCCTCCCTCGCGGTACATCACCTGAGCGTAGTAGTAGTGCGCGTAGTGCCAGTGACCGAAACTCTTCGTATCGATATTCTGCAAGTTTTTCCTGCAATACTCTAACAGGCGCGGGACGTAATCGCCATCGTACTCCCCGGCGTTAAACAGGCAGGCGACTGCGGCGGCGGTGATCGCCGGCCGTCCACCCCCGCCTTTACTGCTGTACTGCACGCCTCCATCCTGCGTGGTGCATCCGTGAATGTAGGCAATCGCTTTGTCGATAATCTCCTTGGGCACATCAATTCCCGCATTGCGACAACCGCGCAACCCCTGCACCTGCGTCACGGTGGTCGAGCCCTCATCGAAACCGTTCCCCTCTTTGGCACTGAGGTATCCCCAACCGCCGGCGCGGGTCTGCGCTCGACCGGTGAAGATCACGGCCCGACTCAGAACATCGACCAACTGTTCCCGCCGCGCGGCATCTTCCTCCTCTCCGAGCAACTGGGAAAGAAAGAGCATTGCGAACCCGTGTCCGTAGGTGTAACGATCGTCGCGCTGAGGGTCGCCGATCAAGCCATTGGGATTACTCTGACCCACCAGGTAGTCAACCGCTTTACGGATGTTGCGTGCATAGGGTCCCTGCGTCGTAGTCGAACCCTCGGCGAGCAGCGCCATTCCCGAAAGGGCGGTCATTGCCGTGGGATACCGCCCGTCGCGCGCTTCCCAGTGTCCCACGCGCGACTGCGACGCGGCGAGCCACCGCAAACCCCGGTCGACCGCATCGGAGACATCATCGGCAGCACTGGCATACAGGGGGAAAATCAGGATGAGAATAAACACTGCCGATCGGATCAAACCGAAAAGCCATGGGAGGACATTGCGTCGGATCATGGTGTACCTGACCCTTCCTGTTGCGGGGCCGCCTTTGCCTCGCGTTGCGCGTCGGCACGCTTTTTTTCTGCGGCCGCTTGGAGGGCTGCTTCATTGGCCAACTTCACTGCGTTGCCCAGGGAACCGAGTATTGCACTGGTCGCGTCCTCCAGCCCACTCGACAGCTCGGGCTGATATCGCAGATCGGCCGGCTCGGCGGCCTGATCGGGATCGAGGGCATTATCGGTCAACTGCACGGCAAAATTGGAGGGCCGGTTTCGAAACAGTAACTGGACTCTGTGCTGGCTTGGGTCGGCCTCCACGCGAAAAAAATATTCACGATTCGACAACTGCTGCCGCGGGACCACCTCGCGGCCAGTGCGCTTATCGATCAATGCCATTTCCACATGACTCGTGGTGCGACCACCGGCGGGCCGCTTCGTTAACCGACGTGCGAGCACTAAAATCGGTAAGCCGGGTGGCTGCGCGAGCGAGAGTCCCCACTTTTCCACTTCGATCGGTCGCTTCCACTTAAGTTCACCCGTTCGTTTATCAATTGCCACAATCTGGCCGGAAAAGAAGATGCTTCCCGTGCCCTGGGGAACCGGTTGAAATCTCGTCGTTTTCAGGTTGTAGGCAGCTCCCCGATTGGTCACGAGCAAATACGAATCTTCCGAGGGAAACACGTAAATCCCTTTCACCTGCCGGTCGGCATCGATCGTCTGATCCACGGTGACCCTGCCGTCTTCGAGATCAAGCAAAACCAGCCGACCGGTACTCTTCTCAAACACAGCCACCTCGCCGCCCGCGACCCGCGTGGCCTTCGCCTCGGCAGACACCGGGTACGCCCAGACGTCTTGATCGCTCCAAGGATCGTAGAGCGCCATCTCGTAAGGCTTACCATCAACGGGGGCTGTCTTTTTCTTTCGCCAACACAAAATCTGTGCGCCCACCGTCGTCCAACGTTCCTCCGCCGGCATCACTTCACGCGACCCCAATTTGGCGCCGTCGAAAACGGAAAAAATCTCCACTTGATTCTCTTCAGGAGCAAGCACGAAGACCCGCTCTTGATCACCAAAAACTTCCGAAAGCGGGTGCAGCCCTTTTTGCGTCCAGTGCTCCTCTCCCGTCAGCGGATCGACCGAGACTAGCTCTCGATTCCTTAAAAAGGTGATGCCTCCCTCCGTCATGGGACCGAGTCGCGAAGCCTGACGCATAGGCTGATACTGATTAGGGGAGGCGTCGGACCAACGGGGCCTCGGGCCCCCTCGGCGGATGCTGTGCAGCAAGCGGGAACGCAACTGCGGATCGGTCGGCAGCACATTCGTTCGCCAGAGCACGGCGGTCGCTCCCTCATTTTTGCTCGCCCGCAGCGTATCAATCCCGATCACCTCGCCCCCCACGGCCAACACCAACACATCGCCTCGGATTCTGCCGCAGTTCAGCGCAGAGGTCGTCGAGAAGTTAACGCGAGTGGACTTTCCGCTCGTCAGCGGGACGCTCCACAACATATCTCCCGTGGCATCGGTCCGGGAAATCCGCATTTGCGGTCGCTGTTCAATCCAGAGTTGCGAATCTGCCTCCGCAGAGGCGCCGGCTGTAAGCAGTCTGACGGGGAGCGGCATCTCATAACTGCTCCGTTTCTTATTGGGCCCTTCTGTGTCGCCGCGTTTGACGATCGCCTTGCCTGCAGGCCACGTTTGAGTTGGCTCCGCAGGGCGACTCTCCGGCGACAGTTCTTCCAGGAAGGCCCGCCCGGTTTTTCCATTCCAACAGACACTATCGGGCCAGCGCTGCATCAGGACTTCGGCACATCGCGCTGCGGGCGCATGCAGCCCAAGTCGGTCGTACCGGAATGCCTGTTCGGCTGTTGCCCAACGGGCATGCTCTTCGTTACCACTCTGCCGTATCTTGACAAGTTCCTGCATCACCCGCAGCGATTGCACGTTGGCGGGGATGCCCGTAATCCATTGCCGCTTGAGTTTGAGCGAAGCGGAATCGTAGGGGAAGAAAAAGAAAAAGGCTCGTCTCTGTCGATTCGCATCCGCCTGATCCAAATCGCGTATGGCGGCCGCTTCCTGCTCGACCCAAGTTGCCATTCTTGCACGGCCCGACGCCGAAAGTTGGCGGCGGAGCTTTTCGAGTCGGCTCCGGACAATGTGGCTCAATCGCGCCGATCGCCCCATCGCCAGCGTGAGCAGCGGGTCGTCACGACCGACAATTTTGACCAGTTTCAAATAGGCCTCCAGGGCCTGGTCCCATTTCCCGGCCCGCTCTTGACCTGTCGCCAGGACACGCAAAAACTCAATCTGATCCTGCGGTGAGTCCAGGAGCGATTCAATTTCGGGAATCGTCGGCGCGTTGCTCACGAAGTCGTCTTTCAGTGCACCGAGCAAACCTTCCCGCAGCAAACCTTTCGCGTAGAGCGAGGTCGCCTCCGCCTCGCTCGCTCTCTCAGACTCACTTTGCGATTGAAATACGGCCGCCCTCGCCGAAAACGCTGCGACCGCTCGTCGAAAGAGGGTTACGGCATCAGCTGCCTTGCCACGATCGAAGAGAATTTCCCCCTGACGCAGCAGGGCCTCGGGGTCGACCTCGTTTTCGCGTAATGCCTTCGTGATTTGCTGCTCGATCGCCCGATACTGGAAAAAACATTGCAGTGCATCGCTACTTTGTGAAATAACGCAATCGCGATGGCAGATCAGGTTTCCGGGAACCTGACCGCCGCGCACTTCAGTTCGATCAACCACCTCCATTTTCTTCAGGTCGATCGTCAACACGGCGCCCCCGCTGGCGGTTCGCACTGGAAGATAATAGCGGCCCTCCGCATCGTAGCCCCGTCCACTCGGATTCTCGCCCTCCGGCAGGCGGCACCGCCCCGCCTCATCGCCCGATTCGATGGCAAGTGCGGTAATTTCCTCCGGCCCCACCAGGATCGCCTTCCCATCGTACACGCAAGCGAGGAAGGCATCATCCTTGCGATCCTTCTTCCACAACAGTTTCCCGTCGTCGAGGGAGAGACAATGCAACTGATTCGATTCGGTGGGTGTCACCAGCACGTGATCATCGGCCAACACGGCACAGGCGTCGGCCCATACCTGTTCCACCTGCGGCGATACGGCCAACGAGGGCTGCTGCCACCCCAACCCTCTCCTTGAATCGTTGCGGATATCCGGTTCACCGTACGCATATCCCCAGCGGAGATTGCGCGATGTGAGATCGATTGCCACCAGGCCACCAGCGCCGGTAGGACAAACCAGAATACCCCGGTGATAGGAGGGGCTGATTCCACCAATCCTTCGCGGTCTCTCATACTGGGAGAGTTGGCGAATGACCGCGAGTTGCTGCTGCCAGAGACGTTTTCCCGACGCTGCATCGAGAACCAGCAATCGCACTTCGCCGTCGAGTTCGACAATCTGATAGAGTTTTCCGTCGACCACCAACGGAGGCCCCAGGAAATAAGCCTCGCGGATCTTGGGATCCGGATCGTGCGGGCCTCCCACGCTCCAGAGCAATTTCCCTTCTGCCTGGGAGACCGATCTGGCCCGCAGCACGTTGTAGTGTGGTCCGGTGGAGATTCGACGTCGACCCCGCGCATCGAGAAAGTTCCGCTCTTCCTTGCGATTAAACTCCTCGAGCAAGAAGACCCGCTCCCCGTCGCTACTCATCGAGCCGAGCGTTTTATCCATCCATACCTGCTCGGCAAGCTGCGCCCGGGAGACCGCCTTCGCCAGGGACTCTTGCGCCTGTCCGTTGAGTGAACCGAAGTCGATATCCGAAAAACCAATCTCACTCGGACGCGTCTCCACCTGCCACACGATTTTCCCACTTTCAAAATCGACGGCCACCACCCGCTCGGGCGTTCGCATCAAGATCAGGTCTCCAATCGCCAACGGTTGCAGGGCCGGGATGGCGGCGATGCCCCGATCGGCGTGGTCGCTGGCCACCGCCGCAATCAACTCCTCACGCTGCCTGTCGGTCGCCACCCGTTGCCGCCAGAGAGGCCGCAACATCAAGGGCCGACTCGGGCTACTCGACGCGGTCCGCGTCGCATTCCCGCGAAACATTACCCAATCGCTCGCCAGCGACCGAGTCGGGATTGCGCCGGCCCAACGCTCGAGCCATGCCGTCCAGGACTCGTCGGGACCGGGCAGGGGGACTGCGGAGTCGGCAATCTTCCAGGCCTCGACGGAACCGGATGCCGAGATGTCCTCGAGGAGCAATGCGGCCTCATCGCCCCTGCCGGAGCGATAAAGTGCCGTGGCGTAGAGGAGTGAAAGTTCCGGTTCAAATTTCGTCGCGGCCGGCGAGTTGCGGACCGCCTCAAAGCAGAGCGCCGCACGGTGCGAATTGCCTTGCTGCAGATGATGATAGGCAAGTAGAAGCATGGCGCGATAACCGGCATCGGTATGGAAATAGTGGCGCTGCACGTCCGCCACCGCGTCGATATCGCCTCGCTGAATTGCCTGCTCAAGGACTTTTTTTGCCCGCCCACCGTACTGTAACTCATAGGACTCGCGGGCCACCTCCGGCAAATCGCCCAGCATTTGTCTTGCCGCCTGACGTAAACTCTGCGCCCCATCGAGCAATGCACCCGGCTTTCCGTTGGCTGCAAAAAAGAAGTCTTCACTCTGCTTCGTATCGGTCTGCTCACCCAGCACTTTTTGCAGAAGTCGCACCGCTTGGCTGTACCGCTGCTGGTCGATCAGCACCTTCGCAGTCGTGAGCAGTCGTAATGAAGAGCGATCGGGAGGCAGAAAAACCGGTGGGCTGTAATCGTTGCCTTTTGCAACCTCCGGCGCGCCCGGAGGACGTGGCTGACTACGACCGATCGACGCCGGCACACTGAGCAACAGGCAACCGATGATGAGTACAGGCAGTCGCGCGATCATGACATCTGAACCCTCTGTTCCATCCGGCGCACCACCGATGGCCGCCGGAAGAGATGGTGCGGGACCGAGCCAGGGGCCCGCCGCGGGTCGGACAATACGACCCGCTGTAAACTCTTGCCTCACAAGCATTTTAAGGAAGACGCGGATCCTTGACAAGAAAAAGAGTAGCGGTCCGGTCGCCAGCGGATCGATGACCGATACAGATCAAATGGATCGCGATCCGGCGGGACTTGGTAGAAACCATCAACAGTTGTCCATAAACCAATACCCGAAGTCCCATCCCGTTTTTTTATTTTTTAGCTGTTTTTTTAGTCTTTTTTGCGAAATCCCGCTTGTATTTTACTCCCGGTTGCCTTTCAATCAGCAACTCGCCTCGGTTTTACCCTGTTTTTTAAGCAGATTGGGGCGGACGGACGAACTTACTTTTTTATTCTCTTGCTAGGAGGAACCGAGCACTATGGCAAAAGCCACTGGAAAAAAGGCCCCGACGAAGACGGAAGTGTTCAATGGCATTGCGGAGGCAACAGGACTTACGAAGAAAGATGTTGCTGGTGTTTTTGATGCCCTCAGCGATCAGATTCGCAAGTCGGTCGGCTCCAGAGGTCCCGGACTCTTCACGATTCCCGGGCTCTGCAAGATCGTCGTGCAACGCAAGCCGGCAACTAAAGAGCGTGAGGGAACCAATCCTTTCACGGGTGAGCCGACTATTTTCAAGGCCAAACCAGCACGTAACGTGATCAAGGTGCGACCGCTGAAGAACCTCAAGGATATGGTCTAACGAGAAGCAAACGGTCGGCCGGAAAGGTTCGTCCGAATTGCTTTTTCTAACCGCCCATGTGCAGCCTCTGCGATACCACCGGGTGTCGCAGACCTGCTGGGGCGGTTTTTTTATGCGCCTGCCGGCCGCCGAACCCTACCTAGTGGGCTCGCGGGTCGTCGTGGAGCGATGCCATGAGGGCGTCGTTGTGCGAGTAATCGACCGGAACGTCGATCAAAACGGGGCCCGGAATTTCCTGACTCTCCCGGATCAACTCCGCGAGTTGATTCGGATCCTCGAGCCGCAGCCCCTTGGCACCAAACGCCTCAGCGTACGTGATCGCGTCAATCGTGCCAAAGTCGACGGCCGTCGTACGGCCATACTTTGCCATCTGCTGAAACGCCACCATGTCGTAGGCACCATCCCGCCAGATCAGGTGCGTGAAGTTGCACCCTAAGCGTACGGCCGTTTCCAACTCCTGCGCGGAGAAAAGAAATCCACCATCCCCGGACATTGAAATCACCGGCTCTCCAGGGCGGGCCAGGGTGGCGGCAATCGCCCAAGGCAGCGCAACCCCCAAAGTCTGTTGACCATTGCTGAAGAGGAGTCGGCGCGGCTCAAAACAATAAAAGTGGCGGCCCATCCAGATGTAGTGCGAGCCGACATCACAGACAACCGTCGTCCGC
>JAQWPY010000169.1 GCA_029245145.1 Pirellulales bacterium | reverse complement strand
GACACAATGGTGGTCAGAAAACCGAGAGCGTCTTGAGTCAGCAGGTGGTTCCGACGGAAAGATCGACGATCAGAATGATTCAGGTGCCCTCAGCTCTCGCGAGTATGCGTCAGGCGAAGGGAAGAATAGATCGAGTAACGGGCCTGAGAAGGTGCTTGCACAAAAGATCGGTCGCATGCGACTCAGCAGCGGGAGTGGCAAGGGGAAAAATGATTATTTTGTTTACTATCTTGCTCAAGTGGTCCCCAATCAAGGTGTCGCAGAGATTCAATTTAAAGTGATTCAAGGACAAGAAGATCTGGCAGATATTTTAGTCCGCGGTAATGACGGCACAAACCTACAGCAACAGTACACACACTGGCAAATTCTTGAGCGTCACAAGACTCAGGCTGCGGCTGATGCTGCGCTTCAACGACGGCGACAGGCTTATGATCAATTTTCGCAATACAGGAATCGCATGCGTCAAACGATCAACGTGCGCAATACAAGACGCTGCTGACCGTGAAAGAGATTGCTGCAGTCTGCAGCGCGAAAGCGTAAAATATAACGCGTGCTGAGCCCGACTGTGGCCCAGGTTTTGCTGTCGAATTATGTGTCTGCGCGACGTATTGTTAGCGTTATTTAATGCAAGCAAGTAAACACAGAAGGTCAATCGATGAAGACGTACCAAAAAATATTTATTCTATCTTTGCTCGCGGTTACGGCTTGCAATACTTCGACGGAGCCATCGCCAGAGCGACCACGGGAGCCACAAGCTAGCGCAACTACCGTCGATGGGCCGGCGCAGAAGGCAGAGGAAAACGGTGCGTCCGTTCAAAAAGATTCAGTGACTAAAGGCGATGTGACGGAGCCCTCGCCAGAGCGACCACGGGAGCCACAAGCGGCGCCCCCCTTCGTATTCGATTGGACGGAAGAGGCCGAGGTGGAAGGGTTCCGGTCGGGGAACGCCTCGGTGGTACGCCACTCGGTTGAAGTGATCGGTACGCTGCCGGAAGGCGCACTTGTTTTGGAGGTGCAGTTGCCGGATGGGCAATGCAGGAGCTGAATTCACCCCTCACCCTCCGCTGCTGACCGTGGAGGCCATTTTCGCTAAGAAAATAAATCGCTGATGGAGGAGGGCGAAGCGAGTTTATTGAGTTGGAGCGGGAGCTCCAAAAGGTGATGGAACGGCAGGGCCCTTGGGTCGTCGGACGCGGCGACGAGGGCCTTTTTCGTATTCCTCACTGTGCCGGAGTCCCCGCAGCGCGGTGAGGAATTTTGAGATTTGAGCGTGCATTTGTGGGGTATGTGAAACCACGAGCACATCCACCCCCGTACCTTCGACCGGCGTAATCTGCCCCTCGCCTCCGAATTCATCCCAGCTGTCGAGGTCAAAATTACTAATAATTGCCGTGATTAGATCTTCAGGGTCACTGTAAGGCTTGCCCTCATCATCGATGAAAGTGACCAGGTCTCGCACGTCGTAAAGTCGAGTGCATGGCTGTTCTATCGCAGCCTCGGTGGTGGTGATCAAAATCACGCCATGCCTTGCTGTATGGGTGAGTTCAGGTCCAAGTTGCCTGAGTATCAAGTTAAGCATGTTTTCGACCGACATGTTTGTGAATCGACCGGTAACGAGGGCATTATCCATGTCAATCGATTCATTCAGCGCATCGGAGTCTAAGACAATCGGAAACTTAATTACGTCCTCGATCGTTGCCACTACAATATCAAAGGGGTCGTCATCAAATTCAGCGCGCGGAATTATTTTTTTGAGCTTTGCTTCGGCCATGGCACTGTCATCGAGCCGCCGCTCGTGCGGCCTAGGTGAAGTGGCAGCAGGTGTCGCTGCTCCGATAGATGGATCGCCCGCTTGCTGGCAGAATGCCGGTGAATTGATCGAAGCGACAAGAAGCAAAAGAATACAAATTCGCCGGGGCATGGTTCACCTCGTCAGTTTGATTTTCATGGGGAGCGGTACATTCCACTTCTTTACGTCGAAAGTGATGTAGAGAGAGTGGGCGGGCGAAATTAATTTTGTTTCATTGACACGACCCAGGTTCTACCACCCACGTTTCGGGCGTTGTAGGCGGTCCAGCCCGGATTGCTGCTCTCGGCCTCTGCCAGGGCTTCGCCCGCACTGTCGCAGTTGTGAACCGTAACTTGTTTTCTACTGAGAAGTTTGCTGTCGCATATGTGGTCGGGAATCGGTGTCGCTCTTGCGTGATCAATGCCGGTATCGAAGGCAATCGCCAAAAGAAAAGGCGCAAAATATCGCATTTGATGGCTCCCAGAATGATTGGCTTGCGTATCTCTGCATTCTCTAAAAATTAGTCCCTTCGAGGAATGGAGGGTGCCCCCCGTTTTTGTCGGGCCTGAGCAAAAAATGTTTGACTGACCGCAAAAAGAAATTACCGCACCGGGTTTTCATACCAAATCAGCCCCAGGTTCTCCCGTTCCTCGCACGTGATCACATCCAAGTCACCATCTCGATCGATGTCGATGAGCTGTAATAAATCGAACTTGCTCCCCGCGAGATCGCTGATCGGATGAACTGCCGGCTCTTTCCCTTGCATCAGGGGCCCCTCGAGCCAACTGATGCCCGGACGACGCGGCGCGGGATTCGGCTCGGTGCTATGCACCAAATCGACCACCCCGTCCAAATTAATGTCGCCCGCGCGGACCGATTTGCCACGGCGTGAACCAAATGGCGCTGCGATCGCTGTGGCCGTCCACTCGCGATCTTTGTGATGTTTCAGGATGAGAATCTCGCCCTGATGGGTCGCCGCGATTACCTCGCTCTCACGATCGTCGCCGAGGTCCGCATGGTCGATGAACATGACTTCATGGTCCGCGCCACCGATCGGGTGTGCTGGCCACTCGGGTCCGCTTGCCGCTGTCGCGTCGCCCGAGTGCTCGAGCCACTTGATCCCGCGGGCTTCGCCGCGGCGGTCGCTCAAGAGAATGTCGCCCAAAGAATCCCCATTCATATCTGCTTCGAGCAGCGACATGATCCAGCCGGCATCGATCAGGCGGTGATATTTCCAGGAATTTAAATCGCGCGCATCCGCTGGTACCTCCAGCCAACCGACACTTCCATCTGCCCCTTTTGAAGAGACGACCAGATCGATTTGCCGGTCGCCATTCATCTGCTTGGGAAGCGCGAACATCCAGGATTGTTTGCCAGCGGTTGCGGGAATCGGCTCTGTTTTCCATTTTTCTTCCCTGAGGTAATCGTCCGGAGAACGGGGCGCCCAGTGAACAAACATGGTCTTTGTCGCCCCTTCGCAACTGCTCACCACGTCGATCGCGCCGTCGGCGTCGAGGTCGACGAAAACGGCATCCTCGGGCGATGACACGTTTCCCACGGTCACGCGCGGCCACGGTTGCCTTGCGCGATCCTTGCCGGGATGCAGATACACCCTTACGACTCCCCCCTCCTCCCAGGGCGTTACGAAGTCAAGCAGCCCATCGCCGTTGACGTCGGCCAGTCGAACGCCATCTGCGCCGCGTGAGCTATCGTCGATCGTGTGACGCGGCCACGACTCGCTTGCAGCAGAGAGGGCCGAGAGGGTGAGTACGATTATCAGCGATCGGATCATCACGAAAGAGCCATCCAAGGGTCGAATCCTGTTTGTGGGCAATGGCCGGCAAACTACTATAACGATTCGGGTTCGAGATACTCTATTTTATTTGTATTGCACGGTATGGCCGATACACCAAAGAATCATCGGGGCTGGATCGGTCGGCAGCAATGGGGCCAACTGCTCTTTGCACATTGGCCTGCAGATTGTGAGAACCTTCGCGAAAAAATTCCCCCCGAATTCGAGCTCGACACGTTCGATGGCGACGCCTGGGTGGGGGTGGTGCCGTTTGTGATGTCGGGCGTCCGCTTCCGCGGACTTCCCCCGGTGCCGGGTGTGTCCAACTTCTTGGAACTCAATTTGCGGACTTACATCCGCTATCGAGGACGGGCAGGGGTTTATTTCTTTTCGCTCGATGCCAATCAGTCGCTTGCCGTGTGGGCGGCCCGCACGTTTTTTCACCTGCCCTACTTTCGTAGCCGGATGTCGATTGGCTCTGAGGACGACTCGATCCGGTATAAGAGTCAACGAATTCATGCCCAAGTGCCTGAGGCCGCATTCGATTGCACGTATCGGGGTGAAGGGCGAATTGAGACGCGTACCGGTGATCTGGCGGAGTGGCTGACCGAGCGGTACTGCTTTTTCGCCAAAGCGAGGTCCGGAGCGATTTATCGCGGAGACATCCACCATCAAAAATGGCCACTTCAATCGGCGACGGCTGATTTTCGCGTGAATGAAATTGCCGCATCGCTCGGCGTGCAAGTTGCCGACACCGCGCCTCTACTCCACTACTCCGAACAACTCGACGTGAAAGTCTGGAAGTTGTGCCGCATTGAAGCATGAACACATGTTTTGCGGGCGCGGTGGTCGTAGTGGTCGTAGTGAATGGACTCTGCGAAATGTGAACTGAGGGCGCCCCCCATACGCCCCCCATGCGCCGCCAGTTTTGATGCCTGAAATGACGCGGTCCGCCGATTTTTTATTTGCCAATTTTTGCAATACTCGGTAAGATTTGCCCACTGGTTACCGTCGTTCACTTGAGGAGGAGGCACTCAGTATGAAACGGTTTGCAATCTTTGCGGCATGTGGTCTTTGCTTGTTTGTGGCACAAACGGCAGAAGCGCAGTATGGCTATGGTTACGGAGGCTACCGAGCGCCCGATGCGGTCTCGATCCGTGTAGGGAACGTGTACTACCACAGCAACGGTGCGGTGACAGTGGCCAGCGGTAACCGGTACTACCACAGCAATGGGGAAGTCACAGAGCAGGTGTCTCCCAATCTCTATTACCACAACGATGGCAATTCAACCCGGCGGGTCGGTAACACGTATTACCATCGCCGTGGGGGCGGTTACATTCAGCAGCGTAATGTCTATTACCACTATTGGGGTCGCTAAAAGCTGAGTGCGACGACGGCGATCGAAGTTCGGCAAAAGTGAGGCCGTGCCGTGCGTGCAGTTTCCTTCGCGCGCCGCCCTGCGATTATCCCTTGTTCGTGCGGGGATCTTGTGTCTAATGGCCCGCAATCGTGTTTCGATCGTCTCGGGGCTCAAATTTTTGAGGAGTACGTCATGTCTTTTCAACCGACTGCCCAACACCTGCTGGGGATTTGCTGCTTCAGTTTACTTGTGGCTGTGAGCCAAGCCGCACGTGCCGATTTTCCCCTGACGGCGTTCGGTGAACGAGGACCCTACGGGGTGAGCATGTCGGAAGTCGAGGGACAGGGTTTGCTGCTTGTACCGCACGATGGGAATGGCAAGACGGCAAACGGAAAAAATGCAAAAAAGCAATGGCCGGGTATCGTTTTCGGCCACGGGCTCTGCGGCCCGGCACGCAGTTACTCGCAATCGCTCGAACGACTCTGTTCGTGGGGCTTTGTCGTGATCGCAAACCAAGAGCAGGAAGATTGTGGCGTGGTGAATATCGGCAATCCTATCGAGTCGATGCAGTCCGCCGGTAAATTCCGTTACTGTGTGGACTCGTCGGTAATGGCTGGCAATATCAAAAAAAATCTCCACTACCTCGCATCGCGCAGTGATGTGAATCCCGATGCCTTGGCCTTGGTCGGACACAGCATGGGAGGAGGCGTTTCGATTGATGTCGGGGTCAGCGTGAATGCGGAACAGTCAGGGTTCGTCAAGGCGGTTGTCGGAATTGCACCGTGGAATGGCGCCCGTCCGGTTCCCAGTTCGCAGGTTTCGAAGTTGAACGCGCCGCTGCTTATTTTTTGTTCCAACTCCGATAAGCTTTGTCCCTGCTCGGGACCTTCCACGGCCGCTGAGAACGTCTCGGTCGACCTGCCTTTACCGCTGCCCGGATTCGCCAACAAGATTGCTGATCAGATGGCCGAAGCGGGAATGCCCTTCATCTTCGGCCCCGGAGCAGACGTTTACTGGCACGGTGGATCGGCTGCCATTTATAAACACGCGCGGACCGCCACGCTGGTCGAGGTACGCGACGCCAATCACTTTGCCATCGCCGGGACCGATGGCAAACAGTTGGAGCAGCTGATGTATCACTTAACGAAGGTCAACGGTCTGCAATTCAATCTCTCGGGAAGGCCCTATCGGTGGATTCCGACGCTCGAGTACACCGTGGCATTTCTCTACGATAAGCTGCAGGTTGATCCTCAAAAGGGCCAGGCGGTGATGGCAAAAATCGCCAGCGATGACCGAATCGTGAAAGTCATCTCGAAGTAGCAGCAAAAGGGTTTGGGAGGTGCGAAGCGATGCGTGATATGCAGCAGGTGATCGACCGCATTCGCAAGTTCCGCGATGAGCGGGATTGGATGCAGTTCCATCATCCCAAAGAGATGGCGGCAGGTATCGCCATCGAAGCGGCGGAGTTGATGGAAATATTTCTCTGGAAGACTGAAGAAGAGCAGGTGGCGATTGTTGAGTCGAAGCGGGAACAGATTGAAGAGGAACTGGCCGACATCGGCATGTTTTTGCTGGAACTTGCCGACAATCTGAACGTCGATCTGCTGGCTGCCATCGACGCGAAAATCGAAAAGAATGCGAAAAAATATCCGATCGAAAAGGCAAAAGGTCGGAGCGATAAATACACGGAGTTGTGATCGAAACATCGAGCAATCCGCGGTCGCGTAAGCAGCGATAGCACTGCTTCGATCTTGCTCGATTCCGCGTAAAACGCTACTGAGCCCGCATGAAATTCTTCGTTCGGTGTATCGGGCTCCTCGGGCCGTTGGTGGCGATCTGCGTTTCCTGCAGCGCCGTTCCCGAGCAACAAGGATTGCTCGAGGCAGAAATTCCCGATGCAAAAATCTCGTCGCGGAATTTACGGATCATGGTCTCGGAGTACGTGCCGAGTTACGCTCACAAAATTGAATCGACGGCCGATAACATACTCGCCAACTCCCAGGACAGGACGATTCGTCAGAACGCGCTGCTCTGGAAAATCAACGCCATATCTGCCGGTTTTGGTGCTGCGACCCGCCCCGATCCGCTGGGCTCGTATTTCGATCTTTGGGTTCTCACGCGTCAAATGAAGCATCTGTTCGAGGCTGCCGATGACCCGCAATTCGGACCGTGGCAGCAGGATGCCATCGTCGCTTGCCAACAACTCGATGCGCGGCTGATCGAAATCAACCAAAAACTCGCTTCCCAAAACGCATTTGTCGAATCGTTCGTGGAAGAGACGGCCAGGCAGCATCCCCTCAGCAATCTTTACTTCGATCGCCCCCCGCTGGCAACCGAAAACATTGAAAGTATCCGTCCGCCCAAACACGACATGCTGCACGTGGTTGCATCGATGCAGGACGACGTCAAGGAGATGCAGCGACTTTCAGCACTCTATGCCGAATATCTTCCCAAGCAGGCACGTTGGCAGGCGGAACTGCTGGCCCTTTCGATGCATACGATGCCGGCGGTCGAATCGACGCTTGCCGACCTGGCGGTTGCGGCGGACGCGATGCACCACATGGCTGCTTCAGCAGCGGAAATGCAAGAAAGCTTGGACCACCAGTTGGCGGCAATGCCGCTACTGCTCGATTCGCAGAGACAGTTGGCGACCGGTGACCTGGAAGAAATGCAGGCATTGACGCTGGCCCAACTGCGGGCAGAGCGCGAGGCGGTGATGCTGGCGGTCCATCAGGAGCAGGAGGCGGTACGGGCGTGGGTAGAGGCCACGGCAGCAAGTTCGGCCGATCGGGCCGATGTGATTACCGAGAAGCGGGTCGTGCAGTCGGCCGGCGAAGCGGAGCGACTGCTCGATCGGGCGGCCGTCTACGGTGCCGCGCTCTTCGCAGCGACCGGTGTTCTCGGGTTTTTGTTTTTTCTCTGGTATCGCGTTGTCAGGCGTCCGCGTCGGCAGCCGCGCGAGGTGGAACCTCACAGGACCGAGGAAATCAACTTTGCCTTCGATCACGAGCGTCGCGGCAACCGTCGTCGCGCAGCGTGAGTTTCGGCTGTCGGCAGTCGATTTCTGCTTGGACACGCACAGAGCGATGAGTCGTCCAATTCTCTCGGGGTTACGCTGCCACTGGCGGAATGTGGCTGTGCGACTATAAACAGATGATCCTTCTTCGCCGGCCGACTTCCGCATTATGACTGCCCACCCTGCTGTCCACTTCGATCAGATTTCTCATGCCTTCGGTGCGCAGTCGGTGCTCCGCAATGTTTCGCTCCGCATCGAACCGGGAGAGATTGTGGGGTTGATCGGTCCGAATGGGGCGGGCAAAAGTACGCTGCTGCGGAGTTTGATCGGCATCATTCGTCCGGATCGGGGCCGCGCCTACGTCTGCGGAACCGACGCCGCGCGCGATTCGCTCGCGGCCCGCCGGCAGATCGGTTACGCCCCGAGCGAAACGGCGCTCTACCATCAGATGAGTAGCGAATCGCTGCTAAAATTTGCCATCGCCTTCCATCCGCATCCTGCGGCGGATGTGGGGCTCGAGTTGCTCGAGGCGTTGGGCGTGCCACGGCACAAACGGGTCAGCCAGTTGAGTCACGGCATGAAGCGAAAAATAGTATTTGCTCAGGCTGTCGCCAGCGGAGGGCCGGTGATTGTGCTCGACGAGCCGACCGAAGCACTCGACCCGGAGGCGCGGCGACTGGTTGAGGCGCAGCTGCGCGACGAAGCCGATCGGGGCCGGACGGTCCTCTTTTCGTCCCACGATCTGACCAGCGTCGAACGGCTTTGCCATCGTGCGGCCTTTCTCCGCCGCGGTGAAATTGTGCGCAGCGGCGCAGCAGCCGAACTCGCTGCGGAGACCGGTCGCCTTTTGCACCTCGAACTTCGCACCGCCGTAAACGAGGAACAACTGCCACAGCAGCCCGGGTGGCAATGGCAGGGACACGCCGAGCGCTGGACCCTCCAGCATCGCGATCCGCTCGAGAAGGTGCTTGCCCACATTGCGGAACTGCCGCTTGCTGGGATTCGCGACGCGGCCGGTTCGCTCGAAGAGGTGTTCGATACACTGTATGGGGAAGATGCCGGATGATGGTCTTAGCGCGACAATACGCCCGGGGCCTCCTCTGGCTTACGATCGGTTACTTTGCGATCCTCGAAGCGGCGATGGTAGCGGCAATTCTCTACTGGCCTAAATTCCGCGACAACACGCCAGCCCTGGCCAAATTAATCCCCTTTCAGGCACTGCAAGATCTTTTAACCGCCGTGCAGCAGTCGGGCTACTGGCCCTACTTTGCCATTCAGCAGTGGTTCAAAGGCTGTAGTCTCTTTGGTGTTGCTGCGATTGCGTTTATGGGAAGCGGGATCATTGCCCGCGAGGCCGATCAGCGCACGGCTGAATTTCTCTTTTCGCGACCGGTCTCGCGGCGCACGGTACTCCGCGTGCGGTCGCTCGTGCTGCTGCTGGCCGTGGTGCTGCCGGTTTACCTATCGTCAATTTCGGCGATCTGGATTTCGCCCCTGGTCGATGAGCGATTGCCCTGGCGGGCAACGCTACTCGCCTCGACCTACATGGCCTGTTTTCTGGCCATGCTCGTCGCTGCCACCGTACTTCTCTCGGTCCTCTCGACCCACCAACTCCGCGCAGGCGTGATTGTGGTCGGTATCGTGCTGCTCTCGTTCGCACAGTATCTCATCCAAGGGATCGACCAGTGGAGCCTCTTTGCCACAATCGATGTATGGACGTTTATGAAAATCGGGGCAGGTGAGTTTCCACTCGTTCGCAGCGGATGTTTTGTTGCTGCTGCACTGGCCATGTTGTTTGCAGCCGAAATGCGGCTCGAGCGGCGCGTGTGGTAACCGTACCGCAGGGGCCAAAAATACCCACTCCAGGGCCCGGGCCCGATGAATGTGGAGAAAAATCAGGTTTTTCGTTAAAAAGTTGTCCGCCTCCGGCCCTACATGAACCATCTCCCCGTAGACGTTTGACCCGCTATCACCCCGCTCCGAGATTGCCTTGTGTATTTGAAAAACAACAGGTTGCCCGCGTGTGGATTTTTGCTCTCCTGCCTTTTTCTCACCTCGGCGCTGCTGCCCACAACAGTTTCGGCCGACCTGCTCTTAAGTAAAGCAATTAACGAATCGGTGCCCCAGTCCAGCACGTCGCCGATTGACTCGGTCGATTTCAAAATCTTTCTCGAGGATCAATCGGGATCGTTGTCGCCGGTTCCCGTGTTCGAGGAGACGTTCTCGGAATCCGACGCGGGCACCAGCCTGATTTTTTCTTCCGGCCCCCTGTTCGATCAGGCGTTCTCGCTGTTGACCAACGGCGTCGATGATTTTGTCACTGTCTACGTGGGCCCCCTGAGCAATACGTATAACGAATCGGCCTTCTTCGGACTCATGCCCGATCTGGTGGGGCACAATATCACGAGTGTGGTTGCCAACCTCGATACGATTGAAATTACCCCGCTCGGTCAGGTGATGTCGATGCATTTCGCACAGCTCGACTTCACAGGATCGATCGAGGTCCACGGCCTGAGCCTTCCGGAGCCGGGAGGACTGCTGTTGGGCCTCTTTGCACTGATCGGGCTTGTGGCACTGCCGCAACGTCAGCGCCGCGATTCATAGTCGGCTTCTAGTCATAGTCGGCTTCTAGCGTCTGGTCATGACGCAACTCTCCCGCATGCCAACTCTGTACCGCTGCCCATCCGCCGGCGAGACCGGCAAGCAGCAGGATGATCGTAAGCGTTCGCCGTCCGATCCGCGCCGCGCCGCAGCTGCGATCCACCACCACGGCACCGATCCAGCCGACCATAAAGGCGGTGAAGGCAAACGCGGCAATGGTATTGAGTACAGGTGAGAGCATCGTGTCGTGTTGCGGGTGGTGCTATGCGCTGGAGGATCGCTTTGCGGCGTGCGCCGGCCTTACGAGCAGCGCGACCCAGTCGGCATCGGCCGGAAGCCAGATCAGCCGCAACACAACATACGCGGACATCGCGAGGTTGCCAAGCAGAAGAATCGCCACCAACCAGAGGCCGCGACACACCCAAGATCGCTCCCGATAGAAGACCCATACATAAAAGGTAAGAAACCCGAGGTAGGCATCGACGAGCGTGGCCTGAAACCAACGGTTCGAGAGTACCAGCGGGTCGATCGCCAAGATATTTTCGCTCAGCGATGCGCGGATGGTAAAAAAGAGAATGATCAAAAAGAACAGGGCGAACATGGCGAGCAGTAGACGACGCATGACGGTTCCTTTATGAGGTGCTCAGGGGTGGGCCCTACAATCGGCAATAGCCGCATGATGGAGCCGTTTTCGGCAGGATGGGGTCACCAGAGCCCCTGTTTTTTGCAATCCTTCGAGTCGATCAGTTAGACTGTAGCCTGCGGGGGGAAGTGTGTGAATCGCGGTCGTTTCGACCCACATCCGACAGGCAAGGTATTGACGGGCCGGGGCACATGATGGACTGGTACTACAAGATCGAAGAAAAGCAATGGGGACCGGTTTCGGTCGCTCAGCTTTTGCAGCTCATCCACGCCGGGGCGATTCCGCCGGAAGGCCTCGTCCGG
>JAQWPY010000165.1 GCA_029245145.1 Pirellulales bacterium | reverse complement strand
CGATGTCGATTTGTATGTCGGCAACGAAACATTGCATGATGGAAGACATTTTTTTTCCAACCCTACCCCGAGTCAGTGGTTCCGTAATCATGGAGATGTCACTTTCACCGATGTAGCGATCAAAGTAGGCATCTCCAGGGGGCGTGTGCGTACCGATTGAGGGGATTTTCCACCACGATTAGCCAGAGATACCCATTAAGAACCGGTTACTACTTCCGAAGATTCGTCGGGAGTCAAATCAAGAATCTTAAAATTTTGTAAACCTTCGGTGATTTCAATTACACAATCGAGTGGAACAGAGTCGAATGTTTGCGTGATATCTGTAGTAGGCCAATAGACCTCAAGCTTCACAATTTTTGAGGCTTTTCCCAGGCCAATCGATTGCCTTAGCGGATTGGCCCCAAAACTTCCACCACTGTTAACATACTTATAAATTGAACATTGTTTTCCATTCTCCTTAATGACGATGTGAATTCTTGCACCAATAGCTGAGCGGTTCGATTGAGTTCCTATCAGTTGAACCTTGATCCAATGATTGCCAAAGCCTGGATTATCGAAGATGACGTCATGGAATTTATCACCCGCATAAAATCCGCCCATTTGAGCGATCACCTCTTGATCGCCATCTAAATCGATATCGGCAAATGCTATTCCGTGGCCTTTTTGCAAATGGCCAAATCCTCCGGCAAAAGTAACGTCCTCGAATTTTTTGCCCGCACGATTGTGGTACATCACATTGGGCATGAGCGCTTCGTAATCGGGATAGCCCGTTCCCAGATAGAAATCGAGAAAGCCATCATTGTCCAGATCACCGTAATTGCCTCCCATGGCAAACATGATTTTTGTCAGACCGTGATCGGTTCGAGGCTGAATCCGATCAATATCATTCCTGCTATAAGCGAGAGCCAAAACAGAGCGATCGTCGAATTGACCTTGTGGTGAGGAAGCAAAGGAGTTCTCCGGAGATGATATCAACCGCTATTGCATTCTATAGCGGAGGCCGCTCGCGCGTAGATAGATCGTGTTGTGTTAAGGGTCGATTGTCTGGCGATATGGCTGTTTCGAGCGATAGAGCTGGAGTCGCGATTGCAGAGGAGACGTTGCTTGCGGTGGCGCTTTTCCTACTGCCTTCTGCTGCAGTTCAATCGCCTCGTCGAATTGGCCTAATTCTGCATGCGCAGCTGCCAGGGTATCCAAGACAAAATAATTTTCATTTGCGAAGAGTGCGAGCGCTTTTTTTGCGTTGGCCAGCGACCGTTCACCATTTCGAAATGTCGGATCGGGGCAGGTTGCCTGGAGCCATGCCAGATTGTTGTAGGCCTGCGCATCGCGCGCATTTTGTTTGATCGCGTGCCGAAAATCCGCTTCCGCGTCCTTGTAATTTCCGATGGTCTCTAAAAGCGTCCCACGTCGATTAAAAACGATAAGGACATTCGGATCGAGTTGGGTTACCCGCGTAAAATCTTCAATTGCCTCTCTCGGCTTGCCCAATGCGTGCAACGCAACACCTCGGCTGTAAATCAGTTTCGGATTATCGGGATCTAACGCGATCGCTTTGTCAAAATGTTGGATTGCCTCATCGAGGCGGGTTTGCTTGAGAAGAAGTTCTGCCAAGGCCGCTCGGGCCGGGAGATAGTTGGGGTCCGCCTGCACCGCCTCTTTCAACTCTGCGACAGCCGTCGCATGTTGACCGGCCTGCAGAAGTGCAGAGGCAAGTTCTGTGCGCACGCCAGATGATTCTGGCCAAATATCGACGATATGCTGTAGCTGCTGGAGAGCAAATTCTTTTTGACGCAGGCGTTGAAAAAAATCTGCGAATTTGCGGTATCTCAGTGCGTCCATCGCTTCCAATGCCGCCGTGGCCGGTTCACCATCAAGCGTGCGGCCTGCGAGAATGGCGGCGCGGTGATATCGCTCATCTGGTGTCTCGTTTGCCGCCTCCAAGTCATCCAGTAATTCGTCGACACTCACCGGACCTTTGTATATCGAAATCAAGCGGCCTTTGTTGTCGATCAGAAAACTCGTGGGCAGCGGAAGGGGGCGTCGCACGGGCGTCTGCACATCGTGAATCGATTGCAGCGCGTTGAGCAGCGGTACGGTGGCTCGCCCGGTGGAGAACGGAAACGCCATCTTCTCAATTTGCTGCTTGGCATCCTTGTCGGTGGAACGGTTATCGTTGAGTCCATCGACCGAAAGCGCCAAAATTTCCAGACCCGCTTGATCGATCTTCTCGCGATTGCGGCTGAAGTCCTGTAGTTCCTGAAGGCAAGGCAAGCACCAGCTAGCCCACAAGTTGATAAGTTTTGGCTTGCCGTTTTGGGTGTCGACCTGCTTTTTCTGTCCGTCCCAGTCGAGGTAGGGGAGGCGGGGTGTCTCGAAGGGAGTGATTAGTCGCAATGCCGCCCGGTCGGAGTAGGGGAGGGGTGTTTGGTCTTTTGCAACCAGTGCAAGTTCGGCCGGTCGATCATCGATGGGCGCTGATTTGCCTGACCCTTGCGCCAGAACTTGCCGTGCGTCCAAGACAACATTCTCAAATACTTCTTGTTCGCCACCCGGCCAGTGAACGACGACTCGATCGATTTCGGTTGCATCGCCGAGGCCGAAATGCACCCACTTGCTGTTCTGGGAAAGAAATCCTTCGCCGGCACGTAAGGTTTTTGCGATCGGTCGCTGCGCGGTACCTTTTGTGAAAACTTCGACGCGGGCCCCGATGGCATCTCGATTGGTTGTTTTTCCATTACCGAGCAGACGAAATGACATATAGTGATTGTTATTCGGTTGTTCGTTACGCATAAAGCGGAGACGTGGTGCGGTGCGATTGGAAATCCAGAAGTCCAAATCGCCATCATGGTCCCAATCACCGAAAGCTAGTCCTCGGCCGTCGTCGGGAAAGTCGACTCCACTTGCAACCGAGACATTAGCAAAGTTTCCGTCACCCGTATTCAGGTAGGCACAGTTTCGCTCGTGCCCGCTCCAAGACGATCCCGAGCGGATCATCTGAAAAATCTTCGCCCAGCCACGACGGTAGTCGGGATTGTTTTCATCCTCCGCTCTTTCTGGTGATTGCGACACGACCTGTCGCCAGAATAAACTTCACAAATCACCGCTTTGGTCGCCCGTCAAGAAACCGTTGGCCACAATCAAATCGTCCCACCCGTCGTTGTTGATGTCGGCAAACATGGAGGCCCACGCCCAGCGTCCAAACTCAATTCCTGAATCGGCACTCGTTTTGTTGAACCCCCCATCGCGTTTGTTCTTGAGCAGCGTGTTTCCACGTGCCATGCTCTGCATCCGTTTTTTTACCTTACGATTCGCATCAGGCATAAATTGCGGCTGAAATGCAATGCGGCCGCCGGCGGAAGACCACATGTTGCTGACGTGAATATCGAACCAGCCATCTCGGTCGTAATCTCCCCATGTGATTCCCATGCCGCTCGCCGCGTCCTCGGCACCAGCCTCGTTACTCACATCAACAAAATGACCTTTGTTATTGCGGTAGAGATTGTCTCTTCCGAAATCGTTGGCGACATAGAGGTCCTGGTCGCCGTCGTTATCGTAGTCCTCCCAGGCGACGGCAAAGCTGAAGCGGCTGTTATTTTTATCGAGCCCCACTTCGTCGGTAACGTCGGTGAATTGCCAAGCGTCTTTACCGATGTCGTTTCTCAACAGCGCATTTTTTCCACCGTTGCTTCCATCGTGATAGACGCGAGGCTGTTGCGGTATCGGGGCACCGGTCTCGCCCCGCCACTGCGTGAGGAAAGCAGTTGCATAGATATCTAAATCACCATCGTTGTCATAATCGGCAGCAGCCAACGACATGAGATGTTTGCTCGAGGGGATGATGGTACGAATTTCAAACCGTTCTCCGTTTTCGTTTGAGGCGACCACGATTCCCCCGTGAAAAGCAACCAAAAGGTCTTGATCACCATCATTGTCTATATCAACCAGCAGTGCACTTCGAGAATCTTCCAGCCAGTTTACGCCCCACGATTCGGACACATCTTCCGCTGTTCCATCTTGCTTGTGCAGGAAGAGCCGATTGGGTAGTCCTTGTTCCTGGCACACGTAAAGATCATCCAGGCCGTCCCCATTCACGTCGCCCAGGGCGATTCCGGGGGTGCCCAGATTGTCGGTGATCAAGTACCGCATTTGTTGACTCGCGGAAAGCCAATACATGTAGCCGCGAAGGAACTGGTCACGGTAGGATGGGTTTTCTTTCAAGATCGACTCGGTGCAGTCGGCGAAAAGGGCTCCTGACGGAATGTGCGTCCGGGCCTGTTCCATTCCCATGAGTGTGAGCGAGAGCAGCAGGGGCGCGTCGGGATTCCGGTTATCCCACTCAGCCAGCCAATCGGTATGAAGTTCGAGAGTCCCGTCGTCGAAAAAACCGGCGATTTCCGCGTACTGACGCGTCACCACGTTTTTTCCTTCCGGTTCCACCCTGAAAATTTTAAATTTTGTCCGCAGCTTTTTTGCAGTGAGGAATGGCTTCATCAAATCCGAGAGTGCATCACCAAATCCGCTGGCACCGGTAAATCTTTTTTCCACTTGTTTTGCAGGGTCCGCCTCTTTGTTCCAGCGGGCGGCCTGAAGAGTTTCGTCATCAAACAAAGTTTCCATCGATTCCGGTACGAGCGCGGAGCAATGAAAATCGGAGGTCAACAGCCCTTTGAAATCCGCAGCGCCAATTTGCTTTGGCTGCTTGAGAATCTCACCCAGCTTTGCAAGTTGTTTCCCGGCGTGATTGTTAAATAGCTCGGTATTCCATCCGTCCTGTGACGGATCATCCAACTTTTTAAGCTGTTCAACAATCTGCCGAGAGTCGCCGATCGAGCTTTGACTTCCAGTATCGTCGTCCGATCTCACCAAGGTGGCTGCTTGCGGAGGTGCGGAACTTCTCGGATCGCTACAGCCCGGTGGCAGCAACAGAACAGAGATTCCAAGTGTCCACAACAAACACTTGCCAAGTCGCCGACGGTGGCGATTGGTAAGGGTGTGGGCTTGCGGTGAGGTGATCCGGTTACGGTGATTCATGCAAAATTCGATCTAAGTATCGTAGTGCATTGTCGCGGGCAGGCTCTCGCAAAATATTACCTGTTCTCGCGCACTTTACTTGCTGTTCATTCGATATTTGTTGCCTGTTTGATAAAGCTCGAGTCGCCTGCGGAGAGAGTCATTCGGATTGTCGGAGTCCAGTGAAATCGCCTGCTTTTGCCACTTGATTGCACTTTGAAAATCATCCGACTCTGCGGCTGCGGCCGCGAGCGTATCGAGGGTGTCTCTGCTTTTCCAGTCCATTAACTTGCACGCTTTTGTTGCGTAGATAGTTGCCCTTTTACCATCCCGATAATCCGGATCATTACATGTCGCGAGCATCCAGGCAAAATTATTGTAGGCTGCTGAACTATCGGGATTCAACTTGATTGCATTTGAAAAATCATTCGCTGCCTGCTCATATTTGCCCTCTGCCGCCAGAAGGGATCCGCGATTTACGAGCGAATCGACATTTTGAGGGTCGATTTCCAGTGCCTTGGAGAAACATTTGAGCGCTTCGTCGGTTTCACCTGCGAGCAGGAGTAGTTGCCCTCGCTGGCTGTAGATGCGCGGATTATCAGGTCTGAGGATTGCGAGTTGCTTCAAATCATCTGCGGCGGCATCGTGTTTCCCTTGGATTTGGTAAAGCCGGGCCCTCTTACGATAAGCCTCCGCGTAGTGCGGATCGTATTGGATCGCATTGTCGAAATGTTCAATTGCTTCTTGGCGCCGATTCAATCGCTCGTTCAGGTTGCCCAGGGCAAAATAGAGCTGAGCATTGTCCGGCTTGATGCGGACGGCGGCCTCAAAATCTTCAATCGCCGAAGAGGTATTTCCTTTGCGTTGATTGATCTGGCCTCGGCTCGCATATGCCAGGGACTGAATCTGGTCTCGCTTTTGCAAATGTCCCACAGCAGATGCGGTGTGGTTTCCCTTGCCGCGAATACCGCTCGATTGGTGATCCACCTCATCCATCCAAAGTTCAATAATCTGATCGTATTGAACAATTGCCTGATCCCAGAACTTGTTTTTTTCAAACATGCCTGCCGTTTTGAATCGCTGTTCCGATTCGGCGATAGCCAGAATAGTCTCCGACGTGTCGTGGTTGATGACGCGCCCCGGCAAGGCGGATGCATGGGCGAGTCGCTCAGCAGGGGTGTCCTCTAAATGCTCGATGTCGGCAAGCAGCGAGTCAATTTGAAGAGGGCCTTTATAGATTGAAGTCAATTCTCTGTCGCGATTGAGCAAGATGCTTGCAGGCAACGGGAGCGGTCGCTTGACGGCGGCTTGACGGTCATGCATTTTCTGCAATCCCTCGAGCAGATGTTCCGTTGCCCTCTCGGAGCGAAACGGAAATTTCAGTTTGCTGAGAATCTTGCGGGCATCGTTGGGATCACCTTTGTCTGTTCCGATGCCGTCGACTGCCAGGGCAATCACATCAACGCCCGCACGCGCCAGGCGGTCCTTGGCGTTTGCCAACTCTTGGAGTTCTTTAAGACACGGCTGACACCAACTGGCCCAAAGCACGAGCAATGTGGGTCGATCAAGTTTTGAGTCTAACTGCCGTAGCGTGCCATTCCAGTTTGCATAGGGAATCGGAGGCATGGCGACCGGCGTTACCAAACGAAGCGTGCCGGAACTCGATGGTTCGAGGACATTCTGAGAATCTGCCGTCAACCGGAGTTCGCGATTCATCGGCTCGATAGTCGTCGCGGCACCTGCGCCTTGTGTGAGTCGGTTTCTCCTGTTTGCCACAACGCCGGTGAACGTTTCCTTTTCGCCACCCGGCCACGATACGATTACCCGATCTATCTGCTGATGGTCGCCAAGTCCAAAATGAAGCCACTTGCTATTTTGTGACAGGAATCCTTCGCCGGCACGTAGCGTTGCGATATTCGGAGAGGATTCGCCCGAGCCTGCGGTGCCGGAAATTATCTCGACTCGCGCACCGATCGCGTCGCGGTTGGTGGTGCTTCCGTTGCCCACGAGTCGAAGACTGACAAAGTTTCCACTTCGTGGAATCTCGTTCCGGAGCAGGCGCAATCGGGGCGCGTTACGATTCGATGCCCACACGTCGAGATCCCCGTCCTGATCCCAATCGAGCAGGGCGATCGCACGGGCGTCGTCGGGATAATCGAGGCCACTGGCGGCTGAAATGTTTGCAAAGCGACCGTTCGCTGCCGGTGAATTGCCGGGATTCAAGTAACAGCAATTACGCTCGTGACCACTAAACGACCGTCCCTCCCCGAACATTTTAGCAAAGGCGGCAAATCGTTCTTTTTGTCGCACCTCTGGTGTGGCGTCCTCGTGGTCCAGGCTGAGCGACACGACCTGTCGCCAGAAAAAACTTCACAAATCACCTGTGGTGTCGTCCCCCGTGATATAGCCATTGCCGATCAATAAATCTTGCCATCCGTCATTGTTGATGTCGGCAAATAATGACCCCCAGGACCAGCGTCCCATTTCGACACCGGCACTGCTGCTTCGATCGTCGAAGCGGCCATGCTGATTGTTGCGAAGAAGCGTGTTGCCCCTGGCGAAGCGTTTGAGTCGCTCTTTGATTTCCGGCGAGGCATTCTTTTTAAATTGGGGCTGGTTACCGATCCTCTTACCGGCCGAAGACCACATGTTGCTGATGTAGATGTCCATCCACCCGTCACGGTCGTAATCTCCCCAACTGACCGACATGCCACTGGCCGCATCTTCAGCCCCCGCCTCCTCTGCGATGTCGGTGAATCGGCCCGAATCATTTCGATAGAGATTATCTCGGCCATAGTCGTTGGCCACATAGAGATCCTGGTCTCCGTCGTTGTCGTAATCTTCCCAGGCACCGATGAAACTGAACCTCACATTATTGGAATCTAAACCGACTTGTTCGGTAATGTCATTGAAAGTCCACTTACCGCCGTCTGTGTCATTGCGCAAAAGGACATTTCTCCCACCCAAATTGGAATCGTGGTAGACAAAATTAGTGACTCCTGTCGGTAATCCACCTGCATGCGAGTGTTCGATAAAATGATCCGGGAAATAGGCAGTGGTGTAGATGTCGACGTCGCCATCATTGTCGAAGTCGGCGGCTGAGATCGACATTAAATCGTCGCTCGTGGGAACCATCGTTTCGATGGAATACTTGCCGCTGCCATCGTTCGAGGCGAACAAGACACCACCTAGAAAGGCGATCGCGAGATCCTGGTCGCCATCGTTGTCCAGATCCACTAGTAATGCACTACGAGAATCTTGTACCCAATCAACTTCTGCTTCCGCACCGCGATCATCAAGCGTCCCGTCTTGTTGCTGGATAAAGAGTCGATTGGGGAGTCCCTGTTCCTGGCAGATATAGAGATCATCGAGTCCGTCCCCGTTGACATCTCCCACGGCAAGCCCGGGATTGCCGAGACTCACGAAGTAACGCGTATGCGGCATGGTGGAAAGCCACTCCTCGTAGCCGTGGAGGAACTGTTTTTGATAACTGGGGTTATGTTCGATTGCCGAACGCGTGCAGTCGACCAGAAGCGTACCGTTCGGCGCACTGACTTTACTTTGCTCGAATGCCGCGACATCGAGGGCTTTGAGCAGTGGAGGATCATCCCCTTGGGGATCCCAGACCGCATTCCAGGTCGCATGATGCTCGAGTGTCGATTCGCCGATTGTTCCCGAGAGTTCCAGCAGGTGACGGGTCTCGATGGTGTTGCCCGCGGGGCGCACCAAAACGGTTTTGATTTTGACTTTGGTATCTTCGGCGCCATCGAACGCGTTGGCAAGTTCTTGGGCTGCTTGCAGAAAGCCTTCGGAGTCGCGGACCGTTTTCTTCAACGACTCTTTCGAGTTGCGGTGCACCGTGATGCTCGGATCTTCAAAGACCAACTGGAGGTTTTGTGGTAAAAGCCGCGTACCAGTAAAATCTTTGGCCACTATTTTTTTGAGCTGCTCTCGACCGGAGTTTCCCAAAGCAGACAAGAAGCGACCAAAGTATTTGAGTTGCTTTTCCGCTTCGAGCGTGAACGCTTCCGTTTCCCATCCATCTGCAGTGGGGTCATCAATCTCTAGCCACTCGCCCTGAATATCTTTTGCCAGCAGCGTTGCGTTGTTGGAGGAATTACCGGTCCTCGCTTGAGTCCCGCTTGCCGAAACCGCGACGATCTCGGACGGATCGGGGGAAGGACGCGGGCGGTCGTCTTGCTTCTTGCCCACCAGGAAAAACGCAGCGGTGATCAAAAAGGTTCCCAGAGCGATTGCTGCGAATGTCCCTTTTCCGGCGAGCACATTTTTGGTGGGCTGTTTCACGATCAACTTCGATGGCTGAAGGTCTAAATTTCGTCGATGGGATTCGCGGACAGGGAACGAAATTTCATTATACGTTTAATTTGGGGACGGACTTCCACCGAGAGGAAAGCGATGGAGAGGAATTCGCGAAAAGGTGGCCTCGCCCTCCTTAATTTCAATACAACCGTCCATCGGGATGTCCTCGAATCGTTGAACCTCTTCGGAACTCGGCCAAGCGATTTCCAGACGTTTGATCCGGAGGGCATCTCCCAATCCCAGTTCCTGCTGCAGGCTCGACGCCCCAAAACTGCCACCCGCACCGACCAACGCGTGGATCACTCGATCTCCCCCGGGCGTTTCTAACTCAATTCTAATACGGGCCCCGATGCCGTCCCGGTTCGATTCGGTTCCAATCAGGCGAAGCGTCAGCCAGTGGTTGCTGTTCCCAGGATTTTCATACAGTGCGTTGAAAGCAACGTCGCCGGTAAAGGCACCACCCAGCACGGTGAAAATATCCTGGTCTCCATCATTGTCGATATCGGCTAACGAAACCCCGTGTCCTTTTTGGAGATGTCCGAATCCCCCGTTGGTTGTGATATCCAAAAAGCGACGACCTTGATCGCTGCGAAAGACGCGGTTGGGAATCGTCATTTTGACCGACGGATTTCCTGTTCCGAGGTAGATGTCGGGCCAGCCATCGTTATCCATATCTCCGTAATTTGCTCCCATCGGCATCGAAACGATATCGAGTCCTTTTGCGTCGGTGACATCTTCAAATGTTCCATCGCCCAAATTGCGGTAAAGTCTCGGTCGCTCTGCCGGAGTTTTCATCTTGAGATATTCAGCAGCAACTTCACCCACGTCGTTGACCCAGAATCCGGCCACAAAAATATCGAGCCACCCGTCGTTATCAAAATCCCAAAACCACGTAGGAAAACTGCGCAGGGGGGCCTGTACGTTGGCCTCTTTGGAAACATCTTGGAATCTGAGCCATTGCGTGTCTGATTTCTGCGGCCCCCAATTTTTAAAAAGAATATTGTCGGCGTTGAATCGCGAGATGTAGATATCGCTCCACCCGTCGTTATCGTAGTCGCCCGCAGTAACGCCCTTCACAATGCCCGTGACATCGATGCCACAGGAAATCGCACATTCCTCAAACGTGCCATCACCCCGATTGCGATAAAGTTCGCACGCGTGCCGGCCATCGTTAGGCCACGTTTCATTGCCAATAAAGAGATCGAGCAGGCCATCGCGGTCAAAATCGGACCAGACGGCTGTCTGTGTGGGGTGCATCGAGAGCAAGCCGGCTTGCTGGGTGACATCTGCAAAACGGCCCTCGCCTAAGTTGCGGAGCAGAGAATTGGGATAATGCCCCTCTTTTTCGACCCAACCTCCCCGCAGCACGAAAATGTCGACCAGACCATCATTGTCATAATCGGCGTGAATCAGATTGATACCGCTGGTCAGCCCAATCAAGCCGGCCTCGATCGTTCTGTCTTCGAATTTCCCATCACCCTTATTTTCAAAATACCGCAGTTGATCCTTCAGTCCCCACGAACTCGCCACGAGATCGATATCACCGTCGCGATCAAAATCCTCCGTGATCGAACCGCCGAGCATGCCCACCGCATCAACGCCCAGCTCGATGGCGCGATCGTAAAACCGAGGAAAATCACTTTCCGAAACGAAGGCTTCGGGGGGAATTTGCCATTGTGGTTCCACTTCATCCGGCCATTCGCCGATCGTCATGTGGGCCACATTGAGGAGCCAGCGAAATTTAAGGCTCTCCGGGTAATGCCCGAGTGCTTCTCTGAAAATTTCAGCTGCCTTCTTCGATCCTCTTTGGATACGGTGAATTCCATCTCCGGAAATAGGGACAAGGCATGAGTCTGCCGAATGCTGGTGAACGCAGTTTTCAATCTCGCCAAGGCGCAGATATGCGAGGCCAAAGAGTTCGTAAAAAATCTCCAAAGCATCGTCGCTGAACTGGTCGGAATTTTGTTTGTACTCTGCCTCCGTACGTTCGAACTGTTTGATTGCTTTTCCCGGCTGGCCATTGCGAAGATATTCAAGGCCTAATTGAAACTGGCCCCCGACCGTCGGGTAGGCCGTCTCCGCTTGCTCGAGCATCGCAACCCGGCGATCACTGACAAATTCGTTGGTCTCCGGGTTCGTTGCGAGATCGATGATTTTAAGACGCTCCGCCATTTTACGGGTGCCATCGGTTCGAAACTGATCTGCCTGTTCATCGGCAACGTGAGACGGACCAAGTGCCGAGGGATGGCAGTGCTGATGCGTAAATCGCTCGTCGGCTTTTTGCCCAGGTTCCCTTGCAGCGGCTGCGCCTGGCGAGGGGGGGGGGTTGGAGTCGACACAACCCGCAGCAACGATCACAGCGAGAAGGCTCCAGGTGTGAATGAGCGGGCGATCAAAAAAAACAGGCGTGGTAAGCACAACGAACCCTCGGAGGCAGATTGCCCAGATGTTGGGTGAATTCTAGCACACAGCGACGGTCTTTGGATATCGCAAGCAACTCCATCTCCGGATTATAATACGCCTTGAGGAACGCCCCGGTTTTGTACTCTGGTAAGCTTCGGGAGGGGGCATCCGGTGCGTTGGTTTTGTGATCCGATATTGTACGTAAAATCGCGAGTGCAAAGGTAAACATTGAAAGATCGAACGGTCCTGTTTTCGTTTCTTTTTCTGGCAATCGCTTTGATCATTTCTGCCGTCTTCTGGTATTCCCGCGCGGAGCCCAACAGCAGAAGGGTCACTTTCAATCGAGAGATTGCCCCGATCATCTTTTCGCACTGCGCGTCCTGCCATCGTCCGGAGGAATCGGCGCCTTTTTCACTACTTTCGTATGGCGATGTTGTGGATCGAGCAGAGCAGATTGTCGAGGTCACTGAGAGTCGCTACATGCCGCCCTGGCTTCCCAAGTCGGGATATGGCCATTTCAGCGGAGATCGGCGGCTATCCCAAGATGAAATCGATTTATTGGCAGACTGGGTTGCCCAGGGAGCGATCGAAGGAGATCCAGACGATTTGCCCGAGGCACCCTCTTTTGTGGCAGGGTGGCAATTGGGCGAGCCCGATCTCGTGATCGATATGCCTGAAACGTACCGGCTTCGAGCCGATGGTTCGGATGTGTTTCATAATTTTGTTCTGCCGATTCCCAACACGACCTCGCGTTTTGTTCGGGCGGTGGAACTGCGACCGAGTAATCGGCAGATCGTACATCACGCCAATATGCTTACCGATAGCACGGGGGCCGCACGAAAACTGGATCGACAAGAACCGGGTCCCGGGTACGCGGGGATGGAAAATTTGGGCGTCGCTTCGCGGCCTTCCGGACACTTTTTGTCATGGAAGGTCGGGTCGGTACCCTTTGCAGGCTATCCGGAGAAAGCATGGCGAGTCGATCCGGGCAGCGATCTGGTTGTGAATATGCACATGCTTCCATCCGGAAAAATCGAGGAGGTTCGTGCGAAGGTGGGCATCTATTTTTCAGAGAAAGTGCCCAGCGATCCTTCGCTTGCCTTAATTCAATTGGAGGCCGATCGCCAACTCGATATTCCTGCGGGAGAGAAGCAACATGTCGTCACAGATCGTTTTACCTTGCCTGTCGATGTCGACGTGTTGGCAATTTATCCGCACGCGCATCTGCTTGGCCAAGATTTGCAGGGGTATGCCCTGTTACCAGACGGTCGCAAAGAATGGCTTATCTGGATTGACGATTGGGATTGGAATTGGCAGGCGGTCTACCGTTATCGACAGCCCCTCTCCCTTCCCCGAGGTACCGAACTGGTGATGCAGTACACGTTCGATAACTCCGCCTCCAATCCAAGGAATCCGCACCAACCCCCGCGCCGCGTTACTGCAGGAAATCGCACGGAGGACGAAATGGCGCATCTTTGGATCCAAGTCCTTCCGCAAAGCCAGGATGACCTTCATGTTTTGAACGAGGTCAAAGCGCGCCATCAATTGAGTAAATATCCTCGAAAGTCGGAGCAGAAAATCAGTTTGGGGTTAGCCTTGGCAAATCAAGGCAAAATTGACCAGGCAGCCCATGTGTTCCGCGAGGCGACTTCTCTGAATCCGCAGCATGTGGGGGCTCACTATAATCTAGCCTGCATGCGAAGCCTTCTGGGAAAAACACCCGAAGCAAAGGAAGCTTTTCGTGCTGTGCTGAAGATGGACCCGGACCATGTAGAGTCACACAACAACCTGGCGATCATTCTGTTCAATGAAGGGAAATTGGAGTCGGCCGTTGAGCATTACAGACATGCCCTTCGCCTCCGTCCGCAATTTGCGATCGCTCACAACAATCTGGGCTTGGCGCTTCAGCGAATGGGAAAACTTGAAGAGGCCGCCATCCATTATCGCCGCGCCCTTAAGTTGCGGCCCGATTATGAGGTTGCTTCCCAACGGTTGAAGAAGGTGGAGTTGGAGTTGCAGGGCGAAAATCAATGAATTGATCTGTCGGGCACAGGCGCCGGTTGGGCTACGTGATTTATGGCGATGCCTTTCATTCGCCGATGACAATTTCTTGCGTGTCGCGCTGTTTTAGCAGTTGATTGATGGCACCGATTTTCGGCTGTCCCGAAGAATCGATTAAATAAGATTCGCCCGTCGTAGGACGATTTTGTTTGTCGCGCAACCACTGTTGAACGATCGCCCTCGCCGCCCGATCCCGGTCAGCCTTGGTTGCCAGCGAATCGTATTGGATTTCTCGAGGTGCGTGCAGGCTTCGTAGTGAGCGGTCGGCAATAAATCGTACGGCGTGGTAGTTGTCTTGCAAGAGAAAGCCGAGAAAAGGAGTCGCCCAATCGGTAGTCGAAGCCTTTTGTGCCTCGGGCCAACCCAAGGCCCACGCTGCCAGGGCTCTTTGGATCGCATTCCCTTTGAGTGCAGAAAGAACGGTGAAGCAGAGTTCTTGCTCGTCTTTGGGTAATTCGGGAGAAGAGACGTCATACCAATTCTTTAAATAATCTGCCGTCCAGCCGAGCGACTTATCGAGGTGGCACATATTGCACCCATTGGGTCTTCCGACTTCGAGTGTTGTTGCGACGCTCGGACTCTCAATGGCATGGCTTCGCGAAGCCTTCAAGAGTCCGTACGTCGTATAGGGCATATGGCAGTTCATGCACTCGCTGCCCGAGGAACCAACCGGGTGATGAGTGTGTTTTACAAGCTCTTCGTCGCTCAGATAATTTTCGTGACATTGCGTGCAGGCTGCATTACCACGCATGCCGGGTTTCAGTTGATGGTGCGACCAAAGGGCGAGATCGTCTGGGTCATTGCCTTGCGGGTGCATCTCGTGGCAACTGGTACACGTCATGATTTGTCCGTGCTGCCCATGGTGATCATAGCAAGGACTCTTCAGTAACCCGTTAAACTCGCGTCCCGAAACGCGAACCACCCCATCGTCCCAGAAAGTTCCCGTATCGATGAATGTGTTTTTGTCGCCGGCAACCGGTTGGTTCACGTTTTTTGTCTCGTGCAACACATCACCGGGACGGTATTTCCATCCGTGTTGCAGCCACTGGTCAGTCTGCTCCTCAGAGCCGAGTGAAATTGCGGCATGACACTGTCCGCATACTTCGCTCGACCTTTTAGGGGTGAGTGTATCGGGATGCACAATGGCCAGATCATCAGCCTTCGACGCACTTTGCATTCGATCGATATGCTCCCGTCCGGGGCCATGGCACGATTCGCAAGCGATGCCAAAATCGGCAACCGTTGTCTCCATCTGGTTGGGACCCGAAACTCCCGGTTTGGTTGAAGTGGCGTGACACTGGCTACAGGAATGATTCCATACTCCAGGGGCGAAGGAGAAACTTTGCTCCACGCGCGGTGGCAGCAGAAACGCGGTTTGTACGGGAATCCATCGCTGTTCGGCAATTCGATAGGCAAACGGAAACATCTGTACGACGTTCGAATCTCCCGTTTCGTACCAAAAAGCTTGTGCGTGGTGCGACCCGGTGGTAAGTACAACGCGGTCGGTGCTCTGATGCCCCTCGGGATCGGTGACGGTTGTCCAAAGTTCGTCACCCTGCCACTCGAGTTGTCCTTTTCGACCTTGATACTCGAGATCGACATCCTTGATTTCTGGAATGACGGTCGAACGGTCGGCGACCTGAGTCATCGAGCTGTGATAAGAACTATGCCAACTCGAAAATTCGTCTGCATGGCATTCCTTGCAGGCCGCAGAGCCTACGTAGCCATCGTCGCGATGATATTGGGGGCTGTGGGGCCAAGGGTTCTCTTGTTTGTTGCTCTCCTCTTCGGCGCGCACCGTATTTCTCGTCCGCAGGGATACCGGAAGCAGATTCGAATCGGACTTGTTTTCGGCAGGCGGTAGGAGAGTGTGCTGTGCGGGATCGTCACAACCGAAAATGCAGGTTAAGAGAAGAACCGTGATTGCACAAAGACAGCGACTGCCCGGCATGGCAGTGGGAGCCGCTTCGTGATT
>JAQWPY010000010.1 GCA_029245145.1 Pirellulales bacterium | reverse complement strand
GAAGCCCTAAAGAACGAAGTTGCCAACCGCGAAGGCTGGCTCAACGAACTCGAAAATGGGTTGGAGTCGGGAAGCGAGGGTCGCGGTGCTCCCAAGAAACTTCCTCAGGCTATCTGGGAAGAGCACGAGGCGTTCAAAAAGCGCGTTGAGCAGTACTGCGGTTAGGCGCACACGATTTTTGCAAATCGTCCGTGGTTCGCCGCAAGATCGAGCTTCGCAATGAAACGGTCGCAACGGTAACGTACGGCTTGGCGTTCTATGTAGAACCTCAGCACGGTACGTTGGCTTCCGCTTCATTCATGGGTGCCGCCGGGGGGTGAGGTGCGCAATCTTGACCCGCATTTTTTGGCACTGGGAAAATCCACTTTTCGTGCCCGCTTTCATCTGCGGACCAACGAACAGCGGTATCTTCGCAAAAAAACTCTGCCGGTCGTCTTGCAGCATGCCAGCGAATTTTTACACGATCGGCTAGCGCCGGCACGACCGAAAAACGACGTCAAGCAAACGCCCATGCAAGGACACCCTGTCTTTGTGGCGCAGCATGCGACCGCCACGTGCTGTCGAGGGTTCCTGGGAAAATGGCATGCGATTCCAATGCATGTCGACCTGAATGATGAACAGATGGATTACCTCCTCGCAGTCCTTTCACGGTGGCTAGAAACACAATGTAGCGAAGTGTTTACAGAAGGTGCGTTAAAACAGTAGTCGTTTTTCTCGGACGATTAACCCACGTTCTTGTTCCAATGCATTTGGCCATTTAGACTGAAACCATGGATTCCAACGCACCATTGCCGTTACCCACCACGCGATTGCGCAGGCTGCGCCACCTGCCGTCGGTCCGCGCCATTGTTCGGGAGGTGCAACTCTCGGCTGAAAAGTTAATCCTGCCACTTTTCATCTGCAGCGGAAAAAATATTTGCAAACCGATCGAATCGATGCCGGGGCACTCTCAATTGTCAGTCAATCTGTTGGCGGAGGAACTCAAAAAGATTGCTGATCTCGGGATTGGCGGAGTGATGCTGTTCGGCATTCCACCAGCGAAGGATGCCCGTGGCAGCAATTCCCTCTCGGACGACGGAGTGATTCAACAAGCGCTGCGTATCGCAAAAGAGTCAACACCCGAGCTTCTTGCAATTACCGATGTCTGTTTTTGTGAGTACACCGATCACGGCCATTGCGGTGTCCTCTCAGAGAAGGGCGGGCAATTGGACATCGATAATGACGCCACGCTCGAACTACTCGGCAGGCAAGCAGTAAGCCATGTCCGGGCCGGATCTGATCTGGTCGCACCGAGTGGAATGATGGACGGAATGGTCGGGGCCATCCGCGAGAGCCTCGACCGTGCCGATTATCAACACATTCCCATCATGAGTTACGCGGCAAAATATGCGAGTAGCTTTTATGGCCCCTTTCGCGAGGCAGTGGAAAGTACCCCCGAACACGGCGATCGGCGCACGCATCAAATGGACCCCGCGAGCGGTGCCGGACAGGCGTTGCGAGAAGTCGCGCTCGATCTGGAGGAAGGAGCTGACATGGTGATGATCAAACCTGCCCTCGCATACCTGGATATTGTCTCACAAGTCGCCCGGCAGTTTCCGGGCGTGCCGCTCGCAGCTTACAGCGTCTCCGGCGAATACAGCATGATCCATGCGGCTGCCGAACGGGGCTGGATCGATGCGAAAGCTGCGACTCGCGAGATGTTAACCGCCATGCATCGCGCCGGGGCCCATTTGCTGGTCACCTACGCTGCAAAAGACGTGGCGGGATGGGTGTCGAGCTGAAAAACCCCCGTTTTGCCCCGTTTTCAGCCAACCGGGCACACCGCCAAAAAAGCCCGTCTGCGAGCTCCTGCTACCCCGCGGGAGCGGTGCCCACTTTGTGCAGTCGATTCCCTCGGAATCTCCGACAAACCTTATGATAAGTGTCTGCCCGTTATAGTTTTACATTCTTTCTAATTTCACGGACGGACGCCAGAAATGTGGTATTTATTGCTTGTCCCTTTGAGCCTGGAGAAGCCCCCTGCTCGCCTTCGGGGTCCAGTTTTACCGCAGATGCGGTTTGTCAATTCACCAGCGGTGAGTACCATTCGATGCTTATGCCACTCCACTCCAAATCCTCCACGGCTCTACAGTTCGCGCATCCGCTCCCCTACGGGGCCATTGCGCATGATGGAGGCGTGCAATTTGTCGTCTTCAGTCGTAGCGCGACAGCAATGCGGGTCCTTCTCTACGATACTCCCGAAGATCACGAGCCGGCAGAAATCGTACATTTTGATCCCGATTCGGATCGCTGGGGCGATGTGTGGAGCATCTTTGTTCCGGAGTTGCCACCCGGACAGCTTTACCACCTGCAGGCGGATGGACCCTATGAACCGGAGATGGGGCATCGTTTCGATGGAACCGCTCGGCTCATCGATCCCTACGCGCGTGCACTGTCGGGAACTTTTCTCCAGAGTGACGATGGAATTATTCGCCCGCCTAAGTGTGTGGTCATCGATGATGATTTTGATTGGGATGGCGACCGGCACCTGCGTTGCAACCTCTCTGAGACGGTGATTTACGAGATGCACGTCCGTGGTTTCACGCGATCTGAAACGAGCGGAGTCGAACATCCGGGAACCTACCTGGGAGTCATTGAAAAAATACCTTATCTGCAATCGCTGGGCGTGACGGCTGTGGAGCTAATGCCCGTACATGAGTTTCCCGTCAAAAACTGTCATGGGCACGACCTGAAACATCCAAATTATTGGGGCTATGACCCGATGGCCTTTTTTTCCCCGCATCGTGGCTATGCAGTCGGGCAGCAACCGGGCGCTCAAGTCAATGAATTCAAACAGATGGTCAAAGCGCTGCATCAAGCCGGTATCGAAGTCATACTCGATGTGGTTTTCAATCATACGTGTGAAGGGAACGAGCTAGGCCCCACGCTTAGTTTTAAAGGCCTGGAAAATCAGGTCTATTACATGCTCGAAAATGGGGGCCGATTTTATCGGAATTACTCCGGTTGTGGAAACACGATCAACGGCAATCATCCCATTTGTCGCGAAATGATTTTTAATTGCCTTCGGCATTGGGTTCACAACTATCACGTGGATGGTTTTCGTTTCGATCTTGCTTCAATCCTAAGTCGCGATCGCGATGGACATCTCGTTGCCAACCCTCCGCTGGTCGAAATGATTGCCGAAGACCCCATGCTGGCCGACACCAAAATTATCGCCGAAGCCTGGGATGCGGCGGGTGCCTATCAGGTGGGTACCTTTGCAAATCTACGGTGGGCCGAGTGGAACGGCCAATACCGCGATGATGTTCGCAGTTTCTGGCGGGGCGACGACCAGCTACGAGGAAAATTCGCGACTCGCTTGGCAGGCTCCAGTGATCTTTACGAGCGCGGCGGACGCAAACCGTATCACAGCATCAATTTTGTCACCTCGCATGATGGCTTCACGCTCAATGATCTTGTCAGCTACTCCCGTAAGCACAATGAGGGCAACGGGGAAGGCAATCGGGATGGCGACGACAACAATCATAGCGCCAACTATGGAACCGAAGGTCCGACCGACGACATTCAAATTGAGTCCATTCGTCAGCGGCAAATCAAGAACATGATCGCTACCTTATTGGTCAGCCAGGGAGTCCCGATGATCGTATCGGGAGACGAGTGTCGGCGGACGCAATATGGCAACAACAATGCCTACTGCCAAGACAACAAAATCTCTTGGTTCGATTGGTCTCGGGTTGAACAACATGAAGACCTAGTACGGTTCACGCGCACGTTAATCGATTTTCGAAAATCTGAACCGACGTTGAGACGGGAAACTTTTTTGGAGGGGGTTGCTCACAAGCCGGGAGAGATTCCGGACGTGAGTTGGTACGACGCCAGTGGTGAGTCCGTTTGCTGGGACCAGAATGGAAAAACGTTGACCTGCCTGCTTCGAGCCGTTGGTGACTCGGAAGGCGCTCCACAAGGTCAGCACGTACTTTTGCTATTCAATACCGATGAGCAAGATACTGCATTTGTGCTGCCCGCCAAATCAAGATCTTTTGATTGGCGATTGCGATTCGATACCGCAGCGGCGAGCCCCGACGACGTATTCCCGGAGAACAGTGGGCCACCTATGTCCCGCCATCGGACGATTCAAGTAGGCTGCCGGTCGATTGTTTGTTACACCGCGGCACTCAAGACGAGCAGCCGTGGCCATGCGGGTGGCTAGGGCTCCTTGCCAGCCCCGATATCTCACCGGACGGAGTCATATAAGTACACCGTGACGGGCGTGTCTGCAGGGAGCGTTTCTTCGTCTTCCTCAATCACCACAAAGCCATCGGAACAGACAGAAGAGTAGAGCGCAGACCCGCCCTGAGGAACGACTTTCTCAACTTGACCGTTCACAATTTTCACGCGAACGTAGTCAACTCGACCCGCAGACGACGTCAATGCTTCACGGAGAGGAAACCGGTGTGCCGGATAGGGCCAATCGGCACTCCGACCCGCCAATTGTCGAATGGCGCGTCCCGCAAAAAAATCGTATCCGCAGAGACACGACACAGGATTGCCCGGCAGTAAAAAAACAAGCTTTGTGCCAATTTTTCCGATGCCTGTGGGGGAACTAGGTCGCATTGCAATTCCATGGATGGCCAACTCTCCGTGTTCCGCAATCAGTTGAGGCACATGATCTTCCAGACCAACGCTCGACCCGCCGGAGACAATCACAATCTGAGCATCAGCCTGAAGTGCCGTTAGAATTTTCTTCGGATCATCCGGGACAATACCAGCTTGCGTCACGCATCCGCCATCTCTTCGAATCAGTGCTTCCAGCATCGGTGTATTCGAATCGGTCACGTGGAATTCTCGCGGTTGATCGCCCATCGCGAGCAATTCATTTCCGGTAGTAATTAGGTGAACTATCGGCCTGCACAGGACGTCAACGCGACTAAGACCGATCGACGCAAGCAGACCAACGTCCTGCGACCGAAGGCAACGTCCCGCCGCGAGTACCATCATTCCCGCAGCAACATCTTCTCCTGGCAATCCCACGTGCTTGGCAACGGGCGTGGGGTCTTCGATCGAAATACTGTTACCCTGCATCTGCACCTGCTCGACCGGAACAATGGCGTCAGCACCTGTAGCCATCGGGGCACCGGTCATAATTCGCACCGTTTCTCCCGACTTCAATGGGCCAACATAAGGAACCCCCGGAAACGCATCCCCGACGATGTGCAGTGTGACTGGCCTGTCCGATGAGGCTTCTTCAAGATCCGCTGCACGCAAGGCAAAGCCATCCATCATACTGCGGGCGAATCCCGGAACATCGACAGCACTTGTGATCGATGAAGCCAATATCCGGCCTGCCGCTTCATCGAGTGGGATGGACTCGGAAGCGGATGTGGGGATAGAGCCATCAATCCATGCTACCGCAGCAGCCACACGCGTTCGTTCGATGAATCCGCGCATGCGGACATCGCGATCAGATTGTCGTGAATTGAATGAAAACATGGTCAGGCAATCGCCTCCAGGCACCGGGTCTGCTCGCAAACCGGTTGACCAATAGAAAACGGCATCTTAAATTTGATCCAGTTCGTTCGTTGCTGTAATGTTGTCTGCGATCGACCATGCAACATGCTACAGTCGTCACACAACAATCTTACAGTCAATTACCCTCTTGCACATCGCGGCTGCATCCAGTGATCGACGCCAAAATCGCCCGCTCGCAGTTTGAAGCTTAAGCCTATGTTAACTAAACGGGTCATCCCCTGTCTGGACGTTGATCGTGGCCGCGTTGTAAAAGGCACGCGTTTTGTAGAACTTCGAGATGCGGGAAATCCCGTAGAAGTTGCGCGACGTTATGAGAAAGAGGGGGCCGACGAACTTGTCTTTCTCGATATAACGGCCAGTCATGAGGAGCGGGATTGTATGGTGGACATCGTCCGAAAAACTGCAGATGTCATCTCGATGCCACTAACCGTTGGCGGGGGCATTCGAACGCTTGATGATATTCGGACACTTCTCATGTCGGGAACCGACAAGGTCTCCATTAATTCCACGGCAGTCAAGAATCCTACGTTCATTCAGCAAGCCGCCCATCGCTTCGGCAGCCAATGCATCGTCGTCAATATCGACCCGAAACGCGTTCAAAAAAATGGGGAAACGGTATGGGAAGTTCACATTCATGGTGGACGCCTGCCTACGGGTCTCGAGGCGGTCGCGTGGGCGCAAGAAGTCGAACAACTCGGAGCGGGGGAGATCGTGGTTACCAGCATGGATCACGACGGAACCAAAGCAGGCTACGATCTTGAAATCACAGCGGCCATCAGTCGGGCCGTATCGATCCCCGTGGTTGCCAGCGGCGGTGCGGGCCACCCCGAACATCTGGCAGACGCGATACAGATCGGCAACGCGGATGCCGTACTCGCCGCCAGCATTTTCCACTTCGGGGAATTCACCATCGCGGATACCAAGCGTTTAATGCAAGATCGTGGAATTCCCGTCCGGCTCTGAAATTTTGCCTGCCGAGTTAGTACAATCGGGAGCAGGGATTGCAACAAAATATAAAAAGGAACCGCCGATGGCAACCGATCCATCCTTAAAATTAGATCGAGCATCCGATCTCTCGGTCGACAAAATTTTTCGTGCTGTGGTCAAACTTGATGGAAGCGATCTGCATTTGAAAGTGGGGCAACCGCCTTATGTGCGCGTTGCCGGTGCCTTGCGCCCCTTGAAGCACGACCCGATCGGCGCGATTGAGATGCGAGACCTTTGCCTGCCCCTGTTGGATGATAGAAACCGGGGTATCTTCGAAGCAGAAGGGGGGACGGATTTTGCCCATATGATTGATGTGGATGGCACCGAGTGGCGCTTTCGTGTCAACATGCTGACCCAAATGGGGCAGGTAGGACTGGTTGCGCGACGCGTGAATAACGTGATACCGGACTTCAGCGGATTACATCTTCCCTCGGTTATCGAGGACCTCTGTCAATTCGATCAGGGATTGGTTCTCGTCGCTGGTGTGACCGGTTCGGGAAAAAGTACCACGATCGCGTCGATGCTCAATTGGATTAATGACCACTACCGTAAACATATCTTAACGCTGGAGGACCCGATCGAGTTTCTGTTCCAGGAGAATAAGTGCCTGATCAACCAGCGTGAAATCGGTATCGATGTAAAGAATTTTGGACTGGGAATGAAGCACGCCGTTCGCGAGGATCCGGACGTCATTCTCGTGGGTGAGATGCGCGACCTGGAGACTTTTCAGACGGCGATTCATGCCGCAGAAACGGGGCATCTTGTTTTTGGCACCATCCACGCTTCAAGTGCGGCGTCGACGCTCAATCGAATCTTGGATTTATTTCCCCAGGATTCGCACGCTTCCATCCGCAGCGCCCTGGAAACCAACTTAAAGGCAGTAATCGCACAAAAATTACTTCCGTCGATCTCTCCCGATATTTCCCGGGTGCCTGCCGTTGAAGTGATGATCCTCAATAGTATGATTCGGAAATTGATCCTTGAAGAAGAAGATGAGAAACTGTCCGACGCCGTCCGGCTGGGGTCGCAGGACAAAATGCAAGATTTCAACATGTCGCTCAAGAGCCTGATCGATCAGGATCTACTATCGCAGGATGTTGCCATGGAGGCATCACCAAACAGACAACAACTGAAGATGGTGCTGAAGGGAATTGATGTCGCCCAGGGCGGGTTGCTGTGATTATGAAAATCCTCCAATTCCTATGCATGCGTACATTGCCGTCTTGCTTTATATTTTTTCTTGCGGCGGCAAATGCATTTGCGCAAGGAGCGGATAATTGGCCGAGTCCTCAGTGGATCGATCCCGACACCTTCCGGGGACCTGGGTTTTATTTCAGTTTGACAAAAATTGGTTTTTGCCTGATTCTTTTTTTCCTCTGGGTACGGTGTGCCGATTGGGTGAATCAAGACACACTTTTCCATCGCTTGAATAAGAATCTATGGAATTCGATCGTCGTGGGATGCTTTACATTCGCTCTCATCATGATGTGGGTCATTCCTTACTTCCTGCCCGCATTCTTGCTGCTGCTTCTCGCCTACGGAGCGCCTGTGCTCACCTATGTGTTTTATTATCGAAATCCACAACTTGATGATCATCAGCAGGTACTGACGCTGGAACACCTGAAATTTGTAGCTTCACAGAAATTACGATATATCGGCATCCACATCGATTCGGAAGATCCTTTTCTTCAGCAAAGCACGCTCGGCCCCGAGGTCGAACTTTTTGCTGACCGCGATCCCGATTCCACCAGAAACCAAAATCGCACCATACTTGCCCGTCAACTCGAAGGACATGCACCAACGACTGAAATGATCGGCGATGCGCTGGATCGGCGGGCAACACAACTCCTTCTTAATTTCGCTGGTCAAGTCGATATCCGCTATTTAATCGATGGCGTATGGCACCATTTACCGCCACAAACAATCGAGGTCGGTCGACAAATCACCGAGGTGCTTACAGCTCTCGCCATTGACCCGAATGATCTCTCCGACTCTTCCCAGGGGAAAGCCCTGCAAGCCGATTTCTCTGTCCGATTTCGTCAGGCTCTTGATCTTCAGTCGGAGTCTATTGAACTGGACATTACCGCGGCACAACGGGACAAATTTCATGGCAAATGGGAAGAGGCCGTGGGTTGCAAATTGACTCTCGCGCGAGGCAACAGCCTTGAAAGATGGCTGATCGCCTTCGATCGCCATTCAGGTCACTTGCATACGCTGGATGATTTGGGAATGCGGGCCAAAACAGCCGAAGAGATAACGGCATCGCTTCAAAAAACCGAGGGGATGGTTCTTTTCTCAACGCTCCCCGGAGATGGGCTCACCTCGTTGGTTAATGTCGCTGTGCAAAGTGTCGATCGCTATATGCGCGACTTTGTCAGTGTCGAAGATGCTGATTCGCCCGAACCGGAAATCGCGAATGTCGATCCCCGGCCCTACAATTCTACGGCAAGTGAGCGGCCGATCGACATTTTACCTTCCGTCTCCCGAGCGCAACCAGATGTCATCATCTGCAGGAATTTGGTCGACACTGCATCTGCAAAAATGCTTTGCGAACTGGCGTTGAAGGATTTTCTAATTCTGAGCTCCATCAACGCTCGGGATAGCCTCGAGGCATTGCTTAGGATGCTGGTAATGAAAGTTCCTCCGGAACTTGTCGCCGGCGCGGTCAGGACCGTAGTCCACGGTCGGTTGATCCGAAAACTATGCAATGAATGCAAGACACCTTATCGACCGTCGGACGAACTCCTCAGAAAATTGGGGATTCCTCCAGAGAGAACCGAACATTTCTTTCGTGCAGCCAAGCCGCAGGAAGATACCGTGTGCGAGCGTTGTGACGGCATCGGCTATCGTGGATTGATCGGCATCTACGAGATATTGCACATGCACGCCGATATTCAAAAAATTATTGTGAGCGGAAAGCCGCAACTGGAAGACCTCAAAAAAGTGGCGAAGAGAAATGGTATGCAGAGTGAGGTTGATCATGGAAAATTACTCGTGGCTCGCGGGGCAACATCCGTTGAAGAATTACAGAGGGTGCTGAAAAAATGATCCTGTGGTTGTTATATATTCTGATTCTCGTCGTCTTTCTCGCCGAGATCGGTCGCGATGGACTCTGGCACAGCATATTGACGTTTTTCAATGTGCTCTTTTCGGGAACATTGACGATGAATTTTTTTGAACCCACAGCACTACAACTCGACATGTGGTTTCCAAGTTTCAGTTACTTTGTCGATTTTCTTGCATTCTGGGGGCTCTTTATCGCCTTCAGTCTTTTGATTCGGCTGAGCACACAAGCACTCTCCAAAGTCCGCGTGCGATTCCTCAAGCCAGTCGATCTGGCGGGTGGCGCTATTGTCAGCCTCTGGGCAGGGTGGATTATGATTTCACTGGTCGCGACGTCACTTCACTTGGCGCCACTACCGGTGAATTCCTTCCGCGACTTCCAGCAGGACCCCACTCCGCGAGCGTATCTCAATCCTGATCGAAATTGGCTGGCACTGATGCATCGCGTTTCGCAAGGCAGTTTTTCTCGAGCGACCGTTAGCGAAAATGAACCGCTACGTTCATTTGACCCTGAGGGAGAATTCATTCTTCGCTATGGTGCGCGCCGAGGCACACTTGCAAACTTGGAAGCGATTCGGGTCCGCAGAATATGGGGTAGTGGCAAGATTCAAGACGATCAACCTTGAAAGCCGTAATGGCTTTCGGGGAGACAGGGTATAGCGGAGTGGCGGCATGACGGAATCGTCTTCATCATTTTTTTCTTCCGACAATGAGCCCTCCCTTCGAGGGCGACCTCGCTTTTTTCTTTGGGGCTTTTGTTCGCTTCTTTTGGGCCTCGTCTCTTTTTTGGCATTGCTCGGACAAATGTGGTGGGTTTGCGGTGGAATCGGGTTTTTGGGGGCCACCCTCATCATGATCCACTTCAGTCGCAACGAACCTCCTCGGACTGCTCAATTGATCGCCGGCACAGGTTTATGCTTGAGCCTTGTGATTGTTGCGTACGTACCGACCCAATTTTATTTACGGCAGCAGGCGCTTTGCCAGCAATCGGCGCTTTTGGGTAACGGGTGGCTGAAGAATATTCTCAAAGGAAAGGCTTACAAATCACTTCTCGCCTTACAAGATCCTGGGATGCGGCTTGCGGAGGATCAATTACAAACCTTTTATCTTGAAACCGTCGAGGGACGCAGAGAGTACAAACAATTTACCGATCAAAAGCTCATCAAAAGCTTGCTGCGACTTAACGGCCGTGCCCGGGTCCAGTTTTATCGCACCGAGAGTTTTCGTCCCGAGGGCGAAGCCACGATCATTACCTCTCTATTTGCAATTAGCTACCTCGAAAGCCCCTTGAAGCGGAAGACGTTTTTTGTGCGTCTCGTCTTCCGATATAACCGGGCAAAAGAGCATCGCGGAGAGTGGACTCTCCTTCGGTACCGCGGAGGTGTGCGTCCACTCGACGATTTCTCCGCATAGTCCTCATCGCGTTGGCATCCGTGCACAGGTTCACTCGACTATTGTCGTCCGAGACAGTTCTACTGCTGTCGTCCCAGACAGTGCCGAAGCGCCGTTTCAAGTTGCGGATGGCGGAAGTGATATCCACGATCCTCAAGCCGCTTTGGGGCAACGCGAAGGCTTGAGAGCAGTAATCCCTTGGCTCTTTCTCCCAAGAGCATGCGGACAACAGCGGCAGGAAGCGGAAATGGCGTAAAACGGTTCAAGACGCTTCCGAGTGTTTTTGTAAACTGGCGGTTTGTCACAGGCTCTGGTGCCACCACGTTCAGAGGCCCCTCAAGGTCCGGATGCATCAGTGCATGCAGCACGGCCCCCAACACGTCGTCTAGTGAAATCCAACTCCAATATTGTTTGCCGCTCCCGATAACCCCACCCGCGCCCAGTTTGAAAGCCGGAAGCATCGCAGCGA
>JAQWPY010000126.1 GCA_029245145.1 Pirellulales bacterium | reverse complement strand
AGGACGAGGCTCCGGGGATTTTTCGGAACGAGAAATTAGGGCTCGGCATGCCGGGGGCACCGCGCGTGAATTTTGCGATCGATCCGATCGATGGAACCCGTTTGACCGCCAAGGGCCTTCCCGGAGCGATCAGCGTTCTAGCAGCGACGGTCGTCTCGGCCGAGTCAGAGCGGGTCCTCATCGAGTTGCCGAGTTTTTATAGCTATAAACTGGCCTACGGACCGCGCGTTCGCGAGGCGGGTGTTACGTTAGACCTTGGTGCTCCTTTGGAGGAGACGCTGGGGAAAATTGCCGAATGCCTCGATAAGCGGGTCGAAGACCTTGTCGTTGCCCTGCTTGATCGGGACCGTCACGAGGAAGAGATTGCAACGCTTCGCAAACTTGGCGCTCGCATCCGGCTGATCGGGGATGGAGATGTGGCGATGGCGATTGCCCCGTCGATGCTCAACAGTACGGTCGATCTCTATTTGGGTGTGGGAGGATCACCGGAGGCGGTGATTGCGGCCGCCGCCATCAAGTGTCTAGGCGGAGAAATGCTGGTGCGGATGTGGCCGCGCGATGACGCAGAACTTGCGGAACTCAAGGAATCGGCCTGGAGTGAAAATCTCGATCAAGTCTACACCTGCGACGATCTCGCGGCCGGTGAAGACATCATCTTTGTGGCCGGTGGCATCAGTGATTCTCCCATGCTTGACGGTGTGGTGGTTCGTGGGCAGCATGCCTTTACCCACTCGCTTGTAATGCAGGCCACCTTCCGCACAGTCCGTTATGTGCAGGCGATCCACGATCTTTCCCGCAAAACCATTCGTCTCGCGTCAGACGAACAGGAACATCACCTTTAATCGTGCAGAGCGGGTGAGGGGAATCGAACCCCCGTATCAAGCTTGGGAAGCTTGTGTTCTACCATTGAACTACACCCGCAGGATCCACAATGCGAGCGAATCCGGAAAAACCTAGCTTAACAAAGTCGACAGCGTCGCACAGGTTTGCGGATTAGCGAGTTTGCGATTTTTCACTCTCCATCGCAATCGCTGAGGGCTGGCCGATTGCGTGGAGTAATCGGTACTGTGACCGATTGTAGTTGCAAATCGCGTCGGTCAGACGATTTTGCGAGTTAGTGCGCGCTTGGATCGCCTGCACCAGTTCCAGCGGAATGCCCTCCGCATCGCGAATGCGTTCGACATTTAAGGCGTAGCTTTGGTTCGCCGCATCAAGCCCCTCTTCTGCGGCGTTGATTTGTCGTCGGTAGCTAGCGCTGTCTCCAGCCGCCGCAATCACTTCGGCGATTATGCGATTTTGTAATCGTTCGATCTTGATTTGAGATTCCTGCCACTCACTTCTGCTTCGACGATTTATCAGGTAATTCCCTAGTCCAAGATTTTTAACTTCCCAGATCATGGAGGCCACCATATCATCGCGCGTACTCTGATCGTCGATGCTGGATCCAGTGCCTCCAGCAAAAGATCCTACACTGCCGGCAAGCTGAAGATACGGAAGAAATGGGCGTGCTCGCTCCTGGCGGAATTTTGTAAGGCGAGCATCAGCGACTGCTCGGTACTCGGACATCTCCGGACGTTCTGCGAGGCCTATCATAATGAGTTCCTGTACCGAGAGATTTTCATCGACCATGGTCACGGGCACCAATTGCTCTTCGGCGGGCAAAAGCTGCACCTCCGGGTCCAGTTGCAGAATCTCAGCGAGTTTTGTTGTGCTGATAATCACTTTGCGCTCGGCTTCTTTAACCTGAACAATCCAATGCGCTTCCTCGGTTTTTGCTCGATAAACCTCGGCAGGGGAACCAAGCCCCACATCCGAGAAGGTACTCGTTACCTCCACCAGTTTTTGTGAGCTCTTTCTGCCCACGTTGTAATTTGCAAGTTCGGATCTCGCCTGAAGAATGTCCGCATAGGCGACAGCGAGATCGCGAAGAATGCCGTTTTGTGTGCCTCTTTCTGCGGCTTGGGCAGCCTGGGACAGTTGAAGTTTTTCCAAAGGCTTGTAATGTGCTTCAGCGATACTCAAATTGAAGGCGAAGTTACCCGGTCCGGTTCCATTTGCTGTGATGGGCTGGCCTTCAAAACCAGCGCCACCCCCCGTATAGAATGAACTGCGGCTTGCATCAATGACTTCCCCGGGGGTTGTCTGAATTGATCCATCGTGGTGAAACCAGTTGATTCCGTACCACAGTGTAGGCAACAGCAGCAGCCGCGACTTGCTCCATGTCACCTGCGCCTGAAAAGCCTTCTCCCTCGCAATTTGAACATCTAGTGCGGAAGCGCCGCCCAATTTAAGCGTTGTTGCGAGATCGATGACAAACGGTTCTTGCACACTGATTGTCTCAGGCTGTGGATCCACTGGTGGCGGAGGGACCCGTTTGAATTCGGGCAGCGGCTCGGGAGCGTCGCGGAGTAAGTTTTCATTGGCATCAGGGGTCGGCAATTCTTCAGCATAGGAAACCGTTTGCACTGAGGGTGTTGTATCTGCATCACCAGTTGCATTAAAAGCTTCCTCCGGACAGTACTCAGTTTCATAACAGATTGATTCTCGCCGACCGTGGCCAGCGCATCCAGAGATGAGAATACTGACGGCCAGACAGATCAGATACCTTTGCAAGGTTCCTCTGCCGCCGATCAGCGTCTGTATTGAACTGATATGCAGTTTCATTTGAAAGTTTATTTAAAAAATAATGCCGAAAGCCAAAATACGCTTCAGTCTGTGGTCGTTATCGCTTTTAGTTGTTCTAGATCGATCGGTTCACCCAGGGTGATTGTTTTGTCCGGTGCACTTAAAATCCGCTGACCGACTTTCAAAGAAGATGACTCGATAACCAACTGATTTTTGGAGTCGAGTAAAATTCTATCCACAGGAACCTTTTGGGGGATAAGATCTTTATCAAGAACGACGAGGTACTTTTCGTTATTTTCATCCGTGAGAATTGCCCGACGGGGAATCATTGGCTTTCCCTTCAGGTCTTCGAGGGTGATTCGGACCTTTCCATAGTCGCCGGGGACCAAGCGTTCTCCGGTTTCATTTTCGAGTACCGTGTTATCGATGTCGATTTCGGTGCGCATCATCCGGGTTCCTCGGTTAAATGCCCGGGCTTTGCGAGAGATCGTAAGAGGCTTGCCACCAAGCGAATCGATTTGTGGAGTTCCGGTGTAAGACTTGTGCCGGAGAATGACTGGGTCTCCCGCTTCAACATAAGCTGCGTCCTCAAGAGGGACATAGACGACGGCCCGCACTTGATCGTTTCGTACAAGGTCGAGTAAACCTTGCTTTAAGTTTGGATCACTCGGTTCCACGTAGTCTCCCGGATCCACGTGTCGCGCCGCCACGAGGCCTTCGAAAGGTGCATGAATATCTCGATGATTGGCTTGGGTAATCGCTGCCTCAAGATCAGCGAGCGCAACCTCTTTTTTAGCTTCGGCAACCTCGAAATCCGCTTGGGCCGCTTCCACTTGTGCATGGGCATGCTCCAGGTCAGCTTCTGCGGAGCGAACTTCGAAGATTGCCTCATCGAGTCGCTGTTTGCTTAGCGATCCCCTTTTCACGAGTGCCTCCATCCGATCCTTTTTGATTTTTTCTATCTTGATTGATGCCTCTTTAGATCGCACTTCTGCCTCGGAGAGTCGGATTCCAGCCGACCTGCGCTTTATTTCTGCCTCCGCTTCTTTGACAAGTTCTTCACGATGCTTCACCAGATCGGCAACCCCCGGCGCTTTGATCCGGATCAGCAACTGACCTTTTTTTACTTGATCGCCAAGTTTTACGTAGACGTCGGAAACGATTCCTTCAATGCGAGGGCATATTTCGGTGCGATGCTCACCTTCAATCGATGCAGATAACTCAGTTTCCCGATCGAGTGGACTCGACTGGACGGCGATGGTCTCAATGAGTGGCTGAGCGATCGTATCGTCGGTTGTCGCTGTTTCATTATTAGAGCGACTACAGGATACGCCTGAGATGAGCAGGAGTGTGAACGGGCCGCACACTGACAGTAACAGGCGGAGATGATGATTCATTGCGTTAAATTCCATTCAAACCGATTTCTCGTTGGGTTGCCGTTTGAAGATCACGTAGAGACACGGAACGACGAGCAAGGAGAGCAGGGTGGCCCCCAAAACACCCCCGATAATCGCCCGAGCAAGAGGTGCATTGGCTTCACTTCCGCCAAAACCGATTGCCATCGGCAGCAGGGCGAGCCAAGTGGTGAGCGATGTCATTAAAATGGGGCGAAGGCGCACGATGGCCGCCTCTAGGATCGCGTCTTTTGCAGATCCATGCTGGGCAAAATGATGGTTTGCAAAATCGACCAAAACGATCGAATATTCGACCACAATGCCGACCATCATAATGATTCCCATGAATGCCATAATCGAGAGATTGGTGTTGGTGAAATAAAGCATCAGTACAACACCGATGAACCCGAGCGGGACCGTCAATAACACGATCAGTGGATCAACGAAGCTGCGGAACTGTGCCACCATCACCAGATAGACGAGGATTGTCGCAATCAGCAGTCCACTCGAAAATTGAGCAAAAGATTCCCGCATCGAGCGAACTTCGCCCATCATGCGGAAGCTGATTCCTTTGAACAGGGAAGCGTCGGCCAAAACCTCATTCCTCATTTCGTCCCACTGATCTTTTTGTGGATTGGATAGCAGATTGGTGAGATCTTGAATATTCGCGCCATCTTCCAAAACCTCAATCGCTTTTACGCGTGCTTCATCATTTAAGTTGAGCTGCTTCAGCATATCGTTGTTGGATCTTGTTCCCAGCCGATAAATTTGGCCTCGTTCATCTTCGTCTTCTTTGGCGCCAAGTGCGACCAGTTTGGTTTCAATAGCTGAGACAACCGAACCGACATCAAATCCCTGTTTGACGTTCACATAGACGTCAGTGACTCTTGAAATATTCACGTGATTCACCACACCAGGCCCGGTAGTCCGATGAATATCAGCAATGTTCCCCAGTTTTAAAGGTTCCCCGTCGTTGTCGCTCCCCACAGGAATAGAGCGAATAGTGTCAATGCTATTCAGTTCCTTTTCCGAATATTGGACGCCGAGAAAATAATGATTACCTTTGTTCTTATCGAGCCAGAAAGCGGGTTGAAAATTCACGGAGCTATTGGTCGCTGCCACCAAATTTTTCATCACCTCATCAGGATTCAGTCCAAGACGGCTGGCGAGATCCCGATCCATATCGACTTGCAGAATCGGGTAGTCAATTCGCTGCGCAATACGAACATCGGCAGTCCCCGGAATTGATTCTGCAGCAGCAACGATTTGTTTCGCAACCGTTTGCCCGTTTTCCAGATTGGCGCTGTTGATTTGGAAGTGTATCGGGGAAGGCTCTCCCATATTCAGCGCGGCAGTCAGCATGCCTCCGGTATCAAACGCAAACTCGACCTCGGGAAATTTATGGTTCAAATTTTTGCGAAGCGTTTGTACATATTCAAAAATATTTGGCTCTCCGGACTTCGCTTTTGTCTGCACCAGCATGAATGTATCCATCGCGCCGGTATTCGGCGTATAGGCGGCCGGCCAATCCATCAGGACACCGATGTTCGAGACGATGATTTGCAGGTTCGATTCCGGATTTTGTTCTTTTCCGACCGCAAACCCTGGATCTGGGGCTCCAATGACGTCAATGATTTCAGCTTCAATGTTCGCAATCGTTTTTTCCGTCTCTTCGATTCGGGTACCGGTTGGCATGCGGACAAAAATCGAGACCTGTCCCGAATCGACTCGGGGAAAGAGTTCCTGGCCGAGGTAACGATTCATGAACAAAATGGAAAGCACAAACCCGAAGGTGGCGATCAAAACAATCAGATAGCGCAGTCCCAGCAAGCGACGAAGTACTGATTGATAGGTGCGAGCAAAAGCACCCTTTTGTTGGGAGGGATCCACAGACGGATTGGTCGCACCGCTGACTTTGAGAAATCGAGCGCAGTATGCTGGCACCAGAGTGATTGCGAGAATATAAGAAGCAAAAATTGCAATACTGGCAGCGATCGCCAAGGGCGTAAATAAAAATTTGGCCAAGCCGCTGAGAAATACAACCGGAAAGAAAACGATTGCAAACGTAAGGGTTGCAACGAACATGGGAACGGCAACTTCGGAGGTTCCTTCGAGAGCGGCAGTGCGGGCCGGCTTGCCCATCTGCGCGTGGCGCACGATATTTTCCAGAACGACAATCGATTGATCGACGAGGATTCCGATCGCAAGCGCAAGTCCCCCGAGCGTCATGGCATTGATTGAATCGTTAGTGAAAAACAGGCCAAAAATGGCCGTCAAAATTGCAAGTGGAATGGCCAGCACAATCACCACTGTGAAGCGCACGCTTCTTAGGAAGAACATCACGACCAACCCTGCAAGCAAGGCGCCCAGGCCTGCTGCGACTTGAAGGGAGCGATTGGCTTGTTCGACCCCAATCGATTGGTCCATCGCGACGCTCAGTACCAGACTCTCCATTTTGGGGTCTTCGGAACGTTCAACTTTCAAGTGCTTTTCAATATCACGAAGTTGTCGCTTGATTTGCCGTACAATCGCAATCGTATTGGCACCCGGTTGGCGGTAGATCGGAATATAGGCTTTTCGCGACCCGTTAACGCGAACCACATTCGTTTGAATTTGGGCAGCCTTGCCATCGACGTATCCGATATCGCGCATTCGCACCGGTGCGCGATCGGGTAGTTGCTTGATGGGGGCGTCGTTTAGCTCTTCCCATCGTTCAACGTTGGCGTTGGTGAATATTTGTAATTCTTGTTTACCGACTTTGATGCTTCCTGCCGGGATAAGCACATTTTGTTTCAGCAACGCTTGTTGCACGTCCATTAACGAAAGTCCGTGAGCCTCGAGTTTTGCAGGGTCAACATAGGCCAGCACCCTGCGCAGTTTTCCTCCGTAAACAGCCGGGGCAATCACGCCTTGGATCGACTGCAATTTATTTCGCAGTTCGTAGTAGGCAATATCGTAGAGTTCCTGTTCGTTCATCTCTGGATTTGAAACCACGACCAAACAGAGAGGTACACTGGCTGTCGGATCGAAGGGCATAACCATGGGAGGGATCGTGCCCGGAGGAAGATAGAACATATCGCTCATCGCATAGCTGCTGACCTGGCTCATCGCATCGGACATCGGGATTCCCTCGCGGAAGAAATCCTTCACGACGCATACTCCCTGCATCGCTTTCGCTTCCTGGTGAGAGATGCCCACTGATTGTCCCGTCCACCGCTGAAGGCGGCTCATAATGTCTTTTTCCATGACCTCCGGGGGCATCCCGGGATAGAAGCAGACAATTTGGACTGCCGACGTTTCAAATTGCGGAAGGAGATCCGCTGGGATTTTGGTGTAGGTGAAGAGGCCCATCACCGTGATCGCAAGACACGCGACAATCACCAAATAGGGGTTTGCTAGGGCGGTTCGAATCATGTGAGGGGGGTGCTCGCTCGTCGAATTTGCCATCATCGCTAGCTGTGCAGACGTCTAGCCTCCGTTCCAGACGTCCCAATTCTGTATCGGATGGGTGGCAAACGCGACTTTTGCTGTAATCGATACAATTGACAGAATCGTTAAGATTTACGATTCTTTCCCAAGTTATGTCTTTTGAAAAAGCCAATGCGATTGTTCTGCGGCTCATCGACTTCAGTGAAACGAGTCGGGTCGTTACCCTGTTTACCCGCGAGTTCGGCAAGATAGGTGCTCTGGCAAAGGGTGCACACCGTCAAAAGGGCCCCTTCGACTCTGCTCTTGACCTTCTGACCCGCGCTCGCGTAGTGTTCCTCCGCAAATCTTCCGGCGGGTTGGACTTGCTGACGGAGGCAAAGTTGGAGCATCGGTTTCGCCCGCCGAACCATGATTTGTCACCACTATTTGCCGGTTACTACATAGCCGAATTGCTGCTGGAGTTAACCGACGAGTACGACCCGCACCCAGAATTGTTTGACATTTCAGCCCAGACGTTGCAGGCCTTGTCGCGTGAAGAAAATAAGCATATCAGTCCCCTCATTCTGCACTTTGAACTCAGTGCATTGCGATTGTTGGGACACCTACCCAATCTGGATCAGTGCGTAGAATGCGGCAAAACCATATCGACCGACGACCGAGTGTCATTTGGCCAGTCTTCCGGTGGCGTTCTCTGTCAGGCATGTCGTCCCGGGAAAAGACATGTGGCACAGATCCATGGGGATTCTCTGCGGACATTGCAAAGGTATGCGCGTGGGTCGTGCGAAAACTTGCAATCGGTTTCCGATCCGATTTCCGGCGAGGTGCGAGGTATCATCAATCACACGATCAGTCACCTGCTCAGCCGAGAACCGAAAATGCAAAAACATCTTTCATTCCTGGTCGATGGCTGATTGAGAGTTTTGATCCTCTCGGCCACCGTTCCATTGGCATGTATCCACTCGTGCTGCTCGCTATGATTTTCTCAGGCGGATGTGCGGCCACAACCTTCTATTCACGTAACGATTCGGCAGATGCTCCCGTTGTGGTTGAAGAAGAGTCAAAAATCCGGCAGGTCAGTGCAGAACTTACTGACACCGAGCTTCCCGGCAACGAGGCAGCGGATGAGGTTGTCGTGGAGTTGCCGCCTGAGGTGAGCGCCCCTGCGGCAGAAAGTGCTGCTGCAGTGGAAACGGCGAGAGAAAAAAAGGAAGAGAACGTTGAAGAGAAGTCCTGGTTCGATTACCTGTCGGGACGTAACGTTGCGGAAGATATTCCCTATGCCAAAGAGTTGCCTTGGGTCGGCGCACCTCAGCCGAGTGAAAGGGCGGCAGAAAGTTACATGAAAAAAGCGAGCGCACTTTTCACTGCGGGGAAATATGACGAAGCGCGCAGTCGATACGAACGAGCTACAGATCGTTTTCCGAACTCGCCTATTGAGGAAGAATCGCTTTTTCAAATTGCGGAATGTTATTTCTTCGCGGACAGGTATCCAGAAGCATTCGAGGCCTATGAGGCGTTGTTAGTCGATTACAAAAGGTCTCGCTATCTCGATCAAGCGGTTGCCAGGCAATTTGCCATCGGTCGATACTGGCAGAAGCGATACGAACAAGATCCAGAGAGCGTAATCACACCGAACCTAGTCGATAAGACGCGTCCGTTCAACGATCTGCAGGGTTCCGCTTTGCGAGCGTTCGAAAAAGTACGGCTCAACCATCCGACGGGCTCCTTGGCCGACGACAGTTTAATGGCCACCGCCACGGCCAATTTTCTCCGTCGGTATTACGAGGATGCAGACTATTACTACGGCTTGGTGCGTCAAGAGTATCCGGACAGCGAGCATCAGTATCAGGCGCACGTTTTAGGAGTTCAGGCAAAAATTCGCCGCTATCAAGGACCTCGCTATGAGGGAACATGTTTGCACGAAGCAAAAGAACTAATCGAGCAGACCATGAGACAGTTTGCCTCGGTATCTGATAAAGAGCGAGCACGGCTGCAAAAACTCCACGCCCAGGTTATCTCCAACTTAGCCTTGCGTGATATTAAAGTCGCGGAATTTTATGAGGCGAAGGGATTTAACGGTGCCGCGAGGCGTTATTACGATCGCGTACTGCAGGAGTTTCCGCAAACGCGGGAAGCGGCGCAGGCCCAAGAGCAGTTTGAGGAAATCCAGGATGCACCGAGTAAGCCACCCGCAAGGATGGCTTGGCTTTCCTCAGTTTTTCCGGACACGCGAGAAGATCCTTTGGTGCTTGAGGATTCCCCGGAAGCACCGGAACTGGATGAGTAGGGTATCTCGAGGGCAGTGTGATGCTTGCGCACGTTGTTAATTGCTGCAAAAGACTCGATGGGTTTGGTCGGTGGATTCGTCTACTTGGGCTTTTTGTAGCGGCTTCAACTTTTATCGGATGTGCTAACTATCGCATCGGGACCGCAGGACTTTATCCGCAGCACATACGCACGGTCTGCGTTCCCGTGTTTCAGTCAGACAACCTGCGTCCCGGCATGGGGCCCTGGTTGACGGAGGCGGTTGTCAAAAAAATTGAGCAAAATACAAACTATAAAGTGGTGGGTCGTGAGCAGGCGGATACCATCCTCGAAGGCGTCGTGCTGCCGATTACCAAAGATGTATCGGTCACCACAATCAATGACGATCTACGCGAAGTCGACATGACGGTTCAATTGCAGGTTCGTTGGATCGACAATCAAGGTGGCGTCGTTCACCCGGGCGCGGCGATTCCGCTGCCTGTTGCGATGGCCGATGTGGGCGCCACCGCCGCTCAGGTGGCCGAGGTGGGGCACTCAACGCTCAGTGCAGAGCAAGAGGCGATTGAACAGATTGCATCGCAGATCGTAGCGATGATGGAATCGCCGTGGTAAGCTGTTTACCATGACAGCAAACCCCGAGTCATGCTCCGGTACCGATCTCGTGAAGCGAGCCGATTACTGGCAATTGCGAACACGGCAATTGGCATTTCCGCGACGCCCCCTGTTGATGGGTATCGTTAACGTCACCCCCGACAGTTTCTCCGACGGGGGACAATTTCTTCAGGCGAATCGGGCGGTTGAACAGGCATTGCATCTCTCGTCCCACGGCGCAGATCTTATCGATATTGGAGGTGAAAGCACGCGACCCTATAGCGAGACCGTATCGCTGGGGGAAGAACTCGATCGGGTAGTGCCCGTGGTGGAACAGATACGGGCGCGAGAAGATGTCATCATTTCTGTGGATACCTCGAAGTCAGAGGTCGCCAGAGAGTGTCTGAGCCGCGGCGCAGAAATTATCAATGATGTGACTGGCCTCTGTGCCGATAAGGCGATGGCCTCTCTCGTGGCGGAGACAAAGGCAGGTGTTTGCGTGATGCATATGCAGGGGACTCCGCAAACAATGCAGGATTCGCCCAGATACGAAAATGTTGTCGAGGAGGTGTATGAGTTTTTGCGTCAACGTCGCGACGCTCTCGTGCAAGCAGGAATCGAACTCGATTCGATTTGTCTCGATCCGGGAATCGGCTTTGGTAAGACGGCGTTGCATAACTGTGAATTACTGCAGCACATTGAAACGTTTCATCGTCTTGGGCATCCGCTGCTCGTGGGCCACTCCCGCAAGGGATTCATCGGTAAGCTGATTGGGGCAGAGATTTCGGGGCAAACGATCGACAGGGAGGCTGGCACCTTGGGTGTTTCGTTGGCCATGGCTCATCGCGGCGTCCAAATCCTCCGCTTGCACGATCCGGAGTACACACGGCAGGCATTGATTCTCTTCGAGGCGGCCGGCTCGGTGGCAGCAGATTGTTAGAACGCACTCTCCGTGGCCACCCCGAGGATCGCGGGGGACTTTGTCTTTCTGTGTTGTTTGCTGGTCTACTTGAGTGGAGTGCAGTGTATTTCCCATCGTGGGGCACGCATGTGGGCTTATTACGACAACTTTTTGCCGTAATTGTTCCTTCACCCAAACCTGTTAAAATCAGGCCAACTTCGGATCGGATTTTCTTCCCTGCGATCGGTGAGGGTTCCTGTGAGCGAACGGTCATTCGTCCATCTGCACTGTCACAGTCACTACAGTTTGCTCGACGGTGCCGCCTCGATTCGTGGCCTCGTCAATCAGGCGAAGCACCTCGGCATGAATTCGCTGGCACTGACCGATCACGGGAACCTGCATGGTGCCGTTGAGTTTTATCAGGAAGCCAAAAAAGCGGATATCAATCCGGTATTGGGTTACGAGGCGTACATCGCTCCCGGCAGTCGCTTTGATCGCGATGCGGGTTCGATGCGAGAGGCGAGTTATCACCTGACGCTGCTGGCGGTGAACCGCACCGGATTCAAGAATCTGATCCGGCTTTCCTCCGCCGCGTTCCTCGAGGGCTTTTATTTCAAGCCTCGTATCGATAAGGAAATTCTCGAGGCACACAACGAAGGAATTATTTGTCTCTCGGGGTGTGTGTCGAGCGAATTCAATCGCACCATTCTTCGGACGGGCGACGATGCACAAGAGCGTCAAGAAGCGGAGCAGATCGCCGGTTGGTTTCAGAAGATTTTTGGCGATCGTTATTTTGTTGAAATTCAGAATAACGGCCTGGAAATCCAACGCATTGCGATGGAAGGCGCAATTGAAATTGCGAAGAAACAGGGGATTCCCATAGTTGCAACGAGCGATGCGCACTACATCAAGCAAGAAGATTCCGAGGCCCAAGATATCCTGCTGTGCATCAACACGGGTAAGTATCGAACGGACAAAGATCGTTTAAAAATGGAAAACGATCAGTTCTATCTGCGAAGTCCCATGGAGATGTATCTCGCCTTTCCTGGTTTGGAAGACGCGGTGCATCGGAGTCAGGAAATCGCCGACCGTATCGATATCGATCTCGACCTCGGGAGACGACACTTTCCAGTCTACTCGCTGCCAGAGGAGGAAAATCCTCAAAAGTTCCTTCGCAATTTATGTCTTGAGGGCCTGAAAGATCGTTATCAGGATATCCCGGATCACTGGCAGGGAGATGAGCTTTCAAGTGAGGTACTGGCTCGTTTGGATTTGGAACTTCAAGTGATCCACAAACTCGGATTTGCAAACTATTTCTTGATCGTGTGGGACTTTGTCCGGTACGCGAGGGAGAACGAAATTCCCTGTACTGCTCGAGGTTCGGGCGTTGGTTCACTCGTCTGCTACGCGCTCTACATGAGTCACGTATGTCCGATCAGCTACGATTTGCTGTTTGAAAGATTTCTGGATGAAAATCGCCTTGAGGCGCCAGATATAGATATCGATTTCTGTAAGCAGCGGCGAGGTGAGGTGATTCAATATGTAAAGCAAAAGTATGGTGAGGCGAACGTGGCACAAATTGGCACGTTCGGAACCCTCGCTGCGCGTGCGGCGATCCGAGACGTGGGCCGTGCGATGAGTTTGTCGATTCCCCGCGTGGACCAGGTGGTGGCTATGGTGCCGGACATTTTGGGAATCACGCTGCAAGAGGCACTCGAAAAAAGTTCTGAGCTTAACAAGGCCTATCAAGCGGATGGAGAAGTGCGAGAACTTCTCGACCTGGCGATGAAGATTGAAGGGCTTGCGCGCAATGTGGGTACGCACGCTGCAGCAGTGGTTATTGCCGATCAGCCATTAACCGAATACGTGCCGCTGGGGCGCGTTCAGGGTAAGAGTGACATCATTACACAATGGGCCATGAAGGAGGTAGAGGCGGCCGGACTGCTAAAGATGGATTTTCTTGGCCTCCGCAACCTCACGATCCTCTCGGAGTGTCAGAAAATAATCGAACAGACGACGGGTGAAAAAATTGACCTACATAAGTTTCCGCTTGACGATGAGGCAACGTTTGCACTCCTTTGTCGTGGGGAGACAAAGGGTATTTTTCAGCTGGAAAGTGGCGGTATTCGAGACCTGCTTCAAAAAATGAAACCGGACGATTTCCGGGACATTATTGCAACCAATGCCCTTTATCGTCCCGGCCCCTTGGAAGGGGGTATGGTGGACGATTATGTCGCGATCAAGCATGGAGAGAAGCGCGCATCGTATCCGCACTCGGACGTCCAGGATATTTTAGAAGAGACCCATGGGGTCATGGTTTACCAAGAGCAGGTAATGCGGATGCTCAATCGCTTAGGTAACATTAACCTCTCCGATGCGTACACCTGCATTAAAGCGATCAGTAAAAAGACGCTGCAGACCATTGCAAAATATCAAGAGCAGTTCGTCGATGGCGCCACCTCAAAGGGTCTCGCGCAACAGGAAGCCCTTGATTTGTTCGGAATGATCGAAAAGTTTGCCGGATATGGATTTAATAAAAGTCACAGTACGGCTTATGCGTTGATTGCGTATCAGACAGCTTATTTGAAAGCGCACTATCCGGTTGAGTTTATGGCCGCGTTACTAACCGGCGATATTCCGGGCAGAAATTTCAAGTCGAAAGATGCACTCGTGGAGCATCTGGAAGATTGTCGTCGAATGAATATTCATGTAGTGCCTCCCGATGTCAATCGGAGCGGTGTGATGTTTCGCGTCGAGAGACTCTCGGATGATGAGAAGCATATCCACTTCGCGCTTTCGGCAATCAAGGGATGCGGTGGAGGAGCCGCAGATGCGATTGTCAAGGAACGGGGAAAAGGTGGTCCCTTTACGAGCATCTTTGATTTTTGTGAACGCATTGATTCCCGCTCGGTGAACCGCAGCACGATTGAGATGCTGGTGAAGGCAGGGGCATTCGACTCGATGGGTGTAAGGCGCAGCCAAATTGCCGCCGTTCTGGAGAGGGCAATGCAGAGCGGGGCAGCGGTGATAGAAGATCGGCGAAGGGGCCAAGCAAATCTTTTTGAGGATTTAGGGGATTCCGAATCCGAAAGTGAAGAGACCATCGATCTCCCAGACATTCCCGATTGGGATCAACGAGAAACGCTTACTGGCGAAAAAGAAGTGTTGGGTTATTACCTCACGAGCCATCCACTCGAGGAATATCGAAATCAACTCGTTCAATATTGCTCGCACACGACCGAAGCGATCAGGAAAATGGAGCACCGATCGGAGATCGTTTTGGGAGGTGTACTTTCGGCAGTGCGATTCGCACATACAAAAAATCCCCGTCGCGGACAAACAGAGACAAAGTACGCCATGTTCGATTTAGAGGATCTGCAGGGGATCGTGCGTTGCATTCTTTGGCCGGAACCGTTCATTCATTGGGGGCAGTTGGTCGATACCGATGCAATGCTGCTCGTACGTGGAACGGTCGATCGTCGTCCCGGTAGCGAAGAGGTCAACCTGATTGTCACCGAACTCATACCACTCGATGAAGTGGCAAAGCGATTTACCTCGCGCGTGCGCATTCAAGTCGAAGAGGAAAACCAGGGCACCAAACAATTAGACTCGCTGCACGAAATTTTAAGGCATTACCCGGGGGATTGCGATCTAGAACTTGTGCTTTGTCTGGAGAATGGCATGCAGGTGAGGTGTCATTGTGAGGGCCTGCAGGTCGAAAATAGCGCGGAAATGCAAACGCGCGTCGGAGAATTGCTCGGTCCGCATTGCCTCAAGACCTCCGTTTCAATTGCGTCTCACGTCGTTCCGAACGAAACGGCTCGACGAGCGACGGCGAACGTTCACTGATAAGTATCTCGATTGCGATTTTCTTATGCGGTATCGCGATGTAACTCAGGAAGAAAGAGTTGCACCTTTTCGATCCGCCGCAAACTGGCTTCAGTGACCTCGATCCGTAGTTTGCCCCAGGAAACCTCCTCCCCGACCATTGGAATGTGGCCTAACTGACTGAAGATGAATCCACCGATGGTGTCGTAGTCTCCATCTTCCGGGATTTCAAGATCGAATCGCTCGTTGATTTCGTCGAGATGAACGCGGGCTAGTACTTCGACTGTGCGGTCGTCGATGATGCGGAATTCTTCTTCGGCCTCCTTATCGTATTCATCGACAATATCGCCTACGATCTCCTCGAGAACATCCTCGATCGAGACAAGTCCGGATACTCCTCCATACTCATCTAATACCAAGGCCATGTGGTTATGTGTTTGCTGGAATTCTTCAAGTAAGTCATCCAGTCGCTTCGTTTCAGGGACGTAATGCGGTGTCCGCAAAAGCTCGCGCAGCGGTGGCTTTACTTCATCAGAAGCCATTAAAGGAAGCAAATCCTTCACATAGAGGATACCGACGATATCGTCACGGGTTTTTCCATGGACCGGAATCCGCGTGTGCGCGCTACCGATGACAAATTGTACGATTTGTTCCCATCCCAGATCGACCGACATCATGACCACATCGGTACGGGGAGTCATGACCTTCGCGACGTCGACATCACCCAACTCCATGACACCCTGAATCATTTCACGGGCATCTTCTTCCAGGAGTCCCTCGCGATGACCTTCGCTGACGATGGTACGGATTTCTTCCTCGAACAAATGTTCATTGGGTTCAATTTGCGGCCTCCCCGCTAGGCGATGCATAATCGCATCGACACACTGCGCGATGAGTACGAAAGGAGTCAGCAGTCGACTCAAAAATTTCCAAAATCGCCAGGTATGAAAAAGAATGGGAGTCGCCCAGATTCGCGTTACCGTCCACGGAAGCCAGATATTGAACATCAGCAGAGCAGCACCAGTGATGCCGACGGTAGTCCAGAAAAGAGAGAGATTTGTTTGTCCCCCCCACAACGGCTCGCGATAGAAAATGAAGGTGGTGGTGATAACAAAAATTGCGGTTGCGATAGCGCTGAGGCTCTCCACACTGATCGCAACCTGATCGTCGTATTTTAAAATTTCACTAAATTTGAGATCCGATTCATGCCTGCGGCACAGGACCTCCAAGTCGTGCCGGGAAAAGTCCCTCAAAGCGCGAGTGCCGATGGCAGAGATAAATGCCGTTGCCAAACTGCTTGCTGCGATCCAATAAAACAGTTCGAGTGTCACCAGTTGATCTTCTCCGTGATTGTGAAGAGAGTGGTCATTGTAGCCGTTCTGAGGTCTTCGAAGGTTGCGAAATCAGATGTGCTGAATTTTCGTCGCACCCGCCCACCGATTCCGACGGTCGGGTTGCACTTTCCGGAGGCGTCAGGCCCATTTTCTTGAGCATGGCCCTCTCTTGTGCCCGCATTTTCATTTTTTCCTCCTCCTCCTCATCCGTAAACCCTACGAGATGCAGCGTGCCGTGAATTGCGTAAAGCAGGAGTTCATCCTCCGCACTCCAGTGGTACTCCTCTGCAAGGCGGGATGCCGTATCGAGGCTGATGGCGATTTCACCCTCAAGCGGTTCGAGGCTGTTGGTTTTCAAGGGAAAACTCAAGACATCGGTGGGATAATCATGGTTCAAATACTTCCGGTTCATCTCCTGCATGGATGTATCCGTCACGATGGCCACTCCGATCACCGCAGACTCCACGCCATGCTCTTGAAGTACAAGGCAAACCCCCCGTCGTAGTCGCTCTTCATCAATCGCGTCCCGATCGGTCTCATTGCAGATGGTGACGACATGCCTTGCTATTGGTGATTTGGAATCTTTCAAGTCAGCCTCTTACGCAGTTCGTTGCCCTGGATATTTTACTCGACCATGGTAAACGGCAATCAACGATTTCACTAGGCTATCTTGGACAACCCGGACTTCCTGGAGCGTGAGCCCACATTCATCGAGTTGGCCATCGAGAAGCCGTTTCATCGCAATTTCTTCAACCAGACTTTCAATCCGCGAAGGTGTCGGTTCGACGAGAACACGGCTCGCACTTTCTACAGCATCGGCCAACATAAGAATTCCGGCTTCTTTCGTTTGAGGCTTCGGCCCCGGATAGCGAAAAGTATTTTCGTCAATGGTCGTCCCATCGGGGTCGGCTTGTGAGTCTTCATTAGCCCGCTCATAGAAATACTCTACGAGCGTCGTGCCGTGGTGCTGTTGGATAAAATTGACAATCGATCGTGGGAGGTGATACTGTCGAGCAAGGTCCGCGCCGTCTTTCACGTGGGCAATGATGATCAGGGTACTCATCGCGGGCACCAGCGATTCGTGACGATTTTTAGCGTCCCCCTGATTTTCGACGAAATACTGTGGTTTGAGCATTTTTCCGATATCGTGGAAGTACGCCCCCACGCGCAAGAGCAAACCTCGAGCCCCGATATTTTCAGCCGCCGCCTCTGCCATCGACGCGACGTTGATCGAATGATTGTAGGTTCCGGGTGCTCGTCGTACCAATTCCTGAAGAAGCGGATGGGCCACATCGCCCAACTCGAGCAAGCTGATTTCGGTAAGTACACCAAAGAGCGTTTCGATGAAGGGTAAAAGCCCCGTCATAGCGAAACCGGCCATTAGTCCCCAAAGAAAAAACTTTCCGGCATCCCAGAGAATGGCTTGGTCAAGGGGTTGGCCATCCACTACGTTGACACCAATCGCGGTCAGCATCGCCACCATGCCGGCGCAGAGGCCCACATAGACAAGTTTGACGCGACTTCGAACTCGCCTCAGCATCAAGACGGCGGTTGCTGTGGCGGCGACGAGTATCACAAATAGCGGTAATCCCTGCCCTAAGAGCAAGACCACGATCAGCCCCACGGCCGCGGTCAGCAACAGGGCAATTTCCTGATTGTAGGCAATCGCTATCGTCATGCCGAAAAGGAGCATCGGGATCGCTTCGATGCGCCAGTTTCCTGCGAGGTAACAGACAATGACCGTGAATACGGTCAGTGCCAGGAGGCTGCTGAAGCGCCGCAGATCGATGAGAATCTCAGGAAATCGAAAGAAGATAAACAGGCCGCACAAGGTGTAGATGGCCAAATACATTCCGAATACGGCGACGAGTCGGACGAGCATTGCCGAAGTCGTTAAATTATCCACTGCCACTTCATATTCGGCTGCCAGTAATGCCATGCTTTCGCTATCGATAGCTCGACCCGCCTTGGCAAGTGCATCATCGCCCGCGTGATAGAGCGTCGCAAAATCGGTATCCAATACTGCTTTTTCTGCTGCATCCCGTACCTCTTCAGCCCGCTGGTCATCGTAGGAAAGGGTGACCGGCAAACGACTCTGCAGCCAGAAAGTGGCCAACTCCGCAAGTTGTGGTGTGGCGTTTTGCTTTCGATCTTCCTCCGGCACGGGGCGATATTTCAGAGTCGTTGCCGCTGGCAAATTGTTTTCCAGCCAGGTGAAAATCCGCCCTGCAAGTTCCAGTGATGAAAGTTCCGTTTCAAGGCGTTCGCGGATTAGTGGTTTGACATCCTCAAGTCGTACATCGGTGACAAGTACCGTTTCGGCCTGTTTTTTCTCGTCCGGATCAAGGATCAGAATTTCAGCCCGGTTTCCCTCCGGAACCTCGTTATCGGGCTTGAGGTCGAGTAACAGGCCCCGACGCTCGAATTCCCCGAGCGCGGCGGCAAGCACGGTCTGAAGTTGTTCTATCGATTCAGCAGAGAGAAGTTCCTGAAACTTCTGAAAGCTGCTCTCGTCACTCGACCGTGCATCTTTTTTCGTATCTTGTGGAAGAAAATGCTCCCAGATTTCAGCCAATTCATCCTCGTTTAAATCGGCCTTCTGGAGCGTTGCGAGTTCTAGGGCAAGTTCTTCCCTGATTTTTTTCAGCGACTCGGGGTGATTTGTGTAAGTTTGCCTCGCTTCCTGCCGCACTGTCTCTCGGACCTCATTTTCGAGACCCGTCAGTTCGCGCCGTAGGCCTTCTTCCAAGGACAACTGTGCGGTCGCAATTTGCACGTCCCGGACATCGACTCGCTGCCTCGCATCCCATTCCCGTTGAGGATAAACGAGAATTTCCGTTTGATTCCCATCTTCGTGCTCTAGCTTTTCGAGCAATCCGTGTTGGGCAATATCGGCCAGGGCTTTTTGAATTGCCGCATCGAACTGGATCGTTCGAGATTCCCTAAGAGCCGATTGAAATGCACGGAATGTCTTTTCCCAACGATCATATGCTTTGTTTTCATCCTCACTCGTTGCCGATTCATCAGGTGCCGGCGGTTTATAAAACTGAGTCCATAGCTGCTGCATCTGTTCATCGAAGTTTTCGGCCGCTAAAACACTCGCAATTTCCGAAAGCAACTCGGTGCGTAGCGCCTCAATTGCTTGTGGGTCGTTACTGTAGACTTGCCGAGCGTCGCGTCGCGCATTTTCCCTCTCGCGTTCCACCTTTCCCGGATTGGGTACCTCGAAGTCGACGCTCGCGACCACATCGCGAGTGGGCGTAAACCCTTCCCGATATGCAAAGGGAGGAAGCCACGACCGCGTTGCAATCACCATGATGAGCGTTGCGACAACGCAGAGGAAAATTCGCAGGAGGAAGTCTCCTCGGGTAATCGACGACCAAATTTGCGTCGAAAGCCTCGGGATCGGTTCTAACCCTGAGAGCCGATGTCCGCGCATTTTTTTTGCAGGTCCCAAATTCACGGTGACTTTTCTTTCCGTGATTTGGTGTTCACATCTTCATAGGCACGGACGATATCCTGAACGAGGCGATGTCGAACAATATCCGATTCGGTCAGCATCACGCTACAAAAACCTTCTATGTTCCGAAGTCGCCCCAGCGCATCTACCAAGCCACTTCTCTGATGCGGCGGCAGATCAATTTGGGTGATATCTCCGGCAACGACGATTTTTGATCCAACGCCCATTCGGGTCAAAAACATCTTCATTTGAGAGACGGAGGCATTTTGTGCCTCGTCAAGGATAATGAAAGCCTCATTGAGCGTTCGCCCTCGCATGTAGGCTAAAGGGATGACTTCAATCACGTCTTGTTCGGTGTATCTTTTGAATTGTTCGTAATCAATGATATCGCGAAGCGCATCTAAAAGAGGCCGTAAATAGGGATTAATTTTTGCTTCGATATCACCCGGTAAGAATCCGAGGCTTTCACCGGCTTCCACCGCAGGACGAACAAGCACGATCTTCTTGATTGCCTCTTTTTTTAGTGCTGCGACAGCCATCGCCACGGCGAGAAAGGTTTTTCCCGTTCCGGCGGGTCCCACTCCGAACACAAGTTCATGATTTGCAATTGCATCCACATACGCTTGCTGCCCGGTCGTGCGGGGGTGGATTTGTCGAGCATCGGAGAGAACCGCAATCGGAGGATGTTCCTCCACGCCCTGAGTGGCCTGACTAACGTGGGAGAGGATGTCGTTAACATCCTCGCTAAAGAGTGCCCCCCGCTGATGTAGACGATTTTGTAATTTTTTGATTACCTCGGAAGCGGTGCGTACAGCATCTTCATTCCCCGAAACGTGGATGGCCCCGTTCCGTGCACTCACCGCCACCCCCAGGGTTTCCCGTATCTGCCGAACGTGGCGATCACTGGGACCGAACAGGGGCATCAAGACTTCTGGGTCGGCGACCGAAATAGTTGCTTCAAACATCAATAAAAAACGGCGGCGGGGCCACCGTCACTTTACGAGCATTTGCTCGGCATGTTGCTCCATCAACTATAACGCATCGCCTCCCCCAGAGACCAGTCTCAGAAGAAATCATGCTAAATGGCGACAAAATAGTAGGTTAGCAAAGCGAAACCGGATGATTCCAGCGGGGAGATCCGCTTTTTGATCGCCCGGCACTCCAAGACGGTCCGGCAGCATATCACCGTCAGGACATCTCCGCTCTTAGGGACCGAGCAACAAAATCCAGAAAATCAAAGCAACAGGTCCAGCAAACAGGAGCGAGTCCATCAGGTCAAGGATGCCGCCAAATCCGGGAAGCCATGCACTAGAGTCCTTTTGCTTGGCGGCTCTTTTGATCAGCGATTCTGCAAGGTCACCTAAAATTCCTGCCGTACCGACCAGCAGTCCGAAGATGATCGCCTGCAACCAAGAAAATGGCTCGACCGATAAGTGAAGCCAAACCGGGAGGAAGCGGCATGCAAGAAAAGCACCTCCGACCGAAAATGCGAGCCCTCCGACAAACCCCTCGACGGTTTTGCCCGGACTGAGTTGTGGTACCGCGCGATGTCGTCCGAGTGTGCGTCCGACCGCATATGCCCCGATATCACCGAACTTGACAGTGATAAGCAGCGCCACGAGCGGGAGTCCCTTCCACAGTTCTCCTCCTACAAAACGCAGTTGCACGAGAATGCTCATCAACAGGCCAATATAAAAAATACCCAAAACGGTCAGTCCGAGATCGAGTACGTTATTTTTGCCGTCGCGATAGGCGACAATTTCGATACTGACGGCAAGCAGACAGACGATGATCCAAGTCAAATAGGCCCAACCCAATGGCGCGAATGGTGTATGAAATAAATCGAGAGGCCAGAAATAAGGAACACCACTAAGGAGTACCACCAACAGGCTTCCCCCATACACACTGCTCGCTCTGGAATGAAACCCGGTGAACTGAGTTAAGCGGATATATTCACCAGAGGCCATCACCGTCAGACCAACGGCAAGGCAGAAAAGAATGATTCCCGGTTGTGCCAAAATCGTATCGAGCCAGAAAAGCCCCAACAGAGCAGCAATGAACGCACTTCCCAGTATTAATCGCCAGTGCAACACGGTTTACCAGAAGTCCGATCTGCCAATGGTTCATCGCTCCCGTTTTTGGCGTACGGAAAGCGATCTTTCCTTTTATTTTCTACATCACTTCAATCCACCGAACCGGCGTTCGCGATTCGCAAAATCGACGATTGCCCCATGCAGATCGTCTTCACGAAATTCCGGCCAGCACCGCTCCGTCACCCAGATTTCAGCATAGCTTATTTGCCAGAGTAGAAAATTGCTGATTCGCATCTCTCCTGCGGTTCGAACCAGCAAATCGGGATCGGTCATCCCCGCCGTGTAAAGATGCGCGTTGATCATCTCCTCAGAGATTTCATCTACGCGAAGGTGTTTTTCCGCCACCTTTTCAGCGATCTGCCGAACCGAATCGATCAGTTCGGTTCTTGCTCCATAATTGATTGCCAGACAGAGCCTCATACCTTTGTTGTTTTGGCTCATCTCAATGGTTTTATCCATCTCCACTTGAACGCGTTCGGGTATGCCGTCGCGACGGCCAATCGTGGAGACCCGGATATTGTTTTGCATTATCGTGGAACGTTCCTCGACCATATACTGTTCGAGAAGATACATGAGGAAATCGAGCTCGGCCGACGGGCGCTTCCAATTTTCACTTGAGAGGCAGTAAAGGGTGATCTGCTCGATTCCAATCTGAGCCGACTCCTCGACGATGCGACGTACGCTTTCGACACCCTTACGATGCCCCTCAATGCGAGGCAATCCACGTCGCTGGGCCCAGCGTCCATTACCGTCCATAATCACGGCGATATGCCGCGGCCATTGTCGGCGATCGATCTCTGCCAACGCGGCGGGCAGGGCTTCGGTTTGGAGACCGGTGTCGGCAGTGCTGGAATTTGTCTCAGTCACGGTCTCTCTATTCTTGCAGGAGGTGGGCAGGTCCGTCAAACGGCGATGACGTTGCCATTACGCGGT
>JAQWPY010000117.1 GCA_029245145.1 Pirellulales bacterium | reverse complement strand
CTTCCGGCAGGCACTCGATGTGGAATGACCCTTTGATTGATCTTCCCTTTTTTGGTTTGTTTTCACATGCACGAAGGCTATTGGCGAGAAAGAATTGCGGCGCGGGCGGCCCAATTCATGTGCGCGCCGACGGGCCCGGGTTACGAAGAGGCGAGGCAGGAGGCGATGCGAGATTTGCGTTGCGGATCGATCGCTTCCCGCGATATACCGACAAAACAGGAAATTCGCGACAAGGTGCTACTCCTCGCGGAGGATCAGCAGCACAACCTGCGCCAGCGATTGGTTCACGATCTGTTGACGGTCATGCGACCGCTCAAGGCGTTCAATCCGCAGATCGATGCAAAAGTTCTCGAACGAGTCGTGCGGCCGGATGATCAAGTTCAAATTGCGGTCGATGATGTACCTCAAGGGAGGATTCTCGAAGTGCTGCGGCAGGTAGACTTGTCTACTGCATGCGAGAGATCGTCCGGGCAATCTTCCGTCACTTTTCTCGGGGGAGAGATTCGCCTGATGGGCAATTTTATTGTTAATCTTTGGATCGTCTCCCGCAGTGCGGCCCGGTGCGATGACGAAACTGCGCAGATGTGTGGTCTCGCCGAATTGGAGCAGGTATGGGAGGGGCCGAGCGAGAAAACGTATGTGGAATGCTCTGTCGCATCACCGCCGCCTCCCGACCGTTTTGCGTACTACGCTGCGCTGCTTGCGCCGCTGGAAAACGTGATCCTTTCGCCCGAGAGGCACCCGGAGAAGGACGCCCTCTACCACAGCCTGCAAGTCTTTCAACTTGCGATAGAGGAGCGACCGTACGACGAAGAATTCTTGCTTGCCGCTCTCCTGCACGACGTCGGCAAGGCGATCGATCCGCACAATCACGTTGTTGCAGGAGTCGAGGCACTCGCGGACCACGTCACCGAGAGAACCGCGCGGCTGATCGAGCAGCACGAGCAGGGACATCAGTACTTGGATGGCACACTGGGCATGCGGGCGCGTCGGCGATTGGAGGCAGATCCCAATTTTGAGGAATTGCTCCTTCTCGCCGAGTGCGACAAAAGAGGACGACAACGTGGCGTTGCCGTCCCCGAGATCGAAGACGCCTTGGCAGAGATCCGAGCGATGAGCGAAGCGTTTTCCGACTGAGGCAATCCTCGAGACTCCGTGAGCTACGCGATGCACGTCCAGCAACTCTGCCGCCTGCTCACCGCCCCACCTCAATACGTTACAGTGGCCGGGGTCGAAGTCCGCCCGTTTAAAGACAAGCGAGATATTGCCGGATGGATCGATTTGATGCGAGATGCCTTCGTCGCGGCAGATCCGCCGATGCGACCCTGGACGACGGCCGATTTTGAAAAGCACTTCTTAGTTCACGCGGATCACTCGCCCGATAAAATATTTTTAGCTTACGATGGTGAGCACCGCCTCGTCGGGTCGGTCGCCCTTCGGGTGCGGGCCGGTCGAGATCGGCAGCACATCCCCGCGATTCACTGGTTGGCGGTTCGGCCCGCATGGCGGCGGCGTGGCATCGCTCGGCTCCTGGTGGCCCACCTGGAGAGCGTCTGTTGGCGGCGTGGCATGCGAGAGATCCACCTGGAGACTCATGCCGGGTGGCGTGAGGCAGCCCGCTTTTACGAAGCGGTCGGTTATCTGCCGACTCACCAAGTGACAGAGCGGCCTTCGATGCGGACCTCGCCGGATTGAAGCAACCGGATCGCCTCCGGGTAGGCTTCACACTCGGCGCTGAAGACCCGCTCAGCCAGGGCTTCGGGGGTATCGTTCGGTTCGACCTCTACCATGCGCTGGAGCAGAATAGGCCCATGGTCGTATTGATCGTCCACGAAGTGCACGGTGCATCCGCTCACCTTCGCCCCGTAGTCCAGCACGGCCCGATGGACATGCGATCCATAGTATCCTTTTCCGCAAAAGGCAGGAATGAGTGAGGGGTGGATGTTGAGTACTCGATGCGTGAAGTCGGTGGGGATTAGCACGTGCTGGATGAATCCGCCCATCAGTACGTAATCGACTTTCGCTTCCCTGCACGGCTCAAACATGGCGTCCCGGTAGTTTTCCGCCGAAGCGTAATCGGGCCGCGAGACGATATGCTGAGGAATATTTGCCGCTTCGGCGTAGGTGAGACCTGCGGCGTCCGAGCGACTCGAAATCACCAGCTTGAACTCAACGTCGAGCTGGCCGTTTTCTTGCTGTTTGATAAGGTTGTGCAGCGTGGTACCGCCCCCGGAAATAAAAATGGCAAGCTTCATGAATCGGCGACCTCAACGTACAGGGTGAGTTCGTGCTCCCCGAGTTGGATGTCGACGCCGCTGACTTCGGTGATCGGAGTATGCGAAACCGCCTGACTCAGTGTTTCAGCAGCGAGGTACCCCTCGTGTGACTTGATCGCAGCCTGTAGTGGAATCGATTCAGTGACGATGCCCAAGGCGATGCGATCTGTGAAATCGCATCCCAGTTCCTTGCGACGATCCTGAACCACCCTTACCAGATCGCGAACCATCCCTTCACCAATCAGTTCCTCGGTTAATTCGGTGGAAAGTACGACCACGCATTGTGCCCCCTCGGATGCAGCCCAACCCTCTTTGGCCTGAAGTCGCACTTGCAGGTCCTCGCGACCGAGTTGGATACTCTCTCCCTCCAGGTCGAGTTCAAAACACCCCTTTTCCGCAAGTTGTGCAAGGACATCGCGGCCATTTGCCTGTTGGAGTGCTTGTTTAAGTTTGGGCATCAGAGGTCCCATTTTTGGCCCGAGTCGTTTAAAATCGGGCTGGATCTGATAGGTGATGTACTCCGGTGCCTCAAGCGTCAACTCGACTTCTTTGACATTCAATTCCGTGCGTATCAGTTCGGCGTGTGATGCGAGCCAATCGAGGTGAGTAGGCGAGGTGAGGATCACTTCGACCCGAGGCAAAGGTTGCCGAACCTTTTGTTTTGCCTCCATCCGCGCACTGCGACCCAACGACGCGATTTCTCGCATCAGAGCCATTCTCTCTAGCAGCGTGGTATCGATGCAGGCAGGATCGGCGATGGGATAATCGCACAGATGAACACTTTCGTGGGCGATTGACTCGAAGGGACGTGCAAGATTTTTCCAAATCGATTCCGCCAGGAAGGGAATGAAGGGAGCCACCAGTTTGGAGGTAGTCAGCAAACATTCGTAGAGCGTCCAATAGGCGTTCCACTTGTCGGCTGATCGGGTTTCGCCACTCCAAAATCGATCCCGACTGCGGCGAACATACCAATTGCTCAACGCGTCGACAAACGTGGTGAGGTGTCCGCATGCCTCGTAGTTTTCATAACGGTCCATCGCCGCCGTCACTTCGCCGCTGGTGCGATGCAGTTGGCTTAAGATCCAGCGATCCAATTCACTGCGCGACTCCGTGGCGGGATAACCTGGAACGTTTGCAAGTGTGGAGGGTGTCAGCGACGCATCAACGGCGCTGTCAGCAAAACCTTCAGCCGGATTGAATCCGTCGATCTTGGCGTAAATCACAAAGAAGCTGTAAACGTTCCAGAGGCGAAGTAAGAATTCTGGAATGCTTTCTTTGATCGACTGCTCGTTGTATCGAATGGAGGTCCAAGGCGGTTGGTTTGCAAAGAAATACCAACGCAGCGCGTCGGCGCCATATTTGTCGAAAATCTCATTTGGTTCCCGATAATTCCGTTTGCTCTTGGACATCTTGCCACCATCCTCCCCGAGCATCAGCCCGAGAACGATGCAATTGCGAAAGGGGTGGGGCAAGGGGCGATCAAAGAGATTCGCTTCGGTTTCGTCTTCACTTTCCGTTGTCGAGAGAAGCGTGCTGATGGCGAGCAGGCTATAAAACCAACCTCGCGTTTGATCGAGCGCTTCGCTGATAAAATCGGCAGGAAACTGCGATGAGAAATGCTCTGTTCCCTGGTGCGGGTACCCCCACTGGGCGAATGGCATCGCACCGGAATCGTACCAGCAATCGATCACTTCGCTCACGCGCTGCATCCGACTGCCTTCGGCAAACGGCGATTCATACGTCACGGCATCGATATACGGTTTGTGGACGCGTAGGTCGTCTGGTAGGTTCGGGCTTGCCGCCTTCGCAGCCTCCCAGACCTCAAATCCGGTGACTCCGGGTTTGGACTGGAGTTCGGCGTAACTGGAAATTGCTTCCTGCTTACCGGTCTGTGAACACTCCCAAATCGGAAGCGGGGTGCCCCAGTACCGCTCGCGACTCAAGGCCCAGTCGACATTAGATTCCAGGAATTTCCCCATCCGACCTTCTTGAATGTGGTCCGGCAGCCACTGGATCGCCCGATTATTTTCGAGCATCGCATCTTTGCAGAGTGTGGTTTTGATAAACCAACTTTCTCGAGGGTATTGGATTAGAGGATCCTCTTCGGCCCGCCAACAAAACGGATAGTCGTGCAGATATTGGCTTTGATGGACCAGCAATTGACGCGATTTGAGATCACGCACAATGTCCTTGTCGCACTCCTTCACCCACCGTCCCTGAACAAACTCCGGGGCTTGATCCGTAAATTTTCCATCCGGGCCGACGCAGTGAATCAGAGGGACTTGTGGGTCCTCTGCCCGCTCCCGTTGAAGTATGTTGTAGTCGTCTTCACCGAACGCGGGGGCAATGTGGACTAATCCGGTCCCGCTTTCGGTTGTGACAAACTCCGCCGGGACGACTTTCCAGGAAGCCTCTCCCCCGCACTCGCTGAAGCAATTAAAGGGAGGCTGGTAGCGCAAACCCACCAACGCATCCCCCTGACAGGAAGCCTCGATCACCCACTCTCGCTTCCACTGTTCGGCCAGTGGATCGACCAGATCGCGTGCGAGGATCAACGCTTCTCCGCTCGCCACGTCGCGAACCTGTGCGTATTCTATTTCGGGATGTACGGCAGCAAATTGATTGCTCGGTAAGGTCCACGGGGTGGTCGTCCAGACCAGCAGCGAGGTCTCAGGGTATCGTTCGTCCTTCAACGGAAGTTTGAGAAAGGCACTTGGGTCGGCGACTTCACGGTATCCCTGTCCGACCTCTCCGGCCGAGAGTGCGGTTCCTCCTTGCGCCCACCACCACACAATTTTGTGCCCGCGATAGAGCAGTCCTCGCTCGAACAATTGTTGCAGGCTCCACCATACGCTCTCGACATAGGATTGGTGGTAGGTGACATAGGCATCCCGTAGATCAACCCAGAATCCAAGGCGTTCGGTGAGTCGTTCCCACTCCTGCATATAGCGCCAGACCGAGGCCTGACACTGCTGAATGAAAGGCTCGATGCCGTAGGCTTCGATTTCTTCCTTCGAGTGGATACCGAGTTCCTTGCAGACTTCCACCTCGACCGGAAGTCCGTGGGTATCCCACCCTGCTTTGCGCTCGCAAAGGAATCCCTGCATGGTGCGATAGCGAGGGAAGAGATCCTTGATGGCTCGCGTGAGGCAATGTCCCGGGTGCGGCATACCGTTTGCCGTCGGCGGTCCCTCATAAAAGACAAATCGCTCCGCTCCCTCGCGGGCAACGAGCGATTTTTCATAGATCTTTTCGGACTTCCAGAAGCGACCGATCTGCTCTTCGAGCGCAGGAAAATCGACCGATCCTTCCACCGTCTCAAACATATTGCACCCGGACGGAGAAACG
>JAQWPY010000108.1 GCA_029245145.1 Pirellulales bacterium | reverse complement strand
GCGGATCTTCTTCACATCGAAAACGTCGCCGGACGTGGAAGCTGTCATCGTCACTCTCCCCATCTACGATAATACGGTCGGCGAGGATGAAACCATTTTCAGCCGCTCGCCATCCGTTTGTACGTACTCTGTCTCTCGCGCTTAACCTAACTCGGCATGTACGTCGTCCCACTCTTTCGGGACGTCCGATAGCACCGTATGCCCGTCGCGGGTCACTAACACGTCATCCTCGATCCGCACTCCGCCAACGCCAGGCAAATAGACGCCCGGCTCCACCGTCACGACCATCCCCGCCCGTAGCGGACGATCACTTCCACCTGCCAAACGAGGTCCTTCGTGAATATCGAGGCCGATTCCGTGACCTAATCCGTGGCCAAAAAATTTCCCAAAACCGGCTGCAGCAATCACTTTCCTCGCCGCTGCGTCCACTGCACCGCAAAGGACCCCGGGTCGAATCGCACGGATTGCCCGTTCTTGCGCCTTCAGCACAAGTCGGTACACTCGCTCGAGTTTCGGCGAAATTTTACCGGTCACCAAAACCCTCGTCAAGTCGCTCTTATACCCCTCCGGACCGTCAGCCCCCCAATCGATCAGTAGCAATCCATGCGATTCGATCGGAATTGACTCGGGCGTTGCGTGGGGCAGGGCGGCTCGCGGGCCGGTTGCAACGATCGGCGGAAAACTACAACCGCGGCCCCCGAAGAGACGGATTTGATTTTCCAATCCATGCGCTACGGCTCGCTCGGTTTCCGCTCCCCGCAATCCGGCACGCGCCACCGCAAAAGCCCGCTGCGCCATGGCGACCGCGTCGCGAATTGCTTGAACTTCTTCTCGATCCTTTACCATGCGCAAAATTTCAATCAATCCGTTGCACGGCACCCACTCGACCCCCGGCACCTCTTCACAGAGGTGCCCATGCATGTGCACGCTCATCGAACCCGATTCGAAGCCGATCCCACGCGGCTTGACTGCCCGAAGGACCTTTTGAATCAACTTGAACATGGCAGTCCCCGGAGAGCGAATCTCCAAATCGAGATCGGGGCACTCTTGCTGAAGTTGAGTCGTATAGCGCGGATCCGAAAGGACCAGTTCGCGGTCGGGAAGGAAGAGCAGAAAACTATCATCTCCAGTAAATCCACTCAGATAGGTCACGTTCGTGAAATTGGTAACCAAAAAACAATCGGCACCCTCTTTCTTGAAATGCCGTCTGAATTTGTCCCGCCGAACCTGATAGCGACTCATGCTTATTTCCCCAACCACCTGGACTTCAAACCTCTGCTCCCGACCGAAGGAGCCCAGCCGACGCTGCAATTCGAACGCACCTGCGGCACCCATGTCAAGGCGACGAAAAATTGATCGGTGCCATGACGAAAAACCCGCATGTTGGCAACGTACGCCGGACTTTCGTATGATTGTGACATGGACACACATCAGAGCGAAGCGTTGGCGAAGGGGCTGCTCGCCGGCGAAATCTCCATCGAGCAGTTCGTCAGGAGGCTCGCGGCACCTGCCACCGCGCCACTTGCCGAAGCGAGCGTTGACCTCGACCGCATCGACCGCTGCGGGGTCGGAGAGGTCGTCTACGGTGAAGGCAAAACAGTTGATGCACTGCGATCGATCACCCGGACCATGCGCGATCGCGGACAAGGGGTACTCATCACACGTCTTGACGAGGAATCGGCGCACGCGTTGCTCGAGGAATTCACCGAAGCCGATTACCAACCGATCGCTCGCGTACTTCGACTCGGATGCTCGAGCGATCTCGTGCGACCAGCCTGGTCCGAATTCGGAAAAGTCTGCATCGTGTCGGCCGGCACGAGTGACCTCCCCGTTGCTGAGGAGGCCCGCCTTACGGCCGAATGGATCGGCACCTCGGTCGACGCGGTATACGATGTGGGGGTCGCCGGGCCTCAACGCCTGATCGAAAAACTCGATCAAATACGGCAGGCCGATGCGGTGGTTGTCGTGGCGGGGATGGAAGCGGCACTGGCAAGCGTCGTCGGCGGTCACCTGGCCTGCCCGATCATCGCCGTACCGACAAGTGTGGGTTACGGCGCGAACCTGGGGGGCATTGCCGCGCTGCTCTCGGTGCTCAACAGTTGCGCCGCAAGCGTCACTGCGGTGAACATCGACGCAGGTTTCAAAGGGGGCTATATCGCGGGACTTATTGCCAAACGCTTGGCGGTAGTACGCTACGAAGCGCAGCAACAGCACGAAGTGGAAATCACGCCATGAGTGGCCCGGCACTGCCCTCACTTGTGCCCCGCGATCCGGAGAGCCATAAGGGAAATTTCGGTTCGGCCATGCTCATCGGCGGCGCACGTGGAATGGCCGGAGCAATCGGGCTCTCCGCAGTCGCCGCCCTCCGCAGCGGGGCAGGGCGATCTACGGCACTTGTTCCCCGAGGAATCCAAAGCACCGTCGCCTCGCTTGAGCCCTCCATCATGACCCAGGGGCTGGAGGAAACCGAGGCAGGGACGTTTTCCTCGGGAGCGGCTTCAACAATCCTCGCCTCGAGCGACGCGATGTCGGCCGCCGGGTGTGGCCCGGGACTCGGACGCTATGCGGAGTTGCGTGAACTGGCAATCACCCTGTATGCCGAGTTGCCAATCCCCTGCGTATTCGATGCCGACGCACTCTTTGCGCTCTCGGGTCAGCAGTTATCGACGGCCACAGCACCACGCATTCTCACGCCGCACGCAGGTGAGTGGGCGCGGCTGCGGGGCACGACTGCAGCCCCAAGGGCCCAGGCCGAAGCCGATGCGCGGCAGTGGGCAGCCGAGCACCGCAAGATCGTCGTCCTGAAAGGGCACCGGACGCTCGTCACCGATGGCCGGCAGGAATTTTATAACAACACCGGAAACGCCGGCATGGCGACTGCCGGTAGCGGCGATGTACTCACCGGCATGATCACCGGGCTGCTCGCCCAGGGCATGTCTCCTTGGGACGCTGCCCGACTGGGGGTCCACCTGCATGGTGCCGCCGGAGACCTCGCGTGCGAGCGGCTCGGCGAGGTGGGGATGATCGCCTCCGACCTGCTCGATTCGATTGCGTTTGCCTTCAAGAATTATGGCGTCGAGCGTTAGGAGGCGAGAATCGCCTCTCCGACCTGCCAATCCGTACCCTCACGCTGTACTCGTCGGTAGAGCGTGTCGCGTTCCACCGGCTCGCGACCGGTTTCACTGATCACCCGCGCGATCTCTTCGACCGAGAGCACTTCGGGGGTTTGAGCGCCCGCATCGTGATAAATCAATTCGTGCCGCACTGTCCCATCGAGATCGTCCGCTCCGTAGTGCAGCGCCGCTTGCGCCGTCTCGATCCCCAGCATAATCCAGTAGGCCTTGATGTGATCGATGTTGTCGAGCATCAGGCGGGAGATTGCCATGGTCCGCAAATCCATCGCCGCGCTTGGTTTTCGAATCTCGGAAAGCCCCGTGTTGTCGGGATGGAAGGCAAGCGGAATGAAGGTCTGAAATCCCCCCGTTTCATCCTGCAGTTCCCGCAGACGAATGAGATGGTCGATCCGATGGAAATGATTCTCGATGTGCCCGTAGAGCATGGTGCAATTGGTCCGCAGGCCGAGTCGATGCGCAGTGCGGTGAATCTCGACCCAGTTGTGCGCATCGGCCTTGTGCTCGCAAAGCCGGTCACGCACTTCCGGATGAAATATTTCTGCGCCACCACCAGGCATGCTGCCCAAACCGGCGTCGACTAGCTCTTCGAGAATCTCTGTGTAGGTTTTCTTTGTCAGGTGGGAAAACCAATTGATCTCCACCGCCGTCCAACCTTTGAGATGCAACCGCGGATACGCATCGTGCAAGATGCGGATCAAGTTGAGATACCACTCGTATTTCATCTTGTGGTGCAAACCACCCACGATATGCATCTCGGTGCATCCCGCGTCGACCGCCTCTCGGCCGCGGGCGAGAATTGCCTCATCGCTCATCAAATACGCTTTTTCTTCGCGTAGATCAGAACGAAACGCACAGAACACGCACCGATACACGCAAACGTTTGTCGGATTGAGATGCGTATTGATGTTGTAGTATGCGAAATTCCCATTTTTCCGCTCGCGGACTTCATTCGCTAAAACGGCCAGTTCGCCGAGCGGTACCTCATCGCAATACAGAAATTCTCCGTCGGCCGCGGAAAGTCGCTCTCCGGCCTTTACCTTGTCGCGAATGGAGGCAAGTTGGGTTTCGTAAGCCATTAGTTTCAATTATGCGAAAAACGTGTCTCGCAGTATTTTAGCCACCGACCGCCGCATTGGCGAGCAGGAAAAGATCGAGCAGACCGACAAAAAGAAGCCCCAGACTAATGATCGTGTTGACCTGAAAAAAAGCCTGATTGATCCGTGCCACATCGTCGGGCCGTACGATTACATGCTCGTAGACGAGCAAAGCTCCGATCCCCAGCACCCCGGAGAGGTAAATCCAACCGAACTCGGGATAGATCAGCGGCAGCAGCGCGAAAAACAGAAAAGCGACAAAATGGCTACATCGCGCACACCAGATAGCCCGGGGCAGACCCCAGCGTCCCGGGATACTGTAGACTCCCGCTTCGGTGTCGAACGTAACATCAAGCAGCGCATAAATGATATCGAATCCAGCGACCCAGAAGAGAACGCCCAGCCCCAGACAGAGCGCGGGAAGCAGATCCCACGGATCGGAAACGACATCCGGGCCGCGCACGGCAATCCAAGCGGAAACCGGTGCGAGCATCAACGCCGCCCCGAGCCAAAAGTGGGCCAGCGCCGTGAATCGTTTTGTATAGCTATAAAGGCAGAGAAACGCGAGGACCGGAATCGACAGTATCAGAGGCCAAGGGTTTTCCGGCAAAAAGAGAAGCGTCGAAGCGACGAAAATCATGGCGGAGAGCAGTGTCATGCCGACGGCCGACTTCAGCGAAAGCGTGCCTGCCGGGAGGTGCCGCATCTGGGTCCGCGGATTCAATGCATCGATAAAACGATCAGCGATCCGGTTGTATCCCATGGCCACGGTGCGTCCGGCAACCATCGCCAACACGATCCCGGCCCAATAGCGGAGCGGGGGCGGATCGACATACGCTGCCATCGCCGCACTCAATAAGGCAAAGGGGAGTGCGAAGACCGTGTGACTGAAGCGAACGAATTCAAAATAGGGCTTGAGCGGCATCACTTCTCTTGCGGCGACTTCATACGGGTTGGCTTGGGGTCATTCACCCCAACGGCGAATCAGGCTGTGCTGGATCTCGAATTGATCGCAAATCCGCCCCACGACAAAATCGACAAGATCCTGGATCGTTTTTACTCCATGGTAAAACCCGGGAGACGCCGGCAGAACGACCGCTCCGGCATCCGAGATCCGCTTCATGCAGTCGAGTTGGAGCGATGAAAGAGGCGTTTCCCGCGGCATGACCACCAGCTTACGCCGCTCTTTCAGGTGCACGTGTGCCGCACGATGGATGAGATTTTCGGAAAGCGAATTGACGATTCCTGCCAGCGAGCCGCTCGAGCACGGACAAATAATCATGCCCGCGGTCAAAAAAGAGCCGCTCGCAATCGGTGCCATGTAATCTTCGTAGTGGTGGTAATGAATTGTTCCTGGCCTCCCCGTTCCGTGCGCCAACACGTTACTATCGTCGCTCGAAATCCCGGCAATCTGCCTGAGCATACTCAGCTTGCTGTCATCCGAAACAGCGCCGCCGAGCAACAATTTGTCGGCCTGAAAATTATCGAGATCGACCGAGATATCCAACTCTTGTTCGATAACCAATCGCCCGGCAGAGGAGATGGTCAAATGGACATCGTAGCCGGCCGCGACGAGCACCTCCAACAAGCGGACCGCGTAAATCGAGCCGCTGGCACCCGTCATGGCGAGAATGATTGGTTTTTTATTCATTGTGTTTTTCGCTTTGCCAGGTAGAGCGTCACGACCCCGAATGTCATTGGAATCCAACGGACCTCACACAGACCGGCCGCTCGCATTTTCTCGGCGAGCCGTTCCCCTTGAGGAAACTCGCCGACACTCTGTGGCAGATAATTGTAGGCCGACTCACGGTTCCTCGCTAGAAGCTGGCCGATCAGCGGAAGGACATAGCGGAAATACGCACCGTAGAGCAGGGCGAACGGTTTGCGTGTCGGAAGAGAGAATTCGAGTATCACGATTTGTCCTCCGGGAGCGCACACCCGCGCCATCTCGCCGAGACCGCGATCGGTATCGGCAACGTTCCGCAGACCGAAGGCTACCGAAACGAGTTGAAAACTCGCATCTGGAAAGGGCAACGTCTCCGCATCGGTCTCCACCCACTGCAGGGGCGCCTCGGCCGAGTCTTTCTGCGTGCCATAAACCAGCATCTCGTGGCAAAAATCGGCAGCCACTACCGACACGTCGGCAGCCGCCGCCCGCCGATAGAGCAAGGCAAGATCCCCGGTGCCGGTACACACATCGAGTATGGGCAAATCTCCGGTCGGGGGCGCGCGTCGCACCGCCTGTCGCCTCCAGTAGCGATCGAGCGACAGCGAGAGCAAATGATTAAGCAGATCGTAACGCTTAGCGATCTGTCCAAACATCCTCCGCACGCGGGCCGACGATTTATCTACAGCCATCTTCGCTTCTCCGGATCTCTCCCCTTAGAAGCATACCCGGGCCGGGCCATTTAGACAGTCCACCCCCCGGATCATCACCCACCTGCTCCACGCGAGCGGAGTCCGTCAACGCGAAAGGTGATAATAAATTGACCCCCCTCTTCAAATTCAAGCGGTGTTTCATTGCCGCAATTTATTCCTCGTCGGCTGAAGAATTCATATCCGAATTCTCGCGAGCTACCGATTTCTCGACGTGGTGTCCGATGGCACCGGCGATACTCAACAGAACGGCACCCGAAATAAAAAAAGAGGCGCAAATTGAAAAGCGAACTCCAAAAGAAGCCGAGCCGAGAGCAACAGCGGTAAGCACGGACCCCAAAATGAGAACGATCATCGCGTAGCGCTGGGCGCGGATGAGGCGGGCTGAGTCGGGGCGATGCAAAATACCCGCCAGGGCCTGACAGACTGAGAAAAAGGGCCTGAAGATCAAATACGCGACGGTCAGGCCAATCCACTCCATCGGGCTTCTTCCCCACCGATACCCGGAACCCCGCCTAGCGGGAAAATCGCGCGGCAGGATTCAGCCACACCAGATCGATCGATCGATCCATGGCCTCGAACCACCGCGCTGCCAGCAACTGTCGATCCAACTGCGCTGCACTCTGCACCTCGCGATCCGTGCGCGGGTCATCGAGGGAGGTGAGAAAATCTTGCTCGAGAACTTCCTGGCTCTTGTTCTCAAATGTCACCTGAATTAAATAAACGTGCGTTTGCGGATGATTGATCGCCACCCCCGCTTGCCCCTTCTGCAAAGAAAAGGCGACTTTCATAAATTCGGTTCCCGGCTGATCAATCCCGTCGACCTGGCTCAGGCGAAGGGGAGGGGCCGCAAAGGGGTTCATCATCGGGGCACTTCCACTCGTAAGCCACGAAAAGGCCTCGGTTGCCATCCGCCGACCACCGGGTCGTTCGGCGGCAATCGCATCAAACGTTTCCCCCGCCTCGAGTCGGTCCCGAAGTGTCGTCGCGGCGGCAACGGCCCGTTTCCTCGCCGTGTCCTCAGCATCGCCCCGTCCCGCACCCTCTTGCCAGGCCAATACAACGCGGTCTCGCGTCGTACCCTCCAGCGGCGGTGTCTCGCTCAGGGCCTCGCCGGTTTTCCAGGAGATAAATCGATTGTTTTCCTGATCGACCGTTTCGACCACCTGCCAAAGCGACTGTTCCCCCTTCTGGGTTACAACGTCCGTATACGGAATCTGATCTCCGAAAGGTCGTCCCTGACTCCGCGGGATCTGCTGGACTGAGCGGCCGATTTGTGTATCGCGCTCGAGTCGCCACGTACTCTGGAGCGTGTATGTGCCGCCCTCGAGCCCCTCTCCGGCGGCCAGTTGCTTTACGTCGGGCGGAGTGATCGTGATGTCGTCGCGCCCCTCGGCAACCCGCTGAGCGGCAGCGAAAGTCGTCACTTTTTTCCGGATGGCGGCGAATTGCGCATCAATTGATTCGCCCGCCTTTTTTTCGGCAATGCGTTGCCGGATGTAATCGCGCACCTCGTCGAGCGGCTTATAGGTCGGTTCTTTCGGCTCGGCTGGTTCCTCTTTCGCCGCTTGCTCGCCGTCTTGCTTTCCTTCCGAATCGGCAACGGTCTCCGACGAATTCTCCTCCCTCGGTTCGGCCGCTTCGCCCACACTTTCGTTCACCCGGTCCTCCGCCGCGTCCTCTTCGGAATCCTGAAAGCCGACAAAGCGAATGGGCCGCTGCGAGCGGCGACCGCTCTCTTGCGGTTCCGGCTTTGCTTTTTCTTCTGCACGTTCCTTCGCTGCGTCTTCCTCTGAATCGTTCGCCGGTTGTTGAGGCGGTTGTTGAGGCGGTTCTTGCGAAGGGGTCGCTTCCCCTTCGACCGGGGGCAGGGTCAGGTCGGCGGTCGCATGCATTTGTTCATCGATCCGCTTGTTCGCTTCGTAATATTCTTCAATTTCTACATCCGTGACCGTATCGATCGCCTTGGCAATCTGCTCATCCACGTTGACCTTAACGTAGGCGA
>JAQWPY010000103.1 GCA_029245145.1 Pirellulales bacterium | reverse complement strand
AGATGTTTGAATCGGTGCTTGCCGTTTATTTGCGAGACCAAGATCAAGTCGATCGAGGTTTGCGAGCCGGATAATGGCTCAGACGCGACGAAGGGTCTAGGAATGTGGTTCAGAGGTCGTATACTGGGCCCGGTTTTAGGCTCGTCGCTGGCGCTGAAGCGATAAAAAAAGAGAGTTCCTGCTCGCCGGGACAGGAACTCTCCAATTGGCTGTCCGAAGTTCCTAAGGTTGGAAATTCGGAGACCCACAGCCGTAACAGTCCTATCGGTGCTATCGATGCTAGAACTTTACTCGCGGGGGATAGCCGCGGATAAATTTGCATAAAAGAGGAACAAGGGCATCTAATTGCGGTATAAGCCGTACGGTTTGACATTGCTCACCGACATTGCTCACCGACGCCGCTCAGAGACGCCACTCAGAACGGCCGCGATCAAAACAAGATGTGAAGAAGGGATTGCTGCAGTGGACAGCCGGAAAGCCAAACTCGCGCTCGAAGACGGGACCGTTTTTGAAGGCAGTAGTTTCGGAGCTGAGGGGGAAGTTGACGGAGAGGTCTGCTTTAACACCTCGATGACCGGTTATCAGGAGATTTTGACCGATCCGAGTTACCGTGGTCAGATCGTCACCATGACGTATCCGTTGATCGGTAATTATGGTGTGAATGAGGAAGATCGAGAGAGTGCAAAGCCCCATCTCGCCGGTTTCATCGTTCGCGAGAACAGTTTGATTTATAGCAATTTTCGAGCGACCGAAGATCTTCCCTCCTATCTGAAAAAATGGGGTGTTGTCGCGATCGAAGGAATCGACACCCGAGCGTTGGTCCGACGGATCCGTCGCGAGGGCGCAATGAAGGGCGTGCTCTCCACAGTCGACCTGGATAACGAAAGCCTGGTGGCCAAAGCCCAGGCGAGCCCGGGACTGGTGGGTCGCGACCTGGTGCAGGAAGTGATGCCGACCGAGGCGGTCCGCTGGGAGCAGGTTTTGAGTGATTGGTCGACGCTTCCCGGGGCAGAGGATACATCCAGCGACTCGAACGGACATATTGTGGCACTGGACTACGGAATGAAATGGAATATTCCCCGACATCTGGCGAGTCGAGGGTTTCGGGTCACGGTGCTGCCGGGGGCTGCCTCCAAGGAGGAGATTCTCGCGGAAAAACCGGACGGTATTTTTCTCTCCAACGGGCCGGGTGACCCGGAGCCGTTGACGCAGTCGATACAAACGATTCGCGACTTATTGGGTGAGAAGCCAATTTTTGGGATTTGTCTCGGTCACCAACTCCTCTCGCTTGCGTGCGGTGCGGAGACCTACAAACTCAAGTTCGGTCATCGGGGGGCCAACCAGCCGGTGCAAAATCTGGAGACATCTCGAGTCGAGATCACATCACAAAATCACGGATTCGCGGTTTCCGAAGAGAGTCTTCCCGGGGAGCTTGAGGTGACGCATCGGAACCTCAACGATGGAACGATCGAGGGCGTACGGCATCGCGAATTACCTGCCTTTAGCGTCCAGTATCACCCGGAAGCTTCGGCAGGACCCCACGACAGCGACTATCTTTTTGATCGCTTTGCATCGCTGCTCTAAGCGACTTTCATTCTCACGGCGAGGTCGGTGCCGACCTTTGAAGGGAACCTAAGGCAGTTTCAATCGGCGTCCGCCGGGATCGGTTTGAGTCGCATCGCGTAGAGGGCAGCCAGAGAATTGAGGCCAGCCAGTACCAGGATGGGCCACAAGGCATTCTGGAAGTGGACGAGGGCCCCGAGGAAAAATGCAAACAGAACGGCTGCGGCACCGACCAGCGTATCGCTAATGGCAATATAGTAAGGCCGCGTTTCCGCACTCGCGAGGGTGGCCACATAAATTTTCCGTGTGGAAGCAACCCCCTGATCGGCAAGCGCGATCAGAAAAAAGACCAAGTCATAATACAGCCAGTGGCTTTTCTCACTCGGATCAACGTCGTGACTGAATAACGCGATCATTGCAGCAACAAAAGCGATGATCCCGCCAAGACTCATGATCCGCCTCAACGGCCAGGGCGACAAGCGCTGCCAGAAGAATCCGCCAATCATCAGTCCCAGGCTGGTCGCGATTACAAAACTACCCAGGGCATCTTCTGTTTTTTCATGCGCTTGTGCGGCGATAATCGCATAAAACGGCATCGCTAATTCAATTGAAAGAAAGAGAATCCGGGCGATGATAAACTGCCGGAACCAATCGACTTGCCTAACGTGATTAATGCCCTCACGAAGTGTGGCGAGGATGCTTTTTTTCTCTCTGCCGGTTGCTGGCCGTACTTTTTTTTCGGCAACGGCAGATTCCCGGACCAACATACTCAAAAAACCCGAGAGGACAGCTACCGCAATTCCTGCCCAGAGGAGGGCCAGGTGTTCTTCATCTGCCTTCCCTAAATAAAATTTCTGACTTGCCCACGCGAGTACGATCGCCAAGAGCCCACTGATCCCGGTTTGGGAAAAGAGCAAGTTTCGTCGAAGTTTGCGTGGTACCACGTAGCCGAGCATGTTTTGAAATGCCAGCCGACTCAGGCCTTGGCCAAGACCGATAATTGCGGCAACACTCAGGAAAATCACCGTTAAAACAACAAAGTGCTTTGCATCCTCAGCCGTATCCGCGGTTAAGGCGACCACGATCAGCGCAGTTGTTGCGGTGAGAATGCCGAGGCTCATGTACCATTTGCAGATTTCGGCAGCCGAAATGAAGGGCGCTGAGACGATTTGCCCGATCATTCGCGCAAGCTGGACAATCGGGATCAACAGCCCGGCAAAGATGGCTGGGGCACCGAACGAAATATAGAGAAAGGGTAGTACCAACCGAGGGCTGGAAAGCGTTTGACTGACGTCAAGTAAGACACCCTGTCCGAGCAGAACGCGAAAGTTCCACCGCGTCGTACTTCCTTTAGGCATCTGCCATCCCCAGCTTGCTTCGCGATTTACAACTGCATCCTATTATAAATCGTGTACGAGCAGTGAGGACCATGTGCCGCAAACCGTAAACGATATTTTTTTGGGCACGGGAGTCTATTTCCACAGGGGAATGATGTTGAAGAAGTCGGAAATCCGTGCCGAACGATCTGCGGTCGGTGGCGATGGAGGGACGGTATTTTCTTTGCTCGTTGTGCCTGGTGCAGCGGTGCAACTCGCACCATCACAGTCGTCCCCGGAGCACATGGGAGTCCATTTGTACTTGCATTTTTCACATTTATACTCGAATTTACGAATTACTTTTACTTTACGGGTACGTGCGCCTTTGCAGGGAAAGGGGCATGTACAGCAATCCGAAGCACACGTCCCATCGCAAATTCTTTCGCACGGTTTCTCCCAGGGACACGTGACCCTGGGGATACAGATGGTTTTACACTCGACTGTATAGAAATGTTTTTTTACAGCCTCTTTCTTTATTTCAACTTTACATTGGGGGCAACAGGTGGTGCATTCGCTCAAACAATCGCAGGGCGCAGCGTTAGCGGTTTGAGTTGATGCTATGAGCGAGATGCAAGTTGCAAACAATAGAAAGCAAAACAACAGTTCACGATACTGTGGGTACGAAGACTGTCTCGGCCGATATGGTTCACTATTCATTGGTTGGTTCTTTGAAAAGGTGCGATTGAGTTTTACCAGTCGATCATGAACTGGGTTCCGAAACAGTTGTAGCTGCCGCTTGTAGTACCGATGGTGGCAATTTGATTGCCCCCTGAGGGACCGCCACGACTCGTGTTGGTGTTTCGATCGGTGATTGAACCGTTGATGTAGTTGAATTGCATACGGGCGTAAGGATTCCACCACCAGTTGAGAGCAAGACCGAAACTCTGACCGACACCACCTTGGATTCCCTGGTCGCTGAAATCGCCTCGAGAAAAGCGTCCTGCGATCTGCCAGGCACCCCAGCCCCGCTCGCGACCTTGATCGGTACGCACGATGAAGAAATTTTCATTCGGCTTGGTGCGTCCCAGCACGCCGCGCTGACGATTCCAGGGTGAGTAATCATTGGTGAGCCAGTATGCGACGTACACGTAACCACCATGGAAGTTCAGGCTCGATGCGCCGGTTCTTTGCATGGTGACGCCCATGTATTCACCGACGACCGAAAGTTGATTTACATTCAAGACGCCTTCCACGCCGCCAAGTTGATAGGTTTCTCCATTGGCGATTTGTCCCGTATCGAACCAACTCGTTTCTGAGTATGCCTCCGGACGAGTTTTAAATCGTGCCGAGGTGGCCGTGCCATTCGGGAAACACACCGCTCCGGAGAGCGCCCAGTGAGCGTAACCACGGCCATCCGACATCTCGTCGTACCAAATCGTGTTGGCAATCCGACCGGCCGCTTCGGGCTCGAATTTGTTGGAATAGATACGGCCAACCTTCGCAATATTCTGCATGTCGAATCCACCGTATCGCCAATTCCATCGCTCGTTCTCGGAATAGCCGTAGGCTTCGACACCCAATCGACGTGCATCATTATTGAAGGCATCAACCACAAAGGGTCGTTCCATAAAGACCATGTAACGACTACTGTCCAGGTGCGCCAGACCATAAGGTCGCTTCTGGTTGCCGATGAGGATTTTGTCGTTCCAGGGAAGATTCAGCCAACCGAGATAGGCATCCTTGAAGGTGACCTGATCGGGCTGAGCGAACTCCATCTGGAGTTTGTATTCCATGTTCTCAAAGGCCTGGCCTTTGGCTCCGAGTCGCAAGCGACGAAATCCGATGAAGGCCCGGGGATTATTCGGATAATTACCACCCACCCAGTTCACAAGCGGAGAATTGGAGGGAAACGCCCAATAGTCCAGCATGGCCCGACCAAAGATTTTGATCTTCGGTTTTTTGACGATGTCGATCTCGACCACGTCGTCGGACAACTTGTCTGCCGATTCTGTCTGAGCCTCGAGCGCTTCGATTCTCTCAAGCAGGCTCGTGAGGGACACGTTACTTACGGCAACCCCCTCTGGATTGCTTGTCGGGAGATTCGCAAGTGCGAGCGGCTCGCTCTCCCGGCTGAATCCGGAAATATCGCTCGCCACAGCCGGTACCTCGAGTTGCCGTACGAGGGTGTCCGGGTCGTCGAGTTCTTGAAGCTCATTCTCCTGGGCTGAGAGACCGCGGCAAAACGCGACCACGACGAGAAGGCCAAACAATGGCCCCAACGGCCGCCAAAGATCTCGCAGGAATTTCAACTTGATGCTTTGTTTCATCTGGATTGCAAATGAGCCTTCGGGAGATTGGGGACTGAGAGAATCACAATTCAATACTGCGCGTCATATGCCGCCTGTGATCAGGTAGCCGCTACAACCGTTAAAATCGGCAAAGTTTGACATTCTGCTTGATCAGGATTTCAAAAAAAAACTTCATAATTCCTTAAAAAATGCACGTTTATGCATAAATTCCACCGATGCGGCGCTGTCTTGCCCTCTCAGGGTAAAGTGCCGCTCAGAAGCTTTGAAGAAGCGTTGCGATCGCCCGTGCCGAAATGCCCCCGCGTCGTGCGGCGGAAGCTGGGCAAAAGAGTGCTAGCACGTAAGCTGGATCAATAGGTGTGCATGCATGATTGACACGCTTTTGTAAGACTTTGCGGGTGGGGTAAACAAGGTGATTTGCTTGGGCTACACTCTGGGAAGTGAAATCAGATGGGGCGTCTGAGCCCCATTCCCGCCTCGCAGCACACGGTGGTGCTGCCCGACCCCTTTGAGGAGAGTGTAACTGTTATGAAAACGAATTGGATCTTGTTGTCTCTGATGCTGTGTGCGGTCAGCCTGTTGGCGATTCCGGCAACCGCCGCCGCCGCAGACGGTGGGCAGGAAAAAGCTGCAGAAGCATCGGAAGCGAAGCCCTGTGAGAGTGAAGAAAAAGCAGCCTGTTGTCCCGAACCCTGCATTACGTACCGTCAGCGTGGTCGCTGTCGTAAAGTCTGCTGTGGGTGCGAGCCCCCGGTCAAGACGACGCTGAAAGTAGCTGACCCGTGTTGTTGCAAGACCTGCTACGACATTCCCATTTGCCTGCCAGCCTGCTGCAAGGGTGAGCCCTGCGTCACAGATCGCTGCGGCGTTTGCTGCAAGGGTGTGGTCGTTTACAAGTGGTGTTGCGGCTATAAAGTGAAGGTCGTGATCAAAAAGTGTGGCGATATCGTCGTGACGAGCTATCGCTGCTAAGCGTGATCTTTCGCGTTTTGATTTCATGGCGTGAGAGGCCATTTGGCCTCTCACGCTTTTTTTTTCGACCGCTAGAGGTATGTCGATGTCCAAAACTTCACCGAGAGAACCGTCGCCCCTTTCCAGGGCGATTGTGGTGGGCTGGGTCATCTCGACACTGACCGCCGCGATGAGCGAACTGGTTGCCATCGCGTTGGTGGCCTGCGACTACTTTTTTACCCTCACCGACCCATTGCGGGCACTGGCGGTGCTCGTCGCGTTCACGGCACTGTTTTCCGGCGCACTCGGACTCATTTTTTTGCCGTTCGCCGTGCGTGTTGCCGAAGTCGACATTCCGCGCGTGATGATAGCGGGTGCGTTATTCATCTGCTCGATCCCACCGCTATTTCTTGCTGCTGCGCTCTTTGGTTAGCGGTCCGCTCCCGTGGCGGAGGATGGCAGTTGATTCCGGGTACATGCGGCTACTCAGTCATGCCGTCAGGGTGAGCGTCACTTTTCGCCCGACACGGCTTCGGCAATGTTGCGAGAGTGATCCCGCACACGTGCGTATGCGTTGAGCGCGGCCAGATAGGCTACGCTCACTTGTGGTCGGATGTTGCCGCTAGAAAGGGCGTCGAGATGCTTACGACGGAGCGTTTTAAGCAAGTCGCGTATTCGTTTACCAATGGTCTCCAGCTTCGTAATAACATCAGTATTTCGATGCTTGAGAGAATCGTTGACCATATCAAGATGCCGCTGTAAAAGTTCGTTCAATTCAAGCAGATCGTTTCTTTGCGATTTTGTAAATCGAAGCTCTTTGTCATATAGCTTCTGGTCAAATTTTTCGAGATTGGCTAGATAGTCACTGACAGACTCATATTCATCTGCCATCCTCAATTGTAGCCTTGCTTCTTCGGCCGTCGCATGCGGTACATTTCCTGATAGTAGTGATGTAATAAATACGGCAAGCTCATCATGGACCGAATCGAGTACTCGCTCGCGATGTTGTAGCCTTTCGCCTAACGAGAGATCCCGATCTTCTTGTTCGTAGAGTGTTTTGAGCCAACTCATCATTTTAGCGCACCCATCCCCCATCTTCTCAATCTCTTTTTGCGATTGCTCAATCGCTAGCAAGGGAGTGTCCAGGATTCGGACATCGAGATTGGTGAGGTGTGGTTTCTCTTTGTAGGCTTTTGCGGGTACGAATTTCTCCAGCAGTTTCACGAAGACCGGCAAAAAGGGAAGAAACAGGAAGGTGTTGGTAACGTTGAAGATCGAGTGCGTTGCCGCGATTGTTGCCGTGGTATCGTAGGTTGGTTTGCCTCCTACCATGGTCACTTTAGTGACGTCATCCCCGATGATCCCTTGCACGAGATCGATATACCAATGGAAGATAGCCGTAATCCACAGGACACCGACCAGATTGAAGATGATGTGGAAATAAGCAGCCCGCCGAGCGTTGGTGGTCGCTCCGAGCGAGGCCAAATAGGCCGTGACGGTCGTGCCGATGTTTTCACCGAGGACCAAGGCGGCCGCAGTGGGATAACTAATCACGCCCTGTGACGCCAGCGATATTGTGATACCCAGTGTTGCAGAAGACGATTGAACCATGATGGTGAGAAGGCATCCGATAAGGGCACAGCCCAAGACGCCAAAATAATCATCGGCCTGAAAACTCTGAAACCAACTCTCGAAGCTCGGATGCTCTTTGATCAGGCTACAGGCATCTTTCATGAGTTCGAGACCAAAGAAGATCATCCCAATCCCCATGATTGCCATCGACCAGAAGCGCCAGCGATCCCCTTTGGAGAAAAGGTAGGCGATCGCTGCCGCCCCCAAAATTGGCAAGCCATACTTGCCAATTTTTAGCACTAGAATCCAACCGGTAATGGTAGTACCGATGTTGGCGCCCATAATCACCCCCAGCGCCTGGGCAAGTTGCATCACCCCACTGTTCACGAAGCCGACGACCATTACGGTAGTGATCGAACTTGACTGGACGACGCAGGTTACGACAACTCCGACTCCGGTTGCCAGTAGTCGGTTATTGGTCGCGAGGCTAATCATTCCGCGCAGACGCGACCCGGCAACGGCTTGCATGCCGTCCGACATGTATTTCATGCCGAGTAGAAAGATCCCCAGACCACCGACAAGTTTAAAGAGCAGATTGAAGAGTACAGCTAGTTCCACGCGGAATTATCTCCCTGGGAGTACCATTCTGGCATGTGGACGGGCCACATATGAATGTTTGGCGCGTGATTCTAACGGTAAACAGTTTGTTTGCAACACCCGGAGATTCGCAATAATAACGAAGGGTATAGGCAGGCAACTCTGATTCGAGAGTGCCGGAGGTAAAGGTCTTAAAATAAGGCATAAATCTTCGCCTAAAGCCATCGCTGCGGGCAGACGCAAGCAGAAACTTCCAGGAAAATTGAGACGACCACATGGCTCTATGGGAGCGTAGAAATTATAGGCCGACAAGCCCCTCCCTCTCCCCTGAGGTGATCGGTCGCCGGAGATTCTGAACCGCTTGTGCCGATTCGACCCAACGCAACGACTGCTACTCGGCCAGCAGTTCCAGGACGCGCTGATCAATCGACGCGGGATTTTCATTGCCCTGCTGTCCTGGGGGAAAGAGCGGGCTGAACCGATACCGCAATCGGCCCTGTCGGTCGTAGAGCGTGTAGAAGGGAATTGCGTCAGGAATTTCGAATTTGCTGTAGCTTTTGAGACTGTTGCCCCAAATGCTGATCAGGTTGTCGAAGTCAGCACCCACCGTTTGAAGAAACCGCTGTGCTTTGCTTTCGTCGATTGCCGCATCGAGGCTGACCGAGACCACTTCAAATCCCTGCTGGCGATGCTGCGCGTAGAGATCCACGGTATGCGGAAATGCACGCTGACAGGGCGGGCACCAACTAGCCCAAAAATCGACGAGTATCACCTTGCCCGCGTGTGAGGCAATCACCTGGTCGAATCCTGCACGGTCGACAGGTGTCAGCCCGCTCACTGGGCCAGTCGGGGGAGTGCTGCCAGTCGGGGCAGTGCTGCTGGGAACGTAGTCGCAACCGATCAGTAGCCCACTGAGCAGTAGCAGGAGCCGCGCAGTAATCCGGCGGGGCCCAGGTGAAGTTCCGGGGATCGAGTCGGTCATCATGCGTCGTATCCGCCTGTCTCTCAATGTTGAGCGGCTGTTGGTTTTTAAGTGACTGCCTTAAGCGACCGATAGTAATCAATGCTTTGAGCAATCCCCTCTTCAAAGCCGACCTGCGGCTCGTAGTTCAACGCCCCGCGGGCTGCGGAGATGTCCGCAAGACTTTCGAGAATGTCGCCAGGTCTCGGATCGGCAAATTCGGGCTGAACGTCGGTCCCGAGATACTTGTTGAGCATGGCGAGAATCTCCAGAAGACTCACACTCCGGCCTGCGGCAATATTGAAGCTGCGGCCTGCCACCCCTTCGGCATCCGCCGCCAGAAGATTCCCATGGACAACATTCGCCACAAAAGTGAAATCGCGAGACTGGAGGCCGTTGCCGAAAATGACCGGCGCGCGGTTATCCAGAATCGCAGTGATGAACAGCGGAATCACCGCTGAGTAGGGACTGTCAGGATCCTGTCGGGGCCCGAAGACGTTGAAGTACCGCAGTGCGACCGTTTCAAATCCGTAGGTTGCCGTGAAGGCATGGCAGTAATACTCGGCGGCAAGTTTTGCCGCACCGTAGGGCGAGATCGGTTCCGGTACATCGGTTTCCCGCTTCGAGCTGGTCGGTTTATCGCCGTAGAGGCTACTGGAGGCAGCGTAGACGAGCCGCCTGACCCCGGCGCGGCGTGCCGCATCGAGCAGGGTGACCGTGCCGGTCACGCACGCTGCATTCGTATCCAACGGTGCTTCCACGCTGCGGGGTACCGAGGCGAGTGCTGCCTGGTGGAAAATGCAGTCCACGCCGTCCACCGCTTGGCTGACAGCGGCTGCGTCGAGGAGATCTGCCTCAATCAACTCGACCGCGTCGCCAAGGTGATTCAAGTTCGATCGATGCCCCGTGCTCAGGTTGTCGAGCACGCGAACCCGGTCACCCCGCTCCGCCAGTGCCGTCGCAATATGAGAACCGATGAATCCTGCGCCACCGGTCACGAGAAAAGTCCGCATGTGTCAGGGCTCCTTCGCAAAAGTCGATTTTTCTCGGAGAGGTGAGCCGCAGAAGGGACATCGGTGCGATCGCCTCACATTCTGGCCCGATTCTACGGTCCGGCCACGCCCTTGTCATCCGGCCCCTCAAGATCGGTCGGCCACACCTAGCGTGATGCAACCGACGGGCGTGGTCCCTTGTGCGGCGACCTGCTTGCAGACTTGCCGACCCCACCTGCGCGAGGTCTTTCCGTACTCGACAAAATAAAGAATGTTTCCACAACGTTCCATCCACGGCTTGAGTTTCGCGAGGTCCACCCCCGAGCCATCGACGACGATCAGTCCGAATCGCTGTTGCAACTGATTCCATTCATCGACCGATCCATACTCAGTCGACTCGAAGGAAATCTGCAGGGTGCAGAGTCCCGGGTGATGGCTCTGGATGATTTGCGGTTGCCCTTGGGTGTCGCTCAGAGGGGATATCTCGCTTCGACCGCCTTCCACTGCCGAGTCGATTCTCACTGCCAAGACGGGATCCTCTCTCAGATCGGCCAATGTCTTTGCCCAGGCTCCGCCCGGCGTCTGCTGCCCTGATGAATCACCTGCCGAGAGCGGAGACTCACAGAGGAGGAGAAGGCTGGCCTGTGATTGCTGGCCTAGCCGACGCAAAATTTGCTTCCCGGCGCTTTGGAGTCGATCGCCGCGAGCGCCGGACGACGTGCCCCGGTCAGCTTGTTTGACCATACGTTCGCCGTCGTGGTGCGGTGGCCGAGAAGATTGCCGAGAAGATTGCCGAGACGATTGCTGCAGAGGAGTATCGTCCGCCGCCTCAGCGGTCCCTTCCCGGGTTCCTTGCCACTGAGTGCTCGGACCAAAATCGGCCGCACGTCCTTCGATCTCCCGCAGCGCGGTTTGCAGATTCACTCTCACGGTTGCACCAGATGTTTGAGAGCAGGATTTTTCGCCGCATTGGCAAATTGCAATTCGGCTCCAAGCGTGTGCACGGTTTGGGGCGTGAGGGGAATCAGAGGGTGAGGTTGGTGCGCCGTCTCTTGCGCCGTCTCTTGCGCTGTCTCTTGCGGCGTCTCGTGCGTCAGCGGGACCGACGCGCTCTTCTGATCGTCCGCCGCAGGGGAATCTGCCGTAGGAGGGTGCGGGTCAACGGGCACATCGTGCGGGCCATCCGCGCGGTTCTCGATCGGGCCGCTCGCTTCCCGAGCAGGGTGGCCCTCCGCGGATGGGGTGGCCGCCTCCGGGCGGGCAGATTTTACCGGCATGACATTCCCCGCATCGATGCCCGCATACTCGGTCACCAGGACCGTGTTGGCGGGAAGCGGTTGCCGGTTTGCGCCTGGCGCTTGCGTTTGATTCGAGGTTGGCACCTCGGTTGCCGGCTCTTCACCTGTCGATGGTGTCACTTCGATGCAGTGTGAAAGCGTATGTTCCGAAATTTCACTCTGCGGGCAATCGCCCTCGGCCGTTTCGTGGCCGCTCTCGCCGTCTTGAGTTGCCGGCAGCGGTTCTGACTCTGCGACCGGCAGGGTTTGTCCGACTGCCGGGTGCGTCCCCAGTGGCTCGACCGCAGCATCGGCTTCTTCCGTCGGCGGAGCGGAGACGTCGCTTGGACCTGCCGCATCAGGCGTTTCCTCATCGAGGCTGGCAAATTCGATGACCGTGCTGCTGGATTCTCCCGCATCCGGGGCCGGATCGGTATGGCTTGCCGTAGGGATTTGCTGCATATCTGCCCAGGCCCTTTCAACCTC
>JAQWPY010000091.1 GCA_029245145.1 Pirellulales bacterium | reverse complement strand
CGCCCCGATATTCCGGTCGTGATGATGACCGCCTTCGGAAGTTTTGAGTCTGCCATCGATGCAATCCGTGCCGGCGCGTACGATTTTGTCACTAAGCCGATTGAAATGGATCTTTTGAGCATGACTCTGACGCGGGCAGTTCGACATCGGCAGCTCGAAGAGAAAATCAAGTTCCTTAAAGAGGCGGTTGCACGTACAGAGCGATTGGGCGATATCCTTGGTACCAGCCCAGCAATGCAAGAGCTTTTTGATCAGCTCCAGCGAATTGCGGATTCAGAAACATCGGTTTTAATTACTGGCGAAAGCGGCACGGGAAAGGAACTGGTGGCGCGCGCGATACACCGGCAAAGTCGGCGAAGCGAGAAGCCGTTCGTGGCTGTGAATTGTGCCGCCTTGCCCGAGTCCTTATTGGAGAGTGAGTTGTTCGGTCATGCGGCTGGCGCTTTCACCGACGCTCGAGGCGAAAGAAAAGGTCTGTTGTTGCAGGCAGAGGGTGGCACGCTCCTATTAGACGAAGTGGGCGAACTTCCTCTTTCGGTACAACCGAAACTGCTCCGTGCTCTGGAAGAAAATCACATGCGGCCGGTAGGAAGCGATATCGAAATACCGTTCGATGTACGGATTCTGACCGCAACAAACCGTGACCTGGAAACGGCAATCGAGGAGGGACGGTTCCGGGAAGATTTATACTTCCGGATCAATGTCATTCAGTGTGATCTTCCTCCGCTACGCGCTCGTGGCACCGATACACTCATTCTGGCTCAGAGTTTTTTGGAAATGTTTGCCTCACGGGCCGGCAAAAAAGTGACAGATATCTCCAAAGGGGTCGCAGAAAAAATGCTCGCGTATAACTGGCCAGGCAACGTCCGCGAGCTCAGAAACGTGCTTGAAAGAGCGGTCGCACTTACGCGATATGATCGACTAGGTGTCGAGGATCTTCCAGAAAAAATTCGCGACTTCCAAAGTTCACAGGTTTTTATTGGGGGCAACGACCCGACCGAAATGGTCGCGCTGGAGGAGATTGAACGGCGATACATTCAGCATGTGCTCGATGCAGTCGGTAGTAACAAAACCATGGCTGCGCGGATATTGGGACTCGATCGAAAAACCCTTTATCGCAAACTTCGCCAATACCAGAGTTCCCAAGAAGCGGAAACGGGGAACCAACCGACCGACTCGCCCTCGGCAGATGAGGGCCGAGCGGACGCTGAAAAGTAGGTACGTCGGGGCGATAACACCACTTTGCTTATGGGGCGAGTTTCCCCATCCCAATCGCCGTTGAGGCATTCTGCCACGGCCTCCTGACACGGTAGGTTCGGCAAAACACGCTCTATCGTCAGTGCGGGTAACGGATTACGCACGTTCAAAAAATTATCTTCCTATCGGCACACGCCTTGCTTTTTTAAGCAGCAGGTTTCGAAGCGTTGCTCCAAGGCAAACCTTCGAACGGAAGTGTGATTCGACGGTCCATTTATTGGGAGGTAAGTACCATGTCTTCGTCAACACTTATCAGAAACGAGCGGCGTGTCGTTGGGGAAGGAATAGGTCAGATGACGGATGAGCAATTGTTGCTCACTTACCGGGAAACTGGCGACCAATCCCTCTTTACCGAACTTGAGCGAAGATATCGCAAACCGTTGCTCTGTTTTCTTCGGCGGCAAATCGGGAGCGATTCGATTGCGGAGGATGTACTTCAGGCAACCCTCATGCAGTTGCATATCAAATGCGATCAATTCGAAGAGGGTCGCAAGGTCCGCCCGTGGCTCTATCGAATTGCGATGAATCAGGCAATTGATAGCAAGCGCCGCAACCGCCGCCATGAGATTACCAGCCTCAATCAATCGGCTCGCTCGGTGGATGGACAGCCGTACGAATTGGTGGAAATGATTCGCGGTGATGATCAGCTACCAATCGATACCTTGCAGTTAGAAGAACAGCATCAGTCAGTGCGACGCGCCGTATCTGACTTACCGCAGTCGCTACGATCGATCGTCTCGCTCGTCTTCTTCCAGGGACTGAAATATCGGGAGGCTGCAGATGCTCTCTCCATTCCGGTGGGTACCCTGAAGAGTCGGATGCACTCGGCACTTCTACAACTCCGAACCGAGTGTCCCGAGTTGCATTTTTCGGATGCGGCTTAGTCACCAACTAAATACATTGTTTTATCTCTTCCCAAAGGAGTCAAAATTCGATGCTTCAGCACAATAAACTCGACCGTCGCTTCCGCCACCCGCAGAGTGAAGGTGCGGAACAACCGCGGATGTCAGCTGATGTTTTGGAAGCGGAGGCAGGAAGTGAAGACAAGGCCCCCGGTATTCCGGTCGAGGACAATCCCGTCAGACTGTATCTGATGCAAATGAGTTCGTTTCCCATGCTGACGCGGCAAGAAGAATTGGATGCCGCACGTCAAATTGAGAATTCAAGACTGCTGTATCGTCGAGAGATGCTCTCAAATTATTACATTATTCTCGGGGCCATCCGAGTACTTGACAATATTGAGCATGGCAATTTACGAGTGGACAGAACGCTCGATTTTTCTGTTTCCGATAAAGAAAAACGAAAAGATATAGAGCGACGGATGTATCCGAATCTCAAAACTTTGCGGATTCTTGCCGAAAAGATGCCGGATGATTTTCGCAGCGCAGTCAGCAAAAAACTGGATCCTTCGTTACGGCAAGAGGCGTGGCAACTCCTCTCCCGGCGTCGCCATAAGGCCATGCGACTGATTGAAGAGTTGCAAATTCGCATCGAAAGGCTGGAGCCACTTTTGAATGAACTGATGTGCATCAGTCAGGAGATGAATCGGATTAAGCAGCAAAGTAATGGCACGGAAAATGGATCCTTTGATAAGGATCGGAACATTTTGTGTCGACTCATGCTCAGTACACTCGAATCACCAGCGACCTTAAATCGCCGACTCGCCAAGATTACGGAATATCAAAAGTCGTACAATTTTGCCAAACGTTCTCTCGTCGCTGGCAACTTACGACTCGTGGTCTCGGTTGCGAAAAAGTATTGCAATCGAGGATTGAACATTATGGATTTAATTCAGGAAGGAAATGCGGGACTCATCAGAGCCGCAGAAAAATTTGAGCATAAAAGAGGATACAAGTTTTCTACGTATGCCGTTTGGTGGATCAGGCAAGCGATCACGAGAGCGATTGCAGATCAAAGTCGCACCATTCGCGTACCGGTGCATGCGATAGGCAAGATGCGACTGATCCAGGACAGCATTAGAGAACTTGTCCAGGATTTGGGGAGGGAACCAAGTCCTGAAGAAATGGCTGCAGCAACACAACTGACCGTATCCGATGTTCGCTCGCTTTTACGCATTCGGCAACCGCTTTTATCTCTCGACCATGTCTCCAGTTCCACTGAAGAAATTCGATTCGGTGAATCACTTCAGGATGACAGTGCGGTTGATCAGATTGAGTTTATGCACCGCGACCATCTTCGCGAAAGATTGGATCATGCCATGCGCGTTCTCGATAGTCGCGAAAAGGAAATTGTTAGGTTGCGTTATGGTCTTGCGGATGGTTCTTCCAAAACGCTCGATGAAGTAGGAAAAATATTTTCAGTATCACGCGAGCGAATTCGCCAAATCGAGTGTCGAGCAATGAACAAACTAAAAGAACCAGAACAATCGAGTCGATTGAGAAGTTTTCTGGGCACGGAATCGCTGGAAACCGTTTCTTAAAAGGACAGAATAGGATGATTTCGCTCGACCGTCGCTATCGACAGGGCGCTAATCTACTCGATATTTGTTCCCAGTCTTTCCGCCACCGTCCCCGAGGGACAATCCTTCCCAGGCGCATTTTACTGGCGGAATCTGATTGTGAGCGGTTGACTGCACGCGGACACTTTTTGGAGCGTAATGGTTATGAGGTGCTTTCGTGCAGCGACACCCAATCGATGGAAAAGTGTCTCGGTTCGATACCCGGTCTCACCACATGCAATTTGCTTGCAGACTTAATTATTTGCGATGTTCGCCTTTTAAATGAGTCAATTGTGCATCTGATCCGCCAAGGACAGACGCAACCGACCTTCCCCCCACTTCTATTAATTCTCGGACGAAGCGATCGTCAGGGTAACGGGGCCATCGATCAACTGCATCCGAAGGGATGTCTAAGATGCGACGAAGATCCTCGCGGTCAGATGGTTCTAGTAAGGCGGTGGGCACCTTACTAGCAAAGCCTCGTAGTCACTGTTGCAAGCGCGAAGCTTTAACGATGAGTGAATCTGCGTAATTTTGCGATGATTTGCGGATATTACCGGATCTGCCGAGCGTAGCGAATCTATTGGCTCACCGGTGGGATTGTACCGATACTGCCACTCAGAGAGTCTCTGCCGATTGTATCGAGCCGCATACATTCGGTTCCACTTTGTAGTGGCAAATTGGAAACGCATGCGAACTTGCTCCCCCTATTCGCCAATTCCTACCCGCTTGCACTTGCGCCGATGCTTCCGCAGTTTGCTCTTCCTCGGCCTGATTGCTTTCATTGCTAGCTTTTCCGGTTGCACGCGATTTGGCGGAACAAGTTTAATCGATTGGTGGCAAAACGGTTGGAAGGTTGGCCCCAATTATGGCCGGCCCGCAGCAGTTGTCGCAGATGATTGGATCGAAGCGGAAAATACACACGTCAAAGCCGATCAACAGGAAGACGTCTACTGGTGGACCCGACTTGAGGATCCGGATCTTGATCGATTGATCACTCTTGCGAGCGAGCAAAATTTTGAACTTCAATCCGCTGGGATGCGGGTTTTGGAAGCAAGAGCTATCCGGGCGGTCAGTCTGGGGATGCTCTTTCCCCAGTCGCAGGTTTTATCGGGGCAATACCTATCTACCCTGCAAAGTACCAATCAAGGTTTGGCACTTCCCACCGCCAGTGATTTTAATCTGCCGCGCAATTGGCAAAACTTTGATGGCATGTTTGGCCTCGGTTGGGAAATTGACGTCTGGGGTCGGTATCGCCGCGCCTTGGAAGCTTCGACGGCAGACTTTCAATTAGCAGTCGAAGATTACGATGCCATCTTGGTGAGCTTATTGGCAGAAGTTGCCATCAATTATGTGGAATTGCGCACCTTTCAGCAGCGGCTGATTTACGCACGTTCCAACGTCAAGGCTCAGGAAGGTTCCCTGCGGATTGCCACGGTGCGGTTTGAGGCGGGCGAGACTGATAAATTAGATGTCACCCAAGCGGAGTCCAATCTCGAGGCCACCAAAGCGCTGATACCGCAACTGCAGATTGGCGAGCGACAATCTGAAAATGCAATTTGTGTCCTTCTTGGCATCCCACCGCAAAAGTTAAATGAGCTGATTCCTCAGAAAAAAGCACCCATCCCTCTGGTTCCATCCGATGTCGCTTTGGGCACCCCAGCAGACCTTATTCGCCGCCGCCCCGATTTGCGAGCGATCGAACGTGCGGCTGCTGCGGCGAGTGCCCGAATCGGTGTGGTTGCTTCGTCTCTGTACCCAGGTTTTGCGATCGATGGAACGATCGGAATTTCGGCAAGAAACTTCAGTTCGCTTTGGGAGTCGAGCAGTATTGGCGGCACCTTTGATCCCCGCTTTAGCTGGAAGATTCTCAACTATGGCAGGATTATGAACGAGATTGCCGCACAGGATGCCATCTTCCAGCAGCGAGCGATCGAGTATCAGCAGCAAATTCTTGTTGCGAATATGGAGGTTGAGGATGCCTTGATTGCCTACATCAAAAGCCAAGAACAGGTGAAATATTTGTTGGCAAGCACGAAGTCGTATGAGGAATCGGTGCGGCTTGCAACTCTAAAATACAAATCCGGCGAAACCGATTTTAATCAAGTCTTTTTGCTACAAGCGGACCTCACATCGGTTCAGGATAAATTAGCACAGGCACAAGGTTCAGTCGCGACCAGCCTCATTGGCATCTACCGTGCCATGGGTTCAGGCTGGCAGATCCGTCTTGATTCACCGGACGATGCCCCACAGCAACAAATAGCAGACGTTCTTCCCTCTCCACCGGTCGATACGACGATGGATGATAGTTTCCCTTCGCTGCAAACAGACGGAGACGAGAGTGAGGTGGATGCGGCAGAGCCTTCTCCCGAGGTTGCCCTCTCAAGGGGCCCACTGCATCGAATTTTACAGAATCAGTTCAACCCGGAAGATGTCGCAAGCGGTTCGCAAGATCCAACGTTTGCGTCAACGGGCGAAAGGTTCGACATCGCACTCAGTCGCGATGCGGCTGAATTCAACCGCGCGGTCCAGATCCGTCCCGTGCAACCCCCGAAGCCCTGAGCGGCGACGAGTCTTTCGACCGCGCTGCCGCTTTCGGGTTCAAGGATTCAGAGAGATTCACTCAGTCGCATTACGATGCGATGGATCGTTCTCGCAGCTCACTTCCCAGCATGACCCAGTACCATCCGTTGAAAATCATTTCGATACCGATGAACAGTCCGATAATGATTTCGCCCGTGGTCGGCCATCCCTTATAGATCATGACCCCTAACAGAATTGCTACCAAACCACTCAGCAGTGCCCACCCCCATCCTGGGAATTGCACTGAGAGGGCTGCAGCGATTCGGAAGATGCCACTCACAATAAAGAATGCTGCAAGTAAAGCACTGAGAATCATAACGGCATGTTCCCGATCATCGACCATAAAGAGGCCTACAACCACATAGATGATGCCGATGAGAAGATTCAACAAGAACCCACTCCACTTTCCGGCCCAAAGTGCATTCACTATTTGAACCACGCCGCCTGCTAAAATCAAAACACCAAAAAGAATCACAGCGGCTTGCGAAGCAAACCAGCAATAGAGAACCGAAACCAATCCTAGAATCATAAGCACGACACCAAGCGTACTGAACCATTTCCACTCATCTTGTAAGTGATGCAGTTCGTGCGTGTCATCCACTTTCGCCCTTGCGGGAACACGTTTAGCCATCGATCAATCTCCCTCTGAATGTGAAAAACAAAAAGATTGTTGCTTCTGCTGAGTCCGCGAAAAAATCACAGTTGTGCGTTATTGCTCGTCTTTTTTCTGCGGTCACTTCGCACGCGCGGGATTTTCATCCCCTGTCCATCGTGATTGCCAGGATTTGAAAAGCAAGTCCTCGACCTGTCAATTCAGCCACTTTTTCAACGAGAATGGGCATTTTGGAGGCGGATCGACCGAGTCTCGCCGGAGACCTGTTTACGCACCGCATGCTGTTGTGTGAGAATTGCAACTGGAAATAAATAAGTGTGGGATGAGAATTCTGGGGGCGTGAAAACCCCAGTCACTCATTCGTCCGCAGCGTGCGATGCGTAGCGAGCAGGAACGATTTTTTTAAGGTACGGTGTATCGGAGAGAGATTGATGAATCAACAACCGAGCCGAGGTTTCACGCTGCTTCTTTCAGTTGCTTCGATAGTGATCGTTATTTATGGAATGCACGCGGCGGCATCCCTCCTCGTTGAGGTACTTCTCGCCATCTTCATCGCTATTGTGTGTGCACCAAGTCTTTACTGGTTACAAAAAAAAGGGCTGCCCGCATGGCTCTCACTGGTGGCCGTCATTACGGGCATGTTTTCCATTGCCATTGGATTCATAGTCGTGATGGGCCCAAGTGTCACGAGTTTTGCAACCGATTTACCTCAGTATAAAAAAGAGGTGATCCAGACATATGAGGGTGTGGGCGAGTGGTTCGACAAGTTACACATTGTTGAGAGATTGGAAAAAGCAACCGGGAAGGATTACAGCATTCAAGATTCGATGGGCGAGTTGCTCGATGTCAACAAAGCCTTTCAGTTTGCTCAGAATGTGGGAACTGCTTTAGGCTCTGCTCTTGGTGGCGCGTTTATGATTGCGCTGACCGCGATATTTATTCTGCTAGAAGCCTCAGGATTTCCGCAAAAGTTAATGGCACTCTCTGGAACGACTGCAAAACAGTCGGAATTTATATTTCATCGTATTCTGGCAGATGTGCGGCGTTATCTTGTGCTGAAAACGCTTATGTGTCTTTTGACGGGCGTGCTTACCGGACTCTTTCTGTATTTTCTCGGCCTCAAATATCCCTTCCTGTGGGGCGCCTTGGCTTTTTTCCTTAATTACATCCCGAATATTGGATCCATCCTTGCCGCAATTCCCGCTGTGCTACTGGGCCTTGTCGACTCTGGTTGGGTTGATGCGACATGGATTGTGGTTGGCTACGTGCTGATCAATAGCCTCGTAGGCAACTTCCTCGAACCTAAATTGTTCGGCAAGGGATTGGGTCTCTCAACGTTGGTAATCTTCTTGGGACTTATTTTCTGGGGAGCTATCCTGGGTCCTGTGGGGATGGTCCTCTCTGCCCCACTGACCATGGTGGTGAAGATTGTCGCAGAAACGCAGAAGGAAACCCGGTGGCTTGCAATCCTGCTGAGTTCGGATGCAAGTCTCCGCAGCGACTCCGAGTTGGTTTCGCCGCAGACGCGTTGACGTGCAACGTAAGGCCTCTACGCAACATCGCTTGCCGTTTAATTAAATGGATTTGCCTCTTCTTCAGGTGAGAGAGGTTCTATTTTTTGCGGTTTTTCTTTAGCCGGTTTTTTAGGGGCAGCGGATGCATCTGGCTCGAAAAAGTCATCCGGGGTATCTAGGTCACTTTTGTTGAGCGGGTCGATGATCCGCTCTCCCGGCCGCACCACCACTAATTTCACCTGATTGATATAAAGGTAGTATGTCATCCCGGTTTCACTGTAGACCAAATAGTCACTGCCGATAGCTTCAATTTTTTTTATGCTGCCCCAATCCGAAATCACACAACCGGTCTGCTCCCACTTCACATCGATGAATTGTCCGACTTCAAGTGCGGAAAAGACAGGATGCTTTGGATTGACTTCACGAAAATTTTGTGCACCGAGACCGATAAAAAGTAAAATTGTAATTGCGAGAACACAATTTTTTTTGGACAGATTCATTGTTGAGTTCCTTCGTCAAAATGTGGTTTGTCAAAGTGTGGCCTGATTGAGTGGGCTACGGGTTTGGCTTGCCGACTGTTTTTAATTACGAATTTTTCATTATGAAAATTTGATGAAATAGCATTCACACGAAATGCTAGCAGCGGACGTGCCCCGCAGTGCCTGTGCTTCGCACAAAGTGAGGATGAGCTTTTTGCCGCAAATGAAAATCGATTATGCGTTTGGATTTATAAAGTATGTATTTTCGCAATCTACAATTAGTCTTGAATATCAAATGAGTATTGATTAGGAATCAGCAGACTGTTAAGGCCAAACCACCGCGATCGACCCACTGCGATCGACATTGATGAGTAAGTAAACGAGCGGGAAAAATGCAGAAGCCAGATAATTGTACCGCGCCCGAACTCGCGAAAGTGAATGTCAATTTGATTGATTTTATTGATGTTCAGCTTCAATGTCAGCGTTGTCAGAAAGTCTGGAAGCCCGCGCGCGAGCATGGTCGCCTGTCGCCTACTTACTGGCGCTGTCCCGATGGGTGTAATCTGAAAACTACGGGCAACCCTGTTCATCGGTGACCCTTGAAGGTTTGCCCGCTGCAACCGCCTATCGGCCATTCTCTTCTCAGGTCTTCCCAGGGGCTGTAGATGGTCACCCCGCCCGATACAAACCCAATTTGGACCCTTTTTGATGTCAAACTCGTTCGGTTTGCGCTGATTGGATCGATCATACGGCGCTGTAAACGGGCAAGGTCCCCGAAATTGGGTTTTGAGTGGGGAGGACTATTTTTTATAACATCCTTCCGCTGAATGACTTGTGCAAAAGAAAGGTATACGAATTGGGAAAAGGGAAAGAGTTGGTAAAAATCGACTGATTATTCCCGCATACACCTATTTTACGAGATATTGTAGTAATGTCTGCTGCGCCCTAATAGAATGAACCAGTGCGAGCCACACCATTCCAGAGAGTGTGCGTTGGTTGTTTTCAGGGAGCAGCAGACCAACGCGTTTTGAGGTACGTCGCCATCGCATTGAGCGGTGGCTAATACCAGATACACTTGGATGGGGATCGGAGCCTTGGCATGATCATTCGTTTGGCTGTTTCTCTCGTTGTTTTCTCGGCTATTTTTTCTAATACCTCGGTCAGCGGTGATGAATCGCTCACGACCAGTAGTGGTACAGCGCGCCTCGATACCTATGTCAAAGACGGCAAAACGTTCTTTGCCCTGAGTCTCGAGCCGAAGCCGGAGGATCTTGCCGCTCTCACCACCGATGTGGTTGTCCTGTTCGATACTTCGGCGAGTCAAAGTGGCGATTATCGCACGACCGCCCTCAAGACACTGCGAGAGTTCCTCGCGAATGTGGGTGAGAATAACACGGTCAAACTCATTGCCGTGGATGTTGATGCCAATGTGTTAACCGACTCCTTTGTGGCTCCGCAAAGTACTCAGATGCAAGATGGTTTGGCAAAGCTTTATCGTCGAGTGCCACTCGGATCCACTGATATGGAAAAGGCAATCCAAGTAGCGATTGATAGTTTTACGCAGCCGAGCGCGAATCGTCGTGCCATTCTCTACATCGGTGATGGCTTGAGTGCCGCCAAGATGACCTCTCCGGATGCTCTTCTCGCCGAGATTGAGCGATGCAGGGAAAAGCAGTTACCCATCAATAGCTATGCGATTGGGCCAAATACAGATTTTGTTTTTCTGGCGAATTTGGCAAATCAGACCGGCGGACGTTTGCTTCTGGATGGTCCGAACATTACTTCAGAGGTGGCTGCAGATCATCTTGCCAAGGCGGTTGTGAGCACGGTCATTTGGCCGGAATCCAATGCAATTGAATGGCCAGCGGAAGTCGAAATCGCAACCAAGACAGTGCAGCCGCTACGAACAGATCGGGATAACATTATTCTCGGCACAGGCCGACAACTGGCTGGCTCCACACTTTCCGTGCCAGGTCTGATTGGTATGGATCCTGTACGGTTTGAATTTCAAATTCCAGCGGCACAATCAAATGCCGCCAACAGCTACTTGCCACAACTGGTCAAAACTGTCCATGACGAAGGGGGTTTCGTGCCAACGCTTGGCACACAGGGTTTGGGCAAAGTTCGCGATATGATTTCGCGTAATGTGGAGTCGCTCAATCGACTCTCCCAAACAGCCAGTTCAGTGGGGAATGCAGCCGCCGCACAGCGATTGGCCGAACGGGCTGAATCGCTCGATCCGGAAGATCCACAGGCGAGTGAAATGGTACGGAATAGTGAGTCACAGAATAAAAAAACGAATGATACATCGACTGCAGAGGACGATAGTCTGCTTGATGACTATGTAGCGAAAGCGGGAGATGGAATCAGTAAGGTTGAAAACCGGCAAAAAATTGTGACTGACGCCACAAAGGCGGATGTGGCTGTCACGCTTGAAAAGGTCAACCGCATGATGGATGGTGATCCGGCTTCGGCCGAAGCACAGTTAAAGTTGATGTTAGAGACCATTGATCAGACAGCAGACCTCGATCCGGATGTTCGGTTGCAACTCAAAAACAAGCTGCGGTCCGCAATGCGTCTCGCGAGTATTAGAAAACGAGAACGAGACAGTGAACTTCGTGAGCAGCAGGAAGTTCTAGCACAAAAGCAGGATCGGGAGCGGCGAATTGAGGATCTTGCTCGAGAAGAAGAAAAAATCACACAGCTGATGGCCAGATTTGATTCATTAATGAAAGAAGATCGCTATCAGCAGGCCGAGCAGGTGATGGTAGAAGTTGAAGAAGAAACGGAAAAAAATCCAATTCTAGCGGATCCTACATTTGTTTTGGCAAGTCGCGATGCGCATAACAGCATGATGTATTATGAGTATATGAAAACAATTGAAAACGCGAACAGAATGCGCGCAAGAGCCTATCTGGATGTTGAACAAAAGGCAGTTCCCATGCCGGATGATCCACCGATCACTTATCCTGATGGTGAGTGGTGGAAGACAATGACGTTGCGTCGCCAAGAGTATGCATCAGTCGACTTACAGGATAAATCAAAGTCAGAGAAGAATATTATTAAGGCGCTAGATACTCCAGTGCCGTTAGGTCTGGAATTTGACGACGACGATCTTGATATTGTTCTCAGTACGCTTCAGGATGCATACGAGAACGAGGGACTCTCTTTTAATATTGTTCAAGATACACAAGCACTCGAACAGTTGATCGACACCGACGCCGCGAAGGTCACGATCAATGTCAGTGGCATTACCCTGCGCTCGGCGCTTAAGCTTATCTTACGACGGATTAATCCGGATTTGACCTACACAATTCAAGATGAGGTTTTGTTGATCACGACGGTGGAAGAGTCGGGTCAGCAGTTGATTACGAGAGTTTATCCAGTTGCCGATCTTGTGCTACCCATCGTTTTAAGTACCTCCAGTGGTGTGGGCGGGTTTGGTTCCAACACGGGTGGTGGCATGATGGGGTTTGGCGGTATGGGCGGCGGCCAGTCCGCAGGCATGGGCGGCATGGGCGGCGGCGGCATGGGCGGCGGTCGCGGTGGCGGCGGTGGCCCTGGTATCGGTGGCGGTGGCGGCGGTG
>JAQWPY010000094.1 GCA_029245145.1 Pirellulales bacterium | reverse complement strand
GGACCTATCTCGTCGATGCAGACGGCAAGATTGTCTGGTTCGATATGGAGTATTCCCCCTCCACGCGTAGGCACCTGCTTCAGGCGATCGAGTGCAGCCTGGATGGTCCTTAATCTTTTTAGGTTGCGTCGACACGGACGCCACAGGCTACTTCGAATCGCGGGCCGCTTTTGCTTTCTCAAGATCGTCGGGATCCGGTTTCCCGTCGCCGGGTAGTTTCCCGGATTCGATAAGTTCGGCAAAGGTAGGTGAATCGGGGTCGTTCGGGTCGACCTTCAGTCCGCCTGCTTTTTCGATGGCCTCTCGCAGTGCCGCCATTGCCTTTTCTTTATCCTCTTTTTTCATCGCCTTGAACGAGTCTTTGTCGATAAATTGCGTGATTGCTTTGCCATAATTGTTGCGGACCGACTTCGACTTGAGTCCTGGCTCATCCAGTTTTTTTACATTCACGTGGCATACAAAGCACTTCCCGGTTTTTGCATTGGCAGCCTCGGCAAAAGCCTTTGCGTTTGCCTCGGTCGCCGTTTTGTCAACGTAAATGTTGAAAAACTCCTTTTTGTAGTCCGGCAGTGCGAAGGCCGTTCGCTTTGCGGAAAACACGAGCGTAGTGGCGATCAAAAGAGTCAGAATGGCGGTGGCGTACTTCGTCATTTGGTGATGATCCTCTTATTCACGATAGAGATGTGGGCAGGAACGGTAGGGAACGACAAGCGGATGAAAAATAGATCTTGAATGGATCTCGGTTGTTCGTAGGCGGGAGTCCAGACGCGAGGCGGACCTCTTTTATTAGATCGATCCCACCTCGGATGTCAACCATAGAGAACTCCTCAATCGGCACCCGGCAGGGGCAAATCATCGGTAGGCGACCAAGGCCGCTGATTACTTTCCTGAGGCAGAGGCGGCATTTTGGGGAGTGCCGAAAATTGCAGTCCGGCGTCGGAGGTGCCATCGCTTGCCGCACTGCGAGCCGGATTTTCCTCCGAGGCCAACAATAAGTAATCGGACGTCCGATGGCTCGATTTGGGGCTGACGTCCGGTGAGCGACGACCCCAGAGTACTGGCGCAGGACGTTCGCTTGATTCCTGTGCCGGTTCCCAGAACGTGTGCCACTGCTGCCAATCCCACTGGGTGATGCTTGAATTCTCCGAACCGTCGATCTCCCAGAAGACTTTAAAGTTTTCATAAAAGCAACGATCCGCATTCCAGGTCAACAACGCGCGGAACTCCTCTTCGGTTTCTGGGCCGCTCTGTTGAATCAAGGGCGTGTTATCGGTAATCAAGATGCTGTCGGTGCAGTCGATCCGGATCGACTGCAGTCGGCGATGATCGTCGCTACTTTTCATCAGGCAAAAACCTTGGTCCATTACCGCCGTGACATGCTTCAAGTCGATCGTAAGCTGCTGATCCTCGGGCGGTGGTGTGAGTTGCCCATCGATCTCAACAAACCGTTCGGTGGTGGCAAGCAAGCCATTTTCCCATTGCATCCCAGCAGAAAACAGCGCGTCGCCGCGAAGCAGGACTGCCTCTCCCCGGACGATGCAATCTCGCAATTCAATTTGAATTCTCGGTGGTCTCGGCAGCGAGTCCTCGTCGAGCGACTCGTCCTTTCCGGGCGGAGACTGGATATTGAAAAAGCTCACATTGCGATACATCGCGGAAAAATCTCCGCCAGCGTTTCGAATCGTGAGAGTGCATCTCTCGAGTCGCAGTTGATCAGCGAGTACCGCTTCCAAAAGGGTCCACCCTTCGGCTCGCGCGTGTGGCGGAATTTCCAGTTCAAGATGCACGTTGACGAGCGTCAGGGATCCGCCTGCCAGTGTGATCATGCTCCGTGGGTAGAGAGCGCGATCCGGGCCGAGTGGACGAAAGTAAATGACCGGCTGTCGACCCTCGGCTGCGCGAATTGTGAGTTTTCGCTGTGCAAGCAGAATGGGTGATTCTGGTTTTTCTAGACGTCCATCGTAATCGAGTTCAATCACTGACCCGCTGATCGCCTTGCGGCACGCTTCGGCAACCGAAACAAATGCGCCGCGCTCCGACGGGCCACCAACACGCAGCGACCCCTCCGTACCGTCGATCGGTTTCGATTCCTTCGGCGGCAGCGTGGGCACACCGCCAACGTTGATCGTTTCCTGGTCCGGCGTATTTTTTTCCTCCCGGTCCGTCACCTTTGCCGAGTCGCCCGATGGTGGAATCGAGGGGACCGGTCCTGGACGCAAAGCAGAAAAATCGGGGTCCTCGGATTTACGGATATCGCCCGAATCGAGCGGAGGAGGTGGGGATGCAAATTCATCGAACGCGACTCCACCATTGGTAGTCAGCTGCGGCGGAGGCACCGGGTCAGGGGGTTGGGCTGTGTAGTGAATAAAGAGGCCGATCAGGACCAACAGACCCGTCGGCACGATCCACGGCAGATGTCGGGAACTCCAGGAATTTTTAAGTCCGCGCGGCCGCATCACGACTGAACTATGTCGCTCGGGCCTGAGGTCTAGTTGATTTGCTAGCAGCAGAAGGTCGGCGGAAAGTTCGAGTGGAGTTTGGTATCGATCGCGGGGACTTTTAGCCAAAAGTTTCGCAATGATATCACAGAGCGCCGCAGGCAGATCGGGACGGATTTTTTTCGGGTCGGGTGGAGCATCTCCCTGATGCTGCAGCAGCTTTTGCAGCACGGTACCCTCCGGAAAGGGAGGGTTGGCAGTGAGCATGAAAAAGATCGTACATCCCAGAGAATAGAGGTCGCTGCGGACGTCCGCATTGCGGGGGTCGCGGGCCTGTTCGGGCGAAATATAGTCGAATGTTCCCAGCGTCACACCGGTTGCCGTGAGATCGTCCTGTGAGTTATCCACGTGATGCAAGCGGGCGAGCCCCATATCGACCAGTTTTACCCGGCCGTTCTTACTGATCAGCACGTTGGATGGTTTGATATCGCGATGAACGACATCGCGGCTGCTGGCATGCTCGAGCGCGTCGGCAATGTGCAGCGAGTACCGTACTGTCGCTTCCAGATCGAGAGGTCCTCTCTGATACACCACGTCGCGGAGGTTATCGCCCTCGATAAATTCAAGCACGATGTAATGCCAGCCACGATCCTGTCCCACGTAATAGACTCGGGCAATGTTCTCGTGATCGAGTCGGGCCGTGCTTTGGGCCTCGTTTTGAAATCGTTGGGTCGTCTCCTCATCATCGCTGTACTGTTGGAGCAATACCTTCACCGCCACCGTACGGCCCAGGGCGGTATCGGTGCCGCGAAACACGGCACCCATGCCACCACCGCCAACGAAGGCATCGAGTCGGAAGTGGTCGAGTTGCTGGCCCTCGAGACGGCGTCCAAGGTCGGAGGTCTGGGGATGGCTGCCCTCGCGTGGCAGTTTTCCGGCGGAGAGAACGGTGGCATCATCGGCGCCCGATGGATCGGTGGGCGCAGGTTCGACGTGCCCCGGGGCGCGACGGTCTGATTCGTGCGGACCAGAGCGGTTTTCGGTGGTCGGATCGTTCATGGGGGCGGTCACCTGCCGCGGAATGATGCACCGGTCCGTAGCGATAAATTCGACGGTGTTCATCCCATTTTAGAAGTACCGAATGCAAAAGTCAACGTTTAAGTCGTTGATTTACAACGGGTTAGATGATGTATCGACGTGCGGTTTTCCTGGTTTCGCTGGTCGGTTGCGGAGCGATTGCCCGACCCGCTGGCACCGTGTCGTCTCGCTATGTTCTCGCGATCGCTAGCACTGCTTCGCGGCGCAACGATGCTGGCAATAACATGATATTGATGCTGCTCTTGACTTGAGAGCTTCGATTTCAGAAAGTACTCGACCGTGGAGGCCCCAGGAACGGATACCTGTGGGCATGTCGTTCGTTATTCATGGAAGGAGGATGTGTGATGCTCGAGGCTCAGCAGCAAACCCCCAGTGCGTATCCCAGTATTCAGAACCCCGGCGAAAAGCGACAAGCGATTCGAAGTCAGGCGAATCAACGCTACACGCAGGAACCTGATTGGGTAACTTTTTATCGAGAAATTTTGGGAATCAACGGCACTATCCGCCGCAATTATCCCGATGCCCAGGCATTGGCCGAATTCGAAAAGACGGAAGAGTACAGCGAAATTCAACAGATGCTGGCAAAGCTCCGCGAGAAGGGGCGCACGCAAGTCAGTGAGCAGGAGCCGACCCGTGTGATTACGGTTCGGATGCCCAAAAGCTTGCACGAATCGCTTCGCGTCGAAGCACACGAGCGCCATACGAGCATGAATAAACTTTGCATCTCCAAGCTCCTCCAAATGATCGATACCCAGTTGGTTCCGCACGAAGTCTGATTGCTTCGATGGCGGCATGCGATGAGACGCATGTTGGCAGAAATCAACCCACCCGGTAGTCCCTTGTGGTCTGCCGGGTTTTTTATTGCGATCTTTTCGGCAGTCGATCGACCCATACAGCGGTCGGGACCTCTTCGAGTGCCCGCTGTTCTACCGTAAGATAGTAAAAGCATCGTCGCGGGCGCTTCCGGCGGTGAATGCAAATACTGTGCACGTGAGCGAATGATGGATATGCAATCGAGCAATCACTTTGATCCCGACGGGGCGGCCCGCATGGTGGATGTCTCAGCCAAAGCGGCCACAGAACGGCGGGCTCGCGCCAGTGGTCGGGTACGCATGCTGGCGGCAACCTGCCGCCGAATACGCGATCAACAGTTTGCCAAGGGTGATGTTCTGGCGGTTGCCCGGTTGGCGGGTATCATGGCGGCGAAGCAGACCTCGAATCTCATTCCGCTCTGTCATCCGCTTGCGCTTGAAAGTCTCGAGGTCGATTTTGCTTTCTCCGAGGACACAGATTCCGGGGATGCGTGGGTTGAAATCACCGCCGAGGTATCGGTGGCTGGAAAAACGGGGGTCGAGATGGAGGCGCTCATGGCCGTGAGTCATGCCGCGCTGACCATTTACGACATGTGTAAATCGGCCGATCGTGGCATGGTACTCGAAGCGATCCGACTCGATGAAAAATCGGGCGGACGCAGCGGCACATACCGGCGCGATAGCGAATGAGCAGCGGTGATATTCAGCCGAATTGCTCGGCGAGTCGGCAGTTGTCGCGAAAGTGATCCAACCGGATGCCACCGATCACCATCGAGCTTACGCTTGGATGGGTCAGTACCGAAGGAATGGCCCGCTCCGGGGCGAGGCGACCGGAGTCGAGCCCCTTTTTGATCAGGATCCCGACACCCTGGCGATCCGCCTGCTCGAGCAGCGGGTAGTGGCTGGTGTCGTTCATGTGATAGGTGACCATCATCACATCGGCCCAATCGAGACAACGCATTTCTTGCTCGAGTATTTTTCCGGAGAATCCGATTGCCCGGATGCATCCCTCGTCGCGAAGTCTTGCGAGCGTTTCGATCACATCGGTCTGGTTTATTATTTCATCGTCCCGCCCGTGCGAGTGCACCAGGACAACATCGAGGTGTTCGGTCCGCAAGCGGCGCAGGCTCTCCTGCACGCTCTGCCGAATCGGGACGGCGCCAAAATCGTAAGATGATTGCCCCGCCTCAAATCGCTCCCCCACTTTTGTTGTCAGAATGAATTCATTGCGACGCTTGGCGAGTATGCTCCCGATTCGCTCCTCGCTCTGCCCGTAAGCGGGGGCTGTATCGATGAGATTGATGCCGAGATCGAGAATGCCGAACAGCAGTTGCTCGGCGTCGCGTTGGCTCGGGATCTCAAAATCGCCATATTGAGTCTTTTGGTTTCGACCCAATTTTACGCTGCCAAATCCAACTGGAGAGACGTTTATTCCGGTGCGACCGAGCGGGCGTGCCAACATGCGAGAGCCTGTTTACAGGATAATCTGCTCAAGTATTTGAGGCGGCTCTCATCTTGATGGCTTTCACCCACGCTGTCCACTGCGGATACCGGCAACTCGGTGTATTGCTTTCGTGCACTTTCGTGCAGTTGATGTCGGTCAGCGGCAAGGGTTATAAGGAAATGGGCACGATGGACGGTTGGTTCCTCGCCGCTCGCGTTTAAACTTTATGCCCGGTAGGGAGCAAGATGGCCATCAAGCATTTTTGTTGTCCGCACTGTGGGGAGGCGTTTGCCATCACCCCCGATGCCTGGGGTCGCGCCGTGGCCTGTCCGCTTTGTGGGCGGGCGATGAGAATTCCAGCAGCGGAAGCGGAAGTGAACCGGTCAATGGAGCCCTCGCCGCCGGAACCGCCCGAAACGGCAGGTGAGTCGGCCGTCGTGTCCGCTGACGATTCGAGTGAGCAATCGCCGGCACTTCCCGACCCGATGGCCCCGCTGCGGGTGCAGTCGCAACCGGATGCCGTCTTGGGGCAGGTGGAGAATGAAATCACCGAGCCGTTGACCGGGGAGTCCGAGGAGCAGCAGGAAGCGGTCAAAGTTGAAGACCGCCCGAGAACGATCGTTTACAAGGGCCGCACCATCGAGTTGCGTAAGGTGAGTCCTGAAGAAAAACAGCGACGGCGGTGGCGACGGAGAATCATCCTATGGCTGATCGGCGGAGGCGTGTTGATTTATTTTTTGCTCCGCGGTGCGGGGAAGATCTAGCAGTGGACAAAATCATCAGCCCTTCGCTGCATCAAGTTCCCGGCCGAGTGCGAAGATTGCCCCTGCGTCGAGTAGACGGTCATTGGACGCAAAAAGCGATTCAATGGCCGCCTTATGGATCTTCATTTTTATCCCCCCCACACCGATCGCTCCGTAGCAAATGGTTTCCCCATCGGGTTTTGCCCGATCGTGAACTTCGATTCCTTCGATTCCGAGTGGGGGAACCGCGTTAAGATCGATCGCGACGCGCAGGTCGGTGGCCGACGCGCGCACTTTGGCCGGAAGGAGTTCAATCCCTTCGGCGCCCGCAGCGATCACAACCTGTGTCTCATCGGGAAGCCGATTCCACTGGTCTCCAGTTTCCAGCGGCTCGATCTTTGCGATCGGCAACGCCTCACGGATTCTTTCGCACACCGCCTCTGCCCGATTTATGCTTCGTGATCCGGCAAAGACGTGACAGCCTTGTGCGGCGAGGAGGCGGCAAACGATGGTGCCCACCGGGCCGGTGGCGGCGAGAACCGTCGCACGTGCCCCGCCGAGCGTAACGTGTCGGGCTGCGGAGAGTACCGCAGCGGTTGCCGTCGTATTGCATCCTCCGGAATCGAGCATCACCGAGACACGGATCGGTCCGAAAAAGATTTCGTCAATTTTGTTCAAGAGGAGTTCGCCAGCGGCGACGTCTGAACCACCGACAAAGAGGGCCGTATTTTTGAGCTGGTCGACTCCTCGTGTGAACATCGCACCGTGGACGAGAGAAACAACATTCTCCGGTGTGACGGCCGCGTATTGCAGCAGATGGTCGACGCCGGCATCGACCGCCACCACACTGTCGAAGGAACTCGGTTGCGAATCGGTATCGAATTGAAGCAGAATTTTTGGATGGGACATGAACAATGGTTCCTGGTCACTTTACCGGGCACTGCGGGAAACCGCATCGTAGCAATCCTGCCGCTCATCGGGCAGCGTGTATCGTTTGTGCGGATCTTTCCGCTGTGGGTGCGTGCGGCGACCGAATTTTGTGAAAGTAAATATGGATAGCTTAGATAAAATTTGCCGATAGGGTAATCCGTAGGTGGGACGAAAGGAATCCGCCCCTCGTTGCCTTTATGGCAATCACACGTGAGAGACGGAACTGCAAAGAGCCAGAATACGTGTTGGAAGTCCTGATTTATACGAGGTCCGCGATGGTCATTGCGAAAACAGCCCACTACCAGCTTTATTGCGATTCCGTACTGCATCGACCCGATTCTTGGCGATTCGTCCTGATCGAACCGGCCAGCGAGTACCGTCTGGAGGTGAGCGACTGGGAGCCCGAAATGGGCTACGAGAGGCGCAGTCTCCTGGCAGTTCTCCGTGGGCTGGAGGCCATCGATCGGCGGGCGGAGGTCACCCTGTACACCGGAAGTCGGTACGTGCAGCAAGGGCTTCGCCACGGTTTACCTCAGTGGCGAGAGGCGGGTTGGAAGTGGGAACGATTCGATCGGATGGTGCCGATCAAACATATCGACCTTTGGAGACGGATCGATCATGTACTCCAGTTCCACGTACTCCGCGGCGTCGAATGGGATCAACTCGCAAAAGGGCAAGTGGATAGTTTCAGGAGTCGATCGCTGCTGCGGATCCACCGGATTACGCGGCCGGAACAAATCACCCGATCGCTACAGAGTCCGAATACCTGGCGGGTCGATTCACCTTCCGGGCATATTGCAGGGCCCCGCGGGTTTCAGTCGGGCCAATTTGCGGGGTATACTTCCTGCGGAGTCGCGTAAGTACACTCTTCAGGCCAAACGGTGGCGATAGCTGTGCCCCGGGTGGTCCTGCGGGCCGGAAAAAGTCCCGGGTGTTCCTGCTGGAGACGTGTCTTTCGGCTCGCTTTGTACCCACTTTCCCGCGTCCCAACCGCGATCACTGATGTCAGAATCCGAAGCCAGTACGTCGCTGCTGAGTGATTACGATTGCTACCTCTTAGGCGAGGGAACGCATTGGAATATTTACCAGCTGCTCGGCGCACAACTCTACGAAATCGACGGAGTATGTGGTGTTCATTTTTCCGTATGGGCACCGAATGCAGATTCGGTTCAAGTGATTGGAGATTTCAACGAGTGGGATGGTAAAAAGCATGAAATGCGCAAGTTGCTTCCCAGTGGCATCTGGGAACTTTTCGTTCCGCAAGTCGGCACAGGTGAGGCCTACAAGTACCGACTCGAAACAGGATCCGGTGTGCTTGAGAAATCAGATCCTTTCGGATTTGCTGCAGAACTCCCACCCCGCACGGCTTCGATCGTAGCTGACTTGGATGATTACCACTGGCGTGATAGCGAGTGGTTGCGCAGCCGCGCGCAGCGAAATAGCCTCAACGCACCCATCTCCATCTACGAGGTTCACCTGGGCAGTTGGCAACGCGATGAGACCCAGGAGAATGGTTGGCTTTCCTACCGTGAGTTGGCGCATCGACTCGTGGAGTATTGCCAGAAAATGGGCTACACACATCTGCAACTGTTGCCGGTGAGCGAACATCCCTACACCGGCAGTTGGGGCTACCAGACGGTCGGCTACTATGCGGCGACCAGTCGATATGGATCGCCTCAGGATTTGATGTATTTCATCGACCACTGTCACCAGCATGGGATCGGAGTGATTTTGGATTGGGTCCCAGCCCATTTCCCCCGCGATGCTCATGGTTTACGACAGTTCGACGGAACAGCCCTCTACGAACATGCGGATCCGCGACAGGGCGAGCATCCCGACTGGGGCACCATGGTATTCAATTACGATCGCAACGAGGTCCGCAATTTTTTGTTGGCAAATGCACTCTTCTGGATCGACAAATATCACGTGGATGGTCTTCGCGTCGATGCCGTTGCCTCGATGCTCTATCTCGATTACAGCCGCAACGAGGGAGAGTGGGTTCCGAATATGTACGGGGGTCGAGAGAACTTAGGGGCGGTTTCGCTCCTCAAGGAGTTCAACGAAAAAGTACATCTCGATTTTCCGGGAGTGTTGACGATTGCCGAAGAGTCGACGGCCTGGGGTGGAGTTTCCCGACCCACATATTTGGGTGGTCTCGGCTTCAGCCTGAAGTGGAATATGGG
>JAQWPY010000061.1 GCA_029245145.1 Pirellulales bacterium | reverse complement strand
AATCCGGGGGAGCAGGTCGAGGCAGGAAGTAGCATGTGCGTGCTGAGCGATCATTGTCGTCTCTATCTGCAGGGCAAAGCTTTTGAGGCAGATGCCCCACAGTTGATCGAGGCGACAGAGAAAAATCAGCCGGTGACCGTCGCTCGTCTGGCCGAGGGCAGAGATGATGTCACAGAAGAACAACTGTTGATTCTCTATCTTTCTGATTCGATTGATCCCGATTCCCGAGCATTTCACTTTTACATGGAACTTCCGAACGTGATTACGCAAGATCGGAACCGTGAGGGGAATCGATTTATTGATTGGAAGTACAAGCCAGGTCAGCGTTTTGAGGTCCGGTTGCCAGTCGGTAAAGTTAGCAAACAGTTGGTGCTGCCAATCGGAGCGGTTGTTCGGGAAGGGGCTGAAGCCTACGTTTTCCGGCAAAATGGAAAATATTTCGAGCGGGTTCCAGTCCATGTTGAGTATCAAGGTCCACAGCAAGTTGTGATTGCCAATGACGGTGCGCTCTTTCCAGGAGATGTGGTTGCGGCACAGGGTGCTTATCAGATGTATTTGGCAATCAAAAACAAGGCGACCGGTGGAGTCGATCCGCACGCCGGTCACAACCATTAACGGAACGGTGGGCTTGGCCGATGCTCAATGCGATCATTCGCTTTTCGCTCCGTCAGCGGTTTCTGATTGGTGCCTCCGCGATGTTTCTTCTCCTCTATGGCGGTTGGCACATCCTGCAACTCCCGATCGATGTGTTTCCTGATTTGAATCGACCGCGAGTGACAGTGCTGGTCGATGCGCCGGGATTGGCACCGGAGGAAGTTGAGTCGCTCGTAACATTTCCCATCGAAACCGTACTCAACGGTGCGCCGAGTGTGGAGGTGGTACGTAGTGCGTCGAGTATCGGAATGGCGGTGATCTATGTTGAGTTTTCCTACGGTTCCGACATCTATACCGATCGACAAATTGTTTCGGAGCGGTTGGCATTGGTCAGCGATCGGCTGCCTGTTACGGCCAACGTACAGCTTGCACCGATCTCCAGTATCATGGGCCAAATCATGATCATCGGTATGCGAGCCGATGATCGGCGGACCTCACTGATGCAACTACGGACATTGGCTGACTGGACGGTCCGACAGCGACTGCTCACCGTCCCGGGTGTTTCCCAGGTGTTTGTCATGGGTGGAGATCGCAAACAATTTCAAGTGCTGGTCGATCCTAGTTCCCTGCTCCGCTATGGTGTGACATTACACGAAGTGGAACTAGCACTCGGTGAAAGCAATGAGAATGCCACCGGAGGTTATCTCGACGAACAGGGTCCCAGTGAATATCTGGTGCGTGCTATTGGTCGCGTTCGCCGAGCGGAAGATCTCGAAGATTTGGTAATTAAGGTTCAGGAGGGGCAATCGATCACTCTTTCTCAGGTTGCCCGGGTGATTGAGGGGGCACAGGTCAAACGGGGTGATAGTTCAGCATATGTGCGCGATGCAAAAGGAAAATTTACGGGTGGCCCGGCTGTTGTGCTAACAGTCAATAAACAACCTGGTGCTGATACGCGTAAGGTCACCATTGAGATTCAGCGCACGCTTACACAATTGAATCGCTCGCTTCCGGCAGATGTTCAAGTCTATCCTGAACTCTATCAACAACGGGCTTTTATCGACCGTGCGATCGCCAACGTGACAGACGCACTTGAAGAAGGCGCACTGCTGATAATCATTGTTTTGTTTTTGTTTTTGCTTAATTTCCGGACAACGTTTATTACGTTGACTGCGATTCCACTCTCGATCGTAATCACGGCACTCATTTTCAAAGCATTCGGACTTTCGATCAATACGATGACCCTCGGAGGCCTTGCCGTTGCAATTGGTGAATTGGTGGATGATGCGATCGTCGATGTGGAAAATATCCATCGTCGACTGCGCGAAAATCGTTTACGGACCGATCCGGAGTCACTGCTGCGGGTCGTTTTTCGGGCAAGTGTTGAAGTACGCAACTCGATCGTTTTTGGCACCCTGATTGTGATGCTGGTTTTCGTTCCACTTTTTGCGCTTTCAGGAATGGAAGGCCGTTTGTTCACACCGCTGGGAATCGCCTACATTGTCTCCATCGCCTCGTCGCTACTCGTGTCGCTCACGCTCACCCCCGTACTTTCCTACTGGCTTCTCGCCGAACGCAAGATCTGGCCACTCTTTTCGGGGGGTTTGGCCATCGGCGGTGCCTTTGGTTTTGCACTCTGGTACCTGCCGGGTCTGCTCACGGCACTGGGGGCGTCGTCTGCTTCAACCTATGTAAAGGATGCGGGTATCTGGCCGGCACTCACATTCGCCGCGGTTATCGGCCCGCTGCTTTGGGCGGTTGTCTTGTGGTCGGAACGTTTTTCAGAAAAAGACAGCGATAGTTTGCTGCTCGCAGGGTGCAAGCGTGTTGCAGGAAGTCTGATCGCTTTAAGTTTGCGTATTCCCACCCTGGTTCTCATTTGTGCGGCGATGGCAGTTGCATTCAGTGGTTGGAAGTTATTTCATCTCGAGCGCGATTTTCTGCCCCCGTTCAATGAAGGTTCGGTTCAGGTTAATGTGTTGCTTCCCCCGGGTACTTCGCTCAGAGAATCGGGCGCAATAGCTGAGAGGGTCGAGCAGCAGTTGCAGAAGATTAAGGCGATTGACGGATTGGTACGTAAGACGGGTCGTGCCGAACTCGACGAACATGCTGAAGGTGTGAACACTTCGGAGTTTATCGCGCGCATCGATCCAGCATCCTCACAGACGCGTCAGGAGACACTGGAAGAGATCCGCCGGGCGGTTGGCGATATCCCAGGCGTGGTTGTTAGCGTGGAGCAACCAATCGCGCACTTGATTTCGCATATGCTTTCGGGCGTGAAGGCACAGGTAGGCATCAAGCTCTATGGAGAAAATCTTGATTCACTGCGGAGGAAAGCTCGTGAGATGCGTGCGTTGATTGCTGATGTTGAGGGAATTAAAGATTTACAAATCGAGCAGCAGACACTGATTCCCCAACTGAGGATCGAAGTCGATCGCGAGAAACTAAAAAATTATGGCTTACGTCCGGGTGATATTAATGAATTTGTGGAGACTGCAATGCAGGGCAAAGTCGTCTCTGAAGTACTCGTCGACCAACGTTTCTTCGACCTTCTCATTCGTATGGATGAGCCGTTTCGCGAAGACCTGAATGCGGTCCGTCGCTTATCGATTGCACTGCCCGATGGCGGCTCAGCAAAACTCGAGTCGGTCGCTGATATCTACAATGCAGCAGGACCGAGTACGATCAAGCGTGAACGGGTCAGGCGGCGGATTGTGCTGCAGTGCAATACAGCTGGACGTGGCCTGGTCGATGTGGTTGAAGAAATCAAAGAGCGTCTTGCAAAAGTTGATCTCCCTAAAGGATACTTTCTCGAGTATGGAGGTCAGTTTGAGAGTCAGCAGACAGCTTCCCGCGTAATCAGCACGCTCTTTTTGGTGTCGCTTGTTGGCATGTTTCTCGTTCTCTATACGCTCTTTCGCAGCGCGAATTTAGCGCTGCAAGTGATGGTTTCGTTGCCGGCCGCTTTGATTGGCGCAGTCGGTGCCCTTGTAATGACCGATCAAACTCTCACGATCGCGAGTCTCGTCGGGTTTATTTCGCTTTGCGGAATTGCATCGCGGAACGGAATTTTATTGATCAGTCACTATTTGTATCTCGTCCGCACTGAGGGGGAGAGTTGGTCGCGGGAAATGATCTTGCGAGCAGGCAAGGAGCGACTGGCGCCTGTGCTGATGACAGCCCTTACGTCAGGTATTGGTTTGGTCCCGCTGGCACTCGCCGCGGGCGAACCGGGCAAGGAGATTTTGTATCCTGTGGCCACGGTGATCATTGGCGGATTACTCAGCAGTACACTGCTCGAGTTTCTGGTGCGACCCGCCCTGTTTTGGACCTGGGGTATTCGGGCGGCGAAGCGGGTTGTTGAGGGCGATGCAGAGGCGCTGCTTGGTGATGATCCCTCTTCCTCGTAAAAGTATTTGCATTGCCCTGATTTCTTGTACTGGCTAGAAATGGACTCTATGCGGTTCACAATCAATTACTGGCAGCCCGTAAAACGACCCGGCAGGGGACCGCTCTTTTGCCTGTTTGTGGGTCTTGTTGTGAGTCTTATTCTTCTTGGCATTGGCACTCTGGGGTGCAGTGGGTCTGCCTCTGTTCCGGAAAAAACAGCGCCCGCGCCCAACGACGAACACGGACACGACGAACACGGACATCCTACGGAGGGTCCGCACCACGGGCAACTGATCGAGTTGGGTGATGAAGCCTACCATGGGGAATGGGTTCCCGATGCGGCAAGCAAGACGGTCTCGATTTATATTCTCGATAGACATGCGGAGAAGGAAGTTCCGATTGGTAATGATGCGGCCGTCATCAATCTGTTTGTCGATGGGGTGCCGCGTCAAATACAGCTCATTCCGCAGCCTTCACCGGGGGAAGCAGATCAGGCCTCTCGGTTTGAATTGCCCCGCACAGCGCAGCAGGCGGTTGATGGCAAGGAGGGTCGGGGCGAACTCCGCGTGATGATTCAGGGCAAGTCGTATCGAGGTCTGCTGCCGAAGCCTTAACCGCCTGGATCGGTCTCTACGGGAATCACGCCAGGGCCGAACGCCGGTGAGAAGTTGATATCGATTTCAGGTGTATTGGCTTGCGAATTCTCGCGCAAACTGCCAACCAGTAGCGAGCCTTCAATTACGATCCGCGTAATACCCAGATCCTGCAGTGATTTGATATACGCAAGGTTTGCTTTGGCGTAAGTGCGTTCGGCATCGAGCACGGTCAAGATATCAAACTGCTGCTGCTCATAGCCTCGAACCACCAGGTCAAGAGCCGCACGCGCATCGGGAAGAATGTGCTGCGTGTATTGATTCACCTCATTCCACGCATTCATATAAACTTCGTAGGTCGAAGCAAGGCGGCTGCGGATGGCAAGTTTCGTGCGTTCAATATCCAGGTCTGCTTTGCGTAATTCGGCGTAAGCTTCCTGAATGTTTCCCTGATTTTTATTGAACAGAGGAAGTGGCATGCCGAGTTGCACATTGCCGATCAGATCATCCGATTCGGTATCCTGTGACAGGCCGACGACAGAGAGCAGATTCGGATGCATTGCCGA